>NZ_CP118181.1:1311669-1639587 GCF_028748145.1 Entomospira culicis | reverse complement strand
CTACCCCAGACCCAGATCCTACCCCAGACCCAGATCCTACCCCAGACCCAGATCCTACCCCAGACCCAGATCCTACCCCAGACCCAGATCCTACCCCAGACCCAGATCCTACCCCAGACCCAGATCCAGAACCAGAGCCTTTACCACCACCTCCACCGCCAGTCTCAGATATTGATGTTATTGTTACCTACCCATTTCTCCCTAAAGATGCAATGGATTCTGTTACAGAGAATACAACCATCTCCCTGCGCTACGTTTTAGTTCCTGAAGCAAAGTTAGACGCCTTCCGTGCCAACCCAAACCAATTCGTCCCTATTCTCAACAAATGGAGTCTTAGCGGAGCCTTAGGCAAGTATAATTATCTACAACACGATCTAGAACAATCGACCTTCTTTTTTACTCCTCACTTGCGCTGGTTACGCCTCAACTTTACCGACCGTAATGCACCCACCATGTCTTATAGTGGAGAGGGCATCCCTGCCGTTACCAATGAGCTAGTAAAGAGAATCAAATACGAAAAGCCATTCTCTGAAACTTGGTCTTTGCAAGACGCTGATGTTATCTCCGTAAACAAAACCTTCCCCGAGTTAGCCGTAAAAGCTGGAGAAAAATTCTACTTACTCATTCTCTTTCGCGTAAAAGAGATGAGTCGACGAAACGGAGAATACTTCTACACCTACACCCTTAACCTTGATAACCTAGAGAAATTCTACTACACCATGAACGAATAACTTCCTCGTTTTATCTCGTTACTTTTTCTCAACCTAATAGTTGCACTTCTTGTAGCTATTAGGTTTACATGATCTTTTTTTACAGATAAAGGAGCGTAAATGTATGTTTAGCAAAAAGAGAGTAACCTTGCTGTTGCTTTTATGTGTGGCTACCATAGTAAGCTGTAAGCCATCAGCATCTAAGTCTAACCCAAGTGGGAACAATCAAACCATAGACAAACCCGCACCAGATCCAAATCCAGATCCAGATCCAAATCCAAATCCAGATCCTACCCCAGATCCAGATCCTACCCCAGATCCAGATCCTACCCCAGATCCAGATCCTACCCCAGATCCAGATCCTACCCCAGATCCAGATCCTACCCCAGATCCAGATCCTACCCCAGACCCAGATCCTACCCCAGAGCCTGAACCTACTCCAGACCCAGAATCCGAACTTGATATTATCGTTACCTACCCCTTTCTCCCTGACGAGGTCATGGATTCTATTAGAGATAATACGAAAATCTCCCTACGCTATGTTTTAATTCCCGAAGTAAAATTAGACGAATTCCGTGCCGACCCAGACAAATTTATCCCTATTCTTAATAAATGGAGTTTTGGTGGAAGCCTAAGTGGCTGGAACTACTTTAAACACGCACCAAATCAACCCGATGAATTCCTCACACCAAACCTACGCTGGCTACGCCTCAATTTTACCAATCTTAATGCCCCCACGATTTCCTATAATGGGATAGGCATTCCCACTGTTACCAATGAACTGCTAAAAAGAGCAGATTTCGAGATACCTTTATCCGATCCATGGTCGCCATCAAATGGGGATATTGACTCCCTTAACACAACCTTTCCAGATTTAGCCCCACAACCCGAAGAAAAATTCTGCCTGTTGGTTCTTCTGCGTGTGGTAGATGGAGGATCTTACTATACCTACACCATTAACATGCATAATCTAGAAAAATTCCAATACACCATGAGCGAATAACCTCCTCGTTTTATCTCGTTACTTTTTCTCAACCTAATAGTTGCTCTTTTTGCAACTATTGGGTTGACTTTATCTTTCAAAAAGCTTATTCTTTGTGTTATAAGGAATAAACAGGAGGTTTTTTATGAAAAACAAAACATTATTATTTATCTGCGCAATGTGGCTAGCTATCGCCTGTAAACCACATACTCCTCCTCCAGCGCCAGAGGATCCACCAAGCCAAGCCATTCCCGCCCCCACCGATCCACCTACGCAAGAGAGCATTTCTCCCCCATCAGCAGAAACCAATCCGCCAACGCGTAGTGCTCCTTCTGACTCAGCCAACCAAGAGGAAACCCTTCTTAATCAAGAAAGCGTTCTACCTTCAAGCCAAGAACCCGAAATTATCCCGCCAGCGCATAGTGCTCCTTCTGACTCAGCCAACCAAGAAGAAACTCTTCTTAATCAGGAAAGCGTTCTACCTTCAAGCCAAGAACCCGAAATTATCCCGCCAGCGCATAGTGCTCCTTCTGACTCAGCCAACCAAGAAGAAGCTCTTCTTAATCAAGAAAGCGTTTCACCTTCAAGCCAAGAACCCGAAATTATCCCAGAGTCTACCTCGCCAGCGCAAACAACAAATCCACTGCAGACCCCAGAACCACAACCTATCCCCAGAACTCCCGAGACGAATTCACCAGCATCGGAGAGCGCCCCACAAGTCGTTGCGCCACCTACAGCGCCTGCACCTCAACCTGCCCCCATAACGCCCGAGACGAATCCACCAGCATCGGAGAGCGCCCCACAAGTCGTTGCGCCACCTACAGCACCTGCACCTCAACCTGCCCCCATAACGCCCGAGACGAATCCACCAGCATCGGAGAGCGCCCCACAAGTCGTTGCGCCACCTACAGCACCTGCACCTCAACCTGCCCCCATAACGCCCGAGACGAATCCACCAGCATCGGAGAGCGCCCCACAAGTCGTTGCGCCACCTACAGCACCTGCACCTCAACCTGCCCCCATAACGCCCGAGACGAATCCACCAGCATCGGAGAACGCCCCACAAGTCGTTGCGCCACCTACAGCACCTGCACCTCAACCAAGGCCCACACCAATCATTCCCATCGCAGTAAGCATCAAAGATCCCTTTTTATTGCCAGCTGTTTACGACAAGATTAGAAGATTAGAGAGACCGAAAACCTCTATTGCACTAAGCTACATGTTGATCCCAACATCTAAACTAGCATCATTTCGTGCTAATCCACAAAGATTCGCCCCTACATTAAGCACGTGGAGACGAGGAGGTATCTTTGGCGCGACAAATTTCCTCAACATCAGTAGGTCTCATTCTAACATCAGTAGGTCGAATGCTAATTACTTCTTGCAAAACAGCAAAGTCCCTTCAGACTACTTTTACCGCTCCCACTTACGCCTCATTCGCTTCGATTTCACCAACCGTAATGCGCCAACGCTCTCCTACAAACACTTCTATTCTGCCAACGATATCAATAACGTTACCGATGCACCCCTACGCAGAGCAAGTTTTGAAAAATCGTTCGAGGAACCTTGGTCGCTTCAAGATAGCGATGTAAGGTATTTAAACGAAGCCTTTCCCCATTTAGCGGTTCACGCTGGAGAGACATTCCATCTGCTGCTGCTCCTAAGCTTTCATGAGCCCTCAACCAAGCTTGCGCCCTACTACTTCTATGACCATCCCGTCAACCTCGACAATTTGGATCAGTTCGTATACACCATGCAAGATTAACCATCAGGCTCTATATCATTGTATTGCATGCTCATTTTTGTCAACCTAACACGGTTATAACTCGCACCCTTAGGTTGACTTATTTTTCTTCTTACTCTCCTCTTACTATTAAAAAAATGAAAAAATAAAAAGGAGATCTTTTATGAACAATAAGCAATGCTGGTTGCTCTTAATGCTAACCGCCCTATGCATCAGCTGTAAACCCGCCATCAATCCTCCCACACCGGAGAACCCATTATTACCCGTACCCACACCAAATCCAGAAGGCTCACCAGGAAATCCTACGCCAAGTGATTTCACTCTCACCATCCAGAGACCTTTCTTTCCAGAAGATGTCTTGCTCATCTTTAAACCAAACACGAAATTTTATCTTCGCTACCTCATTATTCCCAAAAGAGTGGCACAAGACTTTAAAGAGAATCCCCAGCAGTACATCCCCACCATCGAGGGCTGGAGCGACACCAACGCCTATGGAAGCTTTAACTATTTAGACATCCCCAATTCTCCAGGGCACTTTATCTTTTTAGATGATGCGCTAATACACCTAGACTTTACCGATGTTACCCATCCGACGGTGAGTGTAGCCCAACAAGATGGAACGTTACGTCTCGATCGTACCCCATTGTTAAGAGGGGATGAAGTATTATACGACTTTACCGCGTGGTCGGTGCAAAATAAGGATGTCGCCGATCTCAATAGACTCTTCCCTAAACTAAACATTGATGCCCAAGAGGAATTTCATCTGCTCTTTGCCGTGCGTACAAGCGTCTATCCCAGCCGATACATCTACTTTGTTCGCCAAATCAACTGGGATACATTCGAAAATATAACCTTTGTGATGGGAGAATAATGCTATGTTCTCTTTGCAATAAGGTGTATCGTGCTTGTCTTTTCTTCTTAATATATGTATTCTATGACTAAGGAATATGATATTAAGGAGATTTTTTTTATGATTTACGAACATATTTTAGACATTTCCACCTACGCCATGAATGCCGTATCCGTAATTATTCTTATTTACGGCGTCTTTCGTAGTGGATTACGCCTTATCCACATCGAATTTAAGAAGCTTAAGCTCTCGCATAAAATGGCCGAACGTCAAAAAGTGCGCGCCTATCTAGGCTCCTATATCCTCTTGAGCCTTGAATTCCTCATCGCCGCCGACATCATCGCCACCATCGCCCACCCCTCCAGTCAAGAGATCATCATCCTCGCTGCCGTCATCCTCATGCGCACCTTTATCTCCTACTTCCTAGGCAAAGAGATCGAACAAGCCATGCACTTTGAACAAAAAGAGGAGATCGAGTAACCTTTTATACGCTTTTTTATCTTTTTTTGTTGACAAATCCTTCTATAGTCGTGCTATAATTAATTAGATGAAAGTATCATAATTATTTTCATATTATTTTATTGCAGTATCTTCATCAACATTTTCTTGATGAAGAAGAGGAAAGGAGTTGTTTAAAATGAAAAAAGTTCTATTTTTACTCGCGCTAGCTCTATTGTTGGTCTCATGTCCGAAAGCCAATAATAATGCAACAGGCGGTGGGCGCGCCAAATTACAAATCGCCGTAGAAGAGAGTTACGTGCCTTACTTTGAGCGCATCACGCAAGATTTTCAACGTAACCATGAAGTAGATTTTGAGATCGTTGGCGTAAAAATGTTCGACGTATTAGACAACCTCGCCATACAGCGTGGTAACTCCGCTGATATCTTTATGATCGTCAACGACCGCGTAGGCGATCTCTCCGAGCAACGCCTCATCGAAGCGATGAGTTTTAATATCAGTGGCTACACCGATAACGCTCGCATGGCGGGAACCTATCAGAATCAACTCTACTTTGTGCCTATGTCTACCGACACCACCCTGCTTATCTACAACAAAGATAAGGTTGCTGGTGCACCCACCTATCTCTCTCAGCTCAACCCCAGCGACTGGGCAGCTAAATTTACCGACTTCTACCACGCAGCCGGTATGCTCTCCACCAAAGGCGGATACATCTTTGGCAACGACGAGAATGACTTAGGACTTGCCAATAGTGGTGCTATCGAAGCCGGACGTGCCATTCAATCTCTCTACGGTAGTGGTGTTTCTCACTGGACGCTCATGCGTGATGATACCATCTCCTACGACGTAATGATGAAAGCCCTCGCCGACGGCGACGTAAATTACATCATCAATGGACCTTGGGCACTTGCCGACATTGCTGCTGCCGGTGTAAATGCAGGTGTAGCTCCTATTCCTAGCTGGGATGGATCTCACCCCTACCAAGCGCTTGTTGGCACCAAAGGTATGGGTCTAAATGCCTTTAGCCGTAACAAAGAGATGGCACAAAAGTTCCTTCAATTCTTGGCAACAAAAGAACATGCACAAGTTTGGTACGAAATGACCGACGAAGTTGCACCTCATACTGGCGTAGTATATCCCGAAGGATCTCTCCAAGAGATTGCCTTTATTGCGACCTCTACTGGACAATCTATGCCCAACCTTCCTGCATTTAAAACAATTTGGGAACCCATGGCTGATGCCCTTAAGCAAATTGCCAACGGCGAAAACCCACAAGCCGCTCTCGAAGCAGCACAAAATCGTATTGCACGCGACATTGAAGATGTAAATCGTCGTTAAGATTTTACCCCTTATGCGTCTATACAAAAGATAGACGCATAAGCATCTTATTCTTTATCTCACAAAGAGATAATAGCCATCTATCTTACAAAAAAAATCAATTCCTACGCAACCTATGTTGTATGGATAAAAAGGATGTTTCACATGAAACATAAGAGTGTTTTTTTGAGTTCATTAATTTTGCCCGGTAGTGGACACATACTCCTTAAGCGTTGGGGTATAGGGATTGGTGGTATCCTCTTATTCCTAATGGAAATCCTTACCATCGTGCAATTTATTATCCCCACCTTCTCGTTGCTGGCGGTAAAGCAACCCAATGGATCTATCACCATCGGTGCCGAGCCTTATGTCAACGACTCCTTCATCATCCTGCTGGGAGCGGTGGTCGGCACGATACTCTTGGTGGTTTTTGCTCTCATTCACTATACCTTCGCACTCAATGCGCGCAAAATGGCGCGAGAAATCGCTGAATTTGGTAAAGCCGTCTCCATTAAAGAGAGTTTCAAAGCCGTCTCTGGCGAGCTAATGCCCAATCTGGTAACCCTACCTAAATTCCTCTTGATCATCACCTTCATTATTATCCCCTCTATCCTCTCGATTATCGTGGCCTTCACCAACTACCGCATGCCGATTCTTCCGCCTGCCTTCCTTATTGAGTGGCGAGGTTTGGAGAATTTCGCGAGGCTCTTTACCGACGACCGTATGAGTGCGCTCTTTCGTGACACCTTGAGTTGGACAGTGGTCTGGACCTTCTCCTCTTCCATCCTCGTTATCGCGCTAGGCACCATTCTCGCCGTTATCGCCAACAACAAGTATATCAAAGGCAAGACCTTCTTTCGTACTGTCTTTATCCTGCCATGGGCGGTGCCTGCCTTCTTAACCATCCTGATCTTCCAATACTTCTTCTCCAAACTTGGTGGCATGAATAGCATCGTTTTGCCCTTTCTCACCGGACAAGCCTACGACATGGATAGAGCCATTGGCTTTTTGATTGTGCCAGAGCTTGCCAAGATCACCATTATTTTGATTCAAGGTTGGCTGGGCTTTCCCTACGTCTTTATTCTGGTTACGGGCGTGCTTCAAACCATTCCTGCCGACCTCTATGAGGCCAGTAGCATCGATGGCGGTAATGCCTTTACCAACTTCTTTCAAATTACCTTACCGTTAATTTTGATTAGTGTCGCACCGGTCTTTATTACCCAATTTACCTTTAACTTTAACAACGTCGTCATTATCTATATGCTTACAGAGTCTGTGGTTAAGCCGATTGGTGCAGAGTACGGGCCGCTAGAGACCATCGCCTCTTTGGGCTTCCAATTGATGATGAAATCCCGCTTTAATGAGGCTGCCGTCTTTACCTTGATTGTCAGTACCATCGTCGGTGTCATCGTGCTATTCTCTTGGCTCAAGACTGGCGCATTCAAAAATGAGGAGGTTATGTAAATGATCAATAAATTTAAACTGATGAAGTGGGGCGGCATTATCGTGAGTTATGCCATCCTTCTGTTCATGACGATTTTAATTCTCTTTCCGCTCTTTATTACGGTGATGAGCGCCTTTAATGCGCAAAATACGCTCTTCTCTACCAAGATTATCCCCGAGAATTTCACCTGGACGGGTAACTTTAAACACCTCAACGAGCAGACGGCCTATTGGTCTTGGTATCGAAACACCTTCTTTACCTCCCTCGCCTCAATGTTTGGCTCGCTGATTATCGTTACTATCTCTGGATTTATCTACTCTCGCTATCGCTATCGAACCCGTAAACCCGCACTCATTTCGCTCTTGATCATTCAGATTATCCCCTCGGGAAGCGCGCTCATTGCCCTATATGCGATTGCTAGCTCTATTGGTATCTATCAATCAGCTAACCCCGTCTTGGCGACCTATATTTTTATGAGTTTCGTCTATATCACCGGTGGCACCACGATGAATTCTATCATTATGAAGGGATATTACGACTCCATTCCGCGCGATTTGGATGAATCTGCCAAGATCGACGGCGCATCACACATTCAAATTTTTAAAGATATTCTCCTGCCTTTGGTTGTCCCGATGATCATCGTATTGGGTATCTTTAGCTTCTTAGCCCCCGTGGGTGATGTTATTATGCCCAACTTCTTGCTCGCCTCCTTGCATAGTAAAGACACCACCTTGGCGCTTGGTCTCAAGAGCTTGGTGACTGACTTTAAAAATTCCACGCCCAATGTCTTTGCCGCAGGAGCAATTTTAGCCGCATTACCGCCGGTAGTGCTCTTCTTTGTATTCCAAAAATATATCGTTGGTGGTCTCACCGCCGGCGGAGTAAAAGGATAATTTCATATGAGTAAAATTGAATTACGCCATGTCAAAAAGAAGTACCCCCACTCGGATGCTTATGCCGTTAAGGATTTTAATCTTACCATTAATGACGGCGAATTTATCGTGTTTGTCGGACCATCGGGCTGTGGAAAATCGACCACCTTGCGTATGATCGCCGGGCTTGAAGATATCTCAGAAGGCGACTTCCTCATTGATGGCGTACGCGTTAATGAGATGTCCTCCAAAGATCGCGACATCGCCATGGTCTTCCAATCCTACGCGCTCTATCCCCACATGAGCGTGCGCGACAATATCGGTTACGGACTCAAGCTTCGTCGTTTTGAAAAGAATGACATCAAAGAGCGGGTCGATGCCATTGCGCAAGTGGTGGGCATCACCGAGTATCTCGACCGTAAACCAAAGGCGCTCTCTGGTGGTCAACGCCAGCGCGTCGCGCTCGGACGTGCCATGATCCGTACCCCTAAAATCTACCTTATGGACGAACCCCTTAGTAACCTCGATGCCAAACTTCGCACCACCACGCGCACCGAAATCGCACGTATGCACCGCGCGAAAGGGGCTATCACCATCTACGTAACCCACGACCAAGTTGAAGCAATGACCATGGCCGATCGTATCGTGCTGATGTCGATGGGGGAAATCCAGCAGATTGGTAGCCCTAGAGAACTCTATGAAACTCCGCGCAATCTCTTTGTCGCCACCTTTATGGGCATGCCTCCTATGGCAACCGTACAGGGCGACTACAAAGATGGAATCTTTTCCTGCAAAGGATTTTCCATTAAGCTCTCCCCGCATGACATCCAACTCCTCGAAAAGAAGGGCTACAATGGTAAACGCATCACACTAGGCGTTCGTTCTGGTGATATCAAACACGGCACGACCTACGAGCATCACTTCCCCGAAGCAGTTATTTCAGTTACAGTCGTTAATATCGAGTACCTTGGCGATAGTTTGATGATCTACTTTGAACCTGAACCCGGTAAAGTCTTTGTTGCGAGCATCGCTCCAAATGTGGATATCGCCGTTGACCAAAAAATTCAGTTGGTTCTCGACACCAACTTCCTTCACCTCTTCGACATCAACACCCAAGAATCGATTAAATTCAACCACGAAACCTATCGATATTAAATCACACCTACCATCCATCAGTCGTATCTCATTAGCCATTTCTCTCCTTGCCTGCTGATGGATGGTTTTATCTTGCATTTTTTGCTTGCGATTTTGCTAAACCTGCTATATAATAATTATATATGAAGATCGACGATGCGCCTAGGTGTCCCCAAAAGCAGGAGTTTTTATGCTCGTAATCAATCGTTTCAAACGCGAGAGCGCCATTATGCTATTTACGTCCGCGCTCTTTTTGGTGATAGGTGCCTTCATCCTCTGGCATAAGGTGGGGAATCGCCCCTTTAATGCCGATTTTTTTCAAGAACAGCAAAAATTTTGGCTCGATACCCTCGATTTTTCTCCGCTCCAACAACAAGCACAAGCGCTCGAAACATCGTTATTTAGCCTTCCACATGCCGAATTTATTCAACAATTCAATCATCTCCAGCAGAGCATCCCCCAAAGCAATCTTCGCTATCTCTATAGCTCGCGCCCCGAAATCAAAGCGATGGCGCAGGAAATTCTTGACTCCCTCGCGCAAGAAAATCCCGAACACACCTTTAAGTTCCTCGACAGCGTCCATGCGCGCGATGCGGTGATTAGCCTTCTCCTCAATCAACCCCTCGCTTACCTCTTTATCCTCTCCCAAGAAAACGAAGATCCCACCACCCTCTTTCTCTCCATTCAACCCGATCTCAACGGTGGATTTCACATAAACGAGATCGGGCGATTTTCTGCTAATGAACCTTCGCCAACTGATTTTCTCGCCAACCTCTTTGCCCTATATCATCAACAAATTCGCTAAATGAGATGAGAGCATATGAAGAAAAAATCGTTTTCTTTATCTTAAACATATAAGAATAACATAAATCATTACCCCAAGGAGGCTCCCATGAGCATCACACTTACCAAAATTAACGCGACATCTCTGCCCGATTTAGAGCGTTTTAATTATTTAGTTACCAATGGTTTAGGTGGATACTCTAGCCTAACCCTTGCTGGCTCTGCCACCCGTGGCGACCATGCGCTCTTTATGGCGAGCATCGAAAATCCAACTCAACGCTATCTCTTGGTGCGTCGACTCCAAGAGCAACTCACCATCGATGGCCAGCAGTGCAGGCTACAAAGCCAATCTTGTGTCAATCCTTTTGAGAGTGAAGATGGTTTTGCCTCGTTTCATCACTTTAATCAGACGCACCTGCCTACCTTTACCTACCGTAGCCATGGCGTTACCATCACCAAGGAGCTCTGTATGCCCCATGGCAAGAATCAACTCTTGGTACGTTACCGCGTGGAAAATCCGATGCAAATGCCTATCCAACTCGAACTTACTCCGCACTACACCATGCGAGATAAGAACCAACTGCTTGCCCATAATGATCTTTCAGCCTATCGATATACGCCCAAATCGCTTGTTCACAATGATTTACTCCTAAATCTTCACCACAACGGCAAAGAAATTACCCTACCTGCCCAATGGGCTTCGCCCCTCTACTTTGCCTATGATGCGCGTGATGGGCGACCAGCGACGACGTTTGATGCGGTATTTCATGAAATTCGCTACCAAACCAGCGCGCCACAAGCCGAATTTTTTGTCGTGTTTGCCTTGAATGAAGATCCTATGCTTCATCCTGATGTGATGATCGAGAACGAAATTTCGCGTCTTAATGATCTACTCAAAGCAAGCGCCCTACAGAGCGATCTCGCGCATCAACTCGTCCTCGCCAGCGATGCTTATATTATAAAGAAAGATCAAGACGAAACCTCGATCATTGCAGGCTATCCTTTTTTTGCTGATTGGGGACGCGACAGCATGATTGCCAGCTGGGGTGCGTTGCTAACCACGGGGCGCTTTATCGAGATGAAGAGCCTCTTGCGATCGTTTGCGCGCTATGAACGGCGCGGGCTTATCCCCAATCTCTTTGATCCCAAAAGTGGGGAGAGTCGCTATAATACCATCGATGGGGCGTTGCTCTTCATTATCAGCGCATATTACTACTATCAAGCCACCGAGGATTTGCGCTTTATCCGCGATGAATTGCTTGAGGTGATCGAAAGTATTGTTATCCACTACCAAAAAGGCACCGATTATCAGATTGGCATGCGTAGCAATCATCTTATTGCTGGGGGCAGTGGCGAGGATCAATTGACGTGGATGGATGTCAATTATCAAGGCATTTTGCCAACCGCGCGTCAAGGCTTTGCCGTGGAGATTAATGCGATGTGGTACAACTCCTTAATGATTTTACAGGAATTTTACAAGCTTCTCGATCGTTACGATGCACTCTTGGCTGTTACTATTCAACACGTGCAAAAATCCTTTATCAAGACGTTTTGGTCGCCTTTACGCGGTTACCTTGCCGATTACGTCGCCGAAGATGGCACGGTCAATGAGCAACTACGCCCCAACCAGCTCTTTGCCCTCGCGTTGCCTTTTCCCCTCGTAGACGAAGAGATCGCGCGCGCCACGCTCTATCGCATCGATCGATCGCTATGGACGCTCTTGGGGTTACGTACCCTCAGCCCTGATGATCCACAATTCAAAAGCCAACACCAAGGCTCTCACCACGACCGCGATATGGCCTACCATCAAGGCACAATTTGGCCCTTCCTCACCGGTATTTATGGCGATGCGCTCTTACGCTATCTACCCAAAGACGACCCTATCCTCCAGCACTTCATTCAAGAGATCTCCCTTCAACGCCACGCCCTCCAAGAAGGATGTATCGGGCATATTGCCGAAATCTACGACGGTGCCAACCCCACCCAATCGCGCGGGTGCTTTGCCCAAGGCTGGAGCGTTAGCGAAGTATTACGCATCGTCGCCCTCTTAGAGAAGAATAAATTATTGTAATATATCAATGTAAAGGAGATGTTTCACGTGAATCATTTAGAGAATAAAGTTATTTACCAAATCTACCCCAAGAGCTTTATGGATAGTAATGGCGATGGTGTCGGCGATCTTAAAGGCATTATCAGCAAGCTTGAGTACCTCGCCGGGCTGGGTATCGACTACCTCTGGCTTAGCCCGATTAACCAATCGCCCCAACGCGACAATGGCTATGACATCAGTGATTATTACGCCATCGATCCGCGCTTTGGTACGCTAGAGGATTATAAATTGCTCATCCACGAGGCAGCCAAGTGGAATATCAAGATCATGATGGATCTCGTCCTCAACCACACCTCCACCGATCATGCGTGGTTTCAAAAAGCCCTCGCTGGCGATGCGCACTACCAAAAATTCTACTACTTTAGCGATCGCCCCACCACGGCTACCTCGGTCTTTGGCGGCAGCGCGTGGAATTTCGTTCCCGAACTCAATAAATACTACTTCTGTCTCTTCGACAAGACCCAAGCCGATCTCAATTGGGACAATCCCGAAGTACGCCAAGAGATCTACAAAATGGTCAATTATTGGATCGATTTAGGCGTGCAAGGCTTCCGTCTCGATGTCATCGACTCCATCTCCAAAGACCTCAATAATAATATCGTCTCGCGCGGGCCACGCTTTATCGAGTACCTAAGCGAGCTATCCGACCAAACCTTTCAAGACAAAATCCTCACCGTCGGCGAGTGCTGGAATCCGCCCCTCGAGCAAATGTATGCCATGTGTGGCGAACACGGACTCTTTCAGGCCTTTCACTTTGCCGACATTACCCATAACCATCGCCCAAACAAATGGAACCTCGATCCCCTTAGCCTAAAAACCGTGGTGGAAGTATACGAAAAGTGGCAAAATCAATACGCAGGCGCTCCTGCTTGGGCGATGAACAACCACGATAGTCCGCGCCTCCTTTCCCTATGGCTTGACGATCAAACCTATCGTTATGAGAGCGCCACGCTGCTGATTACCCTCTACAGCATGTTCAAGGGAAACCTCTATCTCTATCAAGGGGAAGAGATTGGGATGACTAATGCGCACCAAGAAGATATCAACTGGTATAACGACATCGAGACGCTCAACGCCTATCAAGAGATGAAAGAGCAAGGGCTAAGCGAAGAGGAAATCATGCAAAAAATCATGAAGGTCTCGCGCGACAACGCTCGCGTAAGCATGCACTGGAATGCCTCGACCTACGCTGGCTTCTCCACTGTCAAACCGTGGCTGGGTCTCGCGCAAAATCACACCACGGTCAATGTTGCCAACGATTTAGCCAATCCCCAGCACTCCATCTATTATTATTACAAGAGTATCCTCGCCTTGCGCAAAAATTTCTATCCACACATCAACACCATGGCAACCTTTCATGTTGATGATTCGATCTTAACCATCACCTATCCCACCCACAAACTCTACGCCAACTTCTCGGCAAAAGCCACCGACTACACCCCACCGCTTGCCCCCATTCTTATCTCTAACTACGAAGAGAACCTCCCTCATCAACTACAGCCCTATCAAGCGATTATCTACCAAATTGCCAATGGATAAGGCTATGGTATACATACCGTGATAGCCTCTCTATTTAACACAATAAAATAAAAAAGGAGAAATTTTATGGCAAATTACACCTACCATCCTATCACACCACCGACGCAAGCTTTGGGTCGCTCACGAGAAATTTGGGTCTATCTACCCACCAACTATGCCGATAGTACAGAGCGTTTCCCCGTTATCTACCTACACGATGGGCAAAATCTCACCGAACATCGCACCATGGGTTCGGACGATAAGTGGCAATTGGAGCAATTTTTAGCCCAAAACCAACACTTTATCCTCGTCAGTATCGACTGCATTGGAGAGCATCGCCTCAACGAGTACGCGCCCTTCCCCGCCGAACCCGAAGCACAAGCATTATTAGACTCACTACCCTTTCCTCATGCGCCCTTTCATCCCGAAGGCGATCGCTATATCGCGTGGTTAGTAGACGATCTCAAGCCCTATATCGACCACACCTATCGCACCGATCCCACCCGTAATGGCATCATTGGCTCGAGCATGGGTGCGCTCATTTCGCTCTACGCCCAAGCCACTCATCCCCATCTCTTTACCTACAGCGCCCTCCTCTCGCCAGCCTACTGGTTTTCGCCCACTCAACTGATGCGTTATCTTCAATCCTCCCACCTCAACCATCAAAACATCATTTATACCAGCGTAGGCGATGCCGAACAAGGGCTTGCCGATGCCCCCATGTATCTTGAACCCTTCGCCCAAATCAACCACATCTTGCACCAAGAGAAGCAGACCTCCCTCACTGCCAGAATCATTTCTCAAGGTAAGCACCACGAAACCGATTGGGCTAAGCTCATTCCTGAGATTTTTGCGCCATTTATTGCGCATTAGCTCTTGATTATTTTTAAAATTGTGATACCATAGTATCTAAGGAGAAGTAACAATGGAGAAAAAAGCAGGCATTTTAATGGCCATATCCTCTCTACCCTCAGCGTATGGCATTGGCGACTTTGGCCCTCGCGCCTATCAATTTGTCGATGAGATTAGCACCCATCACCTCAAAATTTGGCAAATTTTACCGTTTAACCGTCTAGGCTACGGCAACAGCCCCTACCAACCTCACTCAAGCATTGCCGGAGACGAGCTCTTTATCAGCCCCGATCTCTTGGTGAAAGAGGGACTCCTCACCCAAGCCGATCTCTCGACCATATCCCCCCACCCAGAGGGCGTGCAGTACGACGCCACGCGCGCCTTTAAAGAGCCATTTTTGCAGAAAGCCTTTGAAGCATTCCAGCAATCGAAAAGCCTTAAGGCAGAGTTTGCAACCTTCGCCAAAGAGAACAAATGGCTCTACAACTATGCTGTCTTTATGACCTTTAAAAAGCTCAACCAGATGCGCCTCTGGCTGGAGTGGCCCCAAGAGCACAAAAATTGGATCCGCGATCACCAATTCGATCTAAGCGCCCACCAAGCCGAGATCGACTATCAACAATTCCTCCAATTTATCTTCTTTAAGCAGTGGCATCAGCTACGCGCCTATGCCAACGCCAAAGGCATCCAAATTATGGGCGACATTCCCTTTTACGTGGGTATCGACTCTATTGATGTGTGGGAGAACCAAGAATTTTTCCTCCTCGATGAGGCAAGTTACCCTACTTTTATCGCCGGTGTCCCGCCAGATTACTTCTCCGCGACTGGGCAACGCTGGGGAAATCCGCTCTACAATTGGCAAAAGATGCAGGAGAATGACTATCGCTTTTGGGTAGAGCGCCTCTGGGCCAACATGCAAGCCTTCGATATCGTGCGTATCGACCACTTTAGAGCCTTTGATACCTACTGGAAGATCCCCGCTTCTTGCGAGACGGCGATTGAAGGTGAGTGGATCGAAGGGCCAGCCTACCACTTCTTTGATGCAATTTATCGTCAGCTCCCCAACCTTAACCTCGTCGCCGAAGATCTTGGCGAGATGCGCCCCGAAGTCTACACCTTACGCGATCACTACCACTTTGCTGGCATGAAGATCATCCAATTTACCTTCGATCCCCACGAGAACAACAATGACTTTGAAGATCGCGAAAACATGATCATCTACACTGGCACGCACGACAACCAAACTATCCTTGGCTGGTATCAAGAACAACCTCATGAGGTGCAACAAGCCACCGATCGCTACCTAGAAGAGCGCGGATTTACCGGAAGCTTTAGCCGAAAATGGGTGCGATTCGCCCTAAGTAGCATCGCCAAGTGGACTATCACCCCCACCCAAGATCTTTTAGGTCTCGACGATAGCGCGCGCATGAATGTTCCAGGTACCATCGGTGCGCCCAACTGGCAGTGGCAGATGCAAGAATCACCTGCTTGGCAAGAGGCGCTCGCTAACTACGGAGCGTGGATTAAAGAGTATCAACGCAACTAAGATCTCTTTAAAACAGATCTATCTCAACGAATTTTATCCACCTGTCAGCCTCTGGTTGGCAGGGACTTAGGAGTATTGCATGAATTTACCGGCTATTTATCACCGTACCAGTGATAATTATTGCTATCCCATCGACGAAAATCAACTCATTATTAACCTAAAAACCGGCTACGACGTCATGAGTGTCGAACTTATCTATAACGATCCCTTTGACGGAGGCATTCTTGGCGGTAAGTGGCGCTGGCAAGGCAAGCGTTTAGCCATGCCCTTTAAAAAAGAGCTCGAACAACACATCTGGTGGACAACCACCATTACCCCCGAATTTAAGCGATGCAAGTACTACTTTCACCTTAAATTTCATGATGGACAGGAAATTTGCTACCTAGAAGAGGGCTTCTTGTCGCCAGCGCATATCGATGACCAAGCCACCATGAAGCAGATGTTTACCTTTCCTTGGCTCAATGCTTCTGATATTGTACGCACGCCCGATTGGGTGCATGAGACGGTTTGGTATCAAATTTTCCCCGATCGCTTTGCCAATGGTGCCAACCAACATCTAGCCCACATCAAACCGTGGCACAGCGGTGAGGTTACCAATCAAGAGATTTACGGCGGCGATCTCCAAGGCATTATCGATAAGCTCGACTACCTCGTGAATTTAGGCATTACTGGTCTCTACCTCAACCCTATCTTTCATGCACAATCGACCCACAAATACGACACCACCGATTACTATACGGTAGACCCGATGTTTGGTGATAATGCCAAGCTCAAAGAATTGGTGCAAAAAGCCCATCAAAAAGGCCTCAAAGTGATGCTCGATGGCGTCTTTAACCACACCGGAAGTGAATTTTTTGCGTGGCAGGATATCCTAAAACATGGCTTTGATTCGCCCTATATTGATTGGTACATGGTGAATAAATTCCCCTTCCTTGAGAAAGGACACCGCACGCGTCATGGCGACTACTACTCCTTTGCCTTTGTCGACAATATGCCCAAAATCAACACCAATCACCCGGCGGTGGTGCAGTACTTTATGGAGGTGGTGAGTTATTGGGTGAGAGAATTTGATATTGATGCCTTGCGCTTAGATGTTGCTAATGAGATGGCGCACTCCTTCAACAAGGAACTTTATCGCACGCTCAAAGCGATTAAGCCAGATTTTTACATTCTAGGTGAAATTTGGCACGATTCGATCAATTGGCTGCAAAGCAATGAATTTGACTCGGTGATGAATTACCCGCTCACTAGCGCTATCTCCAACTTCTGGCTCGATCACCACCGCAATAAATATCAACTTAGCCAGCAAATCAATCGCTGTTATACCATGTACATGCAACAGACCAACAACACCCTCTTCAACCTACTCGACTCGCACGATACCCAGCGCCTCTTCAACCGCGTGCATAAAAATATCGACGCCTTCTACCAACAGATCTTTCTGCTCTTTGCCATGCCCGGATCGCCTTGCATCTACTACGGCACCGAAATCGCCTTAGAGGGCGAACACGACCCCGATTGTCGACGCTGTATGCCTTGGCAAGCCATCGACAACCAAGAGCATCAAGCCACCTTGGCAACCATCCAAGCCATCATCCAACTCCGCCATCATAACTCCTGCATGAAGAGCCAACACTTTCACTTTGAGAACCACTTCTACCAAGTACCACGCCTTATCGAATTACTTAAAATCGACGATGAAGGAAACAAACTGCGCATCCTCTTCAACGCCAGCGAGCACGAGATCTACATCGAGGTCTACGAAACCACCTTCTGCCACAAGTACTACAACCATCAGCTCTCCCCTGGGGGAATTTTAGCCTATAACGTACTCTAAGATTATTTACTAATTACATTCAATATAGAGAAGAGCTAAGCTCACGCGCTCTTCTCTTTTTTTCTTTTTAAATATTTTTTTACTTTTTTTCTAAAATCCCCTTGAAAATTTATTCAGATATCATTATTCTATCTTCTATGCCGATAATTCATATTGTGGATAACTTGTTTACTACTTTCTTCCTTTACCCTTTTACCCCGACTAAATCAAACTATTATCCTATCATCTAAGGAATTATCCTCATTATTTCATTTTTTTCTATGTGGATAACTCCCATTGCTTATGTGGACAACTTGTGCGTATTATCTGAATAAGGAGTGCATTATCAAATGAATATCAACAAAATTAGGGATCACCTACATCCAAGAAATAGCGCCATCTCCTCAAGAATACCAGCTATTTATCTTTCAAATAGTCTATAAGGAGTAGAGCACTTTATGTTCACTGACAACACCGAAATCCGCGAAACCCTGCAATTTCTAGTCGATCAAAATGAGATCACCGAGACCGAGCGTCTAGGCTGTGAGGAGCGTATGCACTTAGCTAGCTTCCAAAACAACGTCCTTGAGATCTCAACCCCCTCGCGCTATTATCGCGATCGCTATGAAGAGCGCTACAAAGAGAAGATGGAAGAGCATCTCTCCCAGATGGAAGGTCGTCCCATCACCATCGAATTTAGCGTGCGTCCTTCCTCGCTAGAGAGCCAAAACCCCTCCCCTACTCCACCACCAGAGACAAATAAACCTAAACAACAACGCCCCGCAGGACTCTCCTTGCTTTACACCTTTGAGACCTTTGTGCCAGGAGAGAATAGCCTCTATCCCTACAATGCTGCCATTGCCATCGCGAAGAAGCCTGGTGGCGCTTATAATCCTTGTCTCATCTACGGAGGCGTCGGGCTAGGAAAGACACACCTCATGCAAGCGATCGGCAACTACATCTACGATCACAATCCACATGCCAACATCATCTTTATCTCTGCCGAAAAAATGTTTCACGACCTCGCCAGCCACACCCGAGGTAACTCGCCCCACGCCTTCCGAGAAAAGTATCGCAACGCCGATGTGCTTCTCATGGACGATATCCACCTCCTACAACGTAAAGTGGAAACCCAAAACGAACTCTTCTACGTTTTTAACGAGCTCTATGGGCATCAGAAGCAGATTGTCTTTACTTGCGACCGACCCATCAGCGAGCTACAAAACTTCTCCTCACGCCTCACCAGTCGCTTTGAGCGCGGTCTAACTGTCGATCTCCAACCCCCTACCTTCGAGACAAAGATCGCCATCATCAAAAAGAAGCTCGAAATCGAAGGCAAAGAGTTTCCCCCAGAAGTGATCGAACTCATCGCCAACACCATCCAAACCAACGTCCGCGACCTCGAAGCTGCCATCACAAACATCCATGCCTACGCTGACCTCACCGGCGAAAAGATCACTTTGGAATCGACTATCGCGCGTCTAAAAGCCACTTTTGCCGGCTCTCTCGCGCCACAAGGCACCATCTCCAGCTCTAAAGTCCAGAAAATCATCGCCGACTACTTCGATATCACTGTCAATGACCTAAAAAGTAAACGTAAAACCAAAAATATCGTCTATCCCCGCCAACTAGCCATGTACATTTTACGCCAAATCACCGACCTCTCCACCACCGAAATCGGCCTCGAATTTGGCGGTCGCGATCACACCACCGTCATGCACGCCTGCCAAAAAATCGAAGATCTCAAAATCATCGACCCCAACATCGAATCCACCATCCGCAACCTCATTCGCTCGGTCAAAGAAAATGGCGAACCCTAATCCCAGCCTCTTTAACCATCCACACAAAAAATCATCACAAAATTCACCCTCCTTAGTTGAATTCATGGGGATAAATAGTGTATAACTAAAGCAGGTTGTGTATTTGTGGATAACCTAGATCCAAAAAAGAGCTACCTTATCAACAAGCTAACTCTTTTAATTACCATACTTTAAAAAGGAATTCCACAAATTTAGTTACCTAATAAAAACAACAATAAATTTAGAAAATTTAATATTAGCAAACCAAAAGTTGAGGAAAAATCATGAAATTTACCTGTAACAAAGAGACCTTAATCAAAGAGATTCTCGCCGCACAGAAAATCATCACCCAAAAAAATCAAATCACTATCATCTCCAATGTCCTCTTAGAATGTGATGATGATAAGCTTATTATCAAAGCAACAGACGCGAAACTGCGCTTTGAAACAGAAATTCCTGTCATTTGTCATACACCTGGAAAAATTGCACTCTTTTGCGATCGTTTTGCCCAAATTCTCAAAGCATTACCGGCAGGTGATCTCAACATTGATGCGCAAGAAGAGAAAGTTTCCATCTCCATTCTCAAATATCCTGCCATTCACTATGAATTGCGTTATCAAAATCCTGAAAATTTTCCTTGGTCTGAAGATCCGCAAAGCGATGAATTCTTTCATTTCACCAAAAAAAGCTTTATTCAAATGATTAATAACACCATTTTCGCTGTCTCTGATGACGAAATGCGTCTTTTTCTTAATGGAGTTTACTTTGAAAAAGTCGAGAATGAGCTAATTATGGTTGCTACTGATGGCAAACGCCTCTCTTATATTGCCCAAACATTAGAAGAAGAGATTGACGCCTTTGAAGGCATTATTATTCCACCTAAATTCTTACAGCTTATTAAAGATCTCTCTTATGGTGTAGAGGGAGAAGTTGCCATTGCCATTAAAGATCAACATATTTATGCCCGTTTTGATGGTGTAAAGATTGCCTCCAGTTTGATTGATGGACAATTTCCTGCCTATCGTCGGGCTATTCCGGAGAAACAAGAGTATCAATTGCTTGCCGATCGCCATGAATTTATCGAGGCGGTGAAGCGTATGACGATTATGGCAGATAGCAAAGCCAAGCGTATTTACATGACAATTGAAGAGGGTGCGATCAAATTTCACGTAGAAGAGTCTAAAATGGGCAAAGCAAGCGATAGTATTGCTTGTGAGTACACAGGCCCTACCATGCCTTTTGCGTTCAATTTTGAGCATCTATTGACGCCTTTACGCGTGATGGAGAGTGAACAAGTCTCTTTTGCCTTTACGCATACCGACAAGGCGATTACGCTTGCTAGCCAGCCTGCGGAGAATTTTTTCCATGTTATCATGTCGATGCAATTGGATAATAATACTTAGTTTGGCATGCTAGAAGAGATTTATTTATATCAATTTCGTAATTTAGCAACGATGTGCTTGGCCTTGGATGCCAAGCACATTATTCTTGTAGGGCAAAATGGTGCAGGCAAGAGTAATTTTTTAGAGGCGATCTACTATGCCTGTCTTGGATCGAGTTTTCGCGAGCGTCAAGATGAGCAGATTGTCCACTTTGAGAAGCATCAATTTGCTTTAAAAGGCATCCATCGTATCGATAAGTACTTTGACACGGTGAACATCCAGTATCAAGAGAAAAGGAAAGAGATTTTTCTCAACAAGGTAATTTTACGCGATCGAAAAGAGCTCTTGATGCGCTATCCTTGTGTCATTTTTGGTTATCACGATAGCGCGTTGATTCATGGGGAACCTAGCTTACGCCGGCAATTCTTCGATCAAATGGCCTCGTTGGTCTATGGCGATAGCTATATTCTTTCCTTACGTGCGTATCAACACCTCTTAAAGCAACGTAATCTCGCCTTTAAAAATGAACAGAGTGCCTTTATTGCCTCTAGCGATGGGATGTTTGTCCAACTCAATGCCGATTTGATGCTCTTACGTCGGGGATTATTGAGTCAATTTAATGCAAAATTTACGCCTCTGGTGCACGCGTTACTGGATAAAACATTGGAATTTAGTTATAAAGCGAGCTTTAAAGAGCGTAATACTGAAGAAATGTTGGTATATTTGCAGGGAAAACGTGCTTATGAATGGAGTAAAAAGAGTGTCCTCTTTGGCGTGCATCGTGATCGCTATCTTTTGATGGAAGGCGAGCGCGAGATTGCTAGTTATCTCTCGGTGGGCGAACGTCGGATGGTTAGCTTGGTGATGAAGCAGGTGCTCGCGCAATTGATTGTTGAACATCGCGGACGTAAACCCATTATCCTCCTCGACGATGTCTTTGTCGAACTTGATAACGCCCATCGTGAGCGCTTTTGGCAAATGTTGCCCGATTACGAACAACTCTTTATGAGCGCCTTTAGCCTAGAGCCTTGGATGAAAGAGCTACCCTCGTATAAAAGCTATCGGGTGGTCGGTGGAGAGATAGAGTGGATGGATGGTTAGAATGAATAAAAATAGAATAAAAGAAAATAAATCATATTTTATAGATAATATGTAAAATGAAGAATAAGTAATAAATATTTAAATAGAATGATTAATTCATTATTTATTAAAAATAGGAGTTGTCAGCGTGGAGGAAGAAGGCGAAGGCTATGTCATTAAGCAAGGCGGTGAAATTTTAGCGCAGTGTTTACAAAGCATTGTGAAAGAGTTGGGGCATCGAGCCATCTCACCCAAGCGAGAAGGTTTGGCTTGGTCTACGCTGGTGGGCGAGGAGTTGGCACGATCAACCTATATTAAAAGCGTGGAGGAGGGCATGTTGTGGGTCGGTTGTAAGCACTCTACGCAGGTGCAACTGATTCAGATGCAACGACGAAGCTTGCTCCAAAGCCTACAGAGAGCCTATCCCAGCTTACAGATTATGCAAATTAAAGCGACGGTGGAGCCTAAGGCTTTTGTTGTGAAAGAAGAGCAAATACAAGAGAAAAATGAGGTAGATGTACCCCGCGATAACGCCTTTTATGCGATGCTAGAACGTTTAAAGCGTCAAGGGGAGGCGGACGTATGAGTGATGATGTAGAGAAGCAGAGTGAGCATAAGGATAAACCAGAGGTCAAGCGGGCGTTAAATGGTAGCGAGATAGCGGTCGTGTTAGACGAAGCATCGCTGGTTGGCGCGCGGATAGATAAGATCTATCAAGATACCTATGATACCTTGGTTTTAGAACTGTATCAACCTCCAGCTAAGCACTATTTAGTGATAAATTTTAGTGCTTATTCGCATCTTTATGTAAAGAGTGAACATCCTAAAAAATATACTAAATCATTACGATTTAAAGAGTTATTAACTGCTAAAATCAAAGGAGCGCGCATCATTACCATCGATTACTCCCCTTACGATCGCTCGGTGGTGTTTCACGTGAAACGCCAAGATGAGGAGTATCGACTGGTTGTGTTACTCTGGGCGCGTGCAAGCAATGGCTATCTCTGCGATGATACATGGCGAATTCTGGATGCTTTTTATCGCAAAAAGGATGGTGCTGAAGCGCGTGCATTGACCAGTTATTTAGTGCAACGAGCGGAATCTTCTTCGCATCAATGTTTGGACATGACCTTTTCGCCGATTAATGATAGCCTCAATGAGGCGGTGAAAGCATATTATTGTAAAGAAGAGGTAACGAAAAGTGAGCCTTGGCTGGATGAACTACGCCTGTTAAAGGCGCGCTATACCGAGGCGTTGGCCAAGCAAGTGAGTGAGGAGACGCTGATGGAAAGGTGGCATCAGGTGGAGGAGCGTTTCTTTACACAATCTTTTGTGGAGCATCAGGCTTATCAGAAGGCGTGGCAAGCGCATCAACAAGAGCGTCAAACCTTTTTTGCTCGCGCCAAGCAAGAGAAGCAACGTCTTATTGCTTTGGAGAAGAAGATCGCGTTACTAGAGAAGAAGATCGCACAAGAGCAAAATAGATTTATCTCTGTGAAAAAAGAGCGCCTATCCCCTACTTTTTTGCGATTTAAGGTAGAGGATTGGCAGATTTTAGTGGGTAGAAACGCTAAAGAGAATGATCTCCTTTTGCGTCGCTATAGCCGTGGTCTGGACTACTGGTTACATGCGCATCAGGTGGCGGGTGGCTTTGTCTTGATTAAGTACCAAAAGGGCGCTCCCCTCCTCGATTCGGTTTTGCAATGCGCCCTCGCGCTGGCACACTATTATAGTAAGGCGCGCCAACAAACCGAGGTCGAAGTTATCTTTACCCAAGTCAACGCGCTGAAACGCACGAAGATTTTGGGTAAGGTTGAAGTCTTGCGTGCGAAAACCTTGCTCTATCGCTACGATCGCGCATTTATCGAACGTATTTTAGCCGAGTATCAAGCAGAGTTTTAGAGAAATTTTTTAGAGAGAAGAGAAAAAATTTAGACAAGTAGGAGAAGCAGATGTATAAGATTATCTTTACCGATTTAGATGGCACGATTGTGCCTGAGAGCCAAATCATCAGTGATTATACCAAAGAGGTGATTACGCAAGTACGTAAATTGGGCATTCCCTTTATCTTGGCCAGTGGACGGGCGAATCACTCGATGCGCACCTTTCATGAGGCGTTGGGACTAGACGAAGTGATGATTAGCTACAATGGTGCATTAATCGACGTAGCTGGCGAAGCGCATTACTATCAACCTCTGCCCGAGGCGGTGGCGCAGAAGCTCTATCGTTTTGCACAGGAAGAGAAGTATTATTTTCAGTTTTATCACCAAGATGCGCTTTATACGTTAGATAGCTATGCCGAGCATTCTGCCTACCTCGCGTATAGTAAGAATAATCGTGTGGCACTCAAGACGATAGCGCCCGATAGCGAACTTCTCCAAGAAGCATTAAAGTCGGTAACTAAGTGGATGTTTATCGAGCATGATCGGGTTAAATTAGAGTCAATTGCCGAGGCTTTGGCCAAGCTTCTACCGGGTGAGGCGGCGATGAGCTTTACCAGCGATGCCTACTTTGAGATCTATCACCACGATGTGAACAAAGGCAATGCGTTGTTGCAGGTACTTAAGGAGTATGGCTTGGATGCAAGCGAGGCGTTGAGCTTTGGCGACAACTTTAACGATATCGAACTTTTAGAGGTGGCAGGCATGAGCTACGCGATGAAAAATGCCTCGCCTCAAGTGCAAGCGCGGGCTAAACGTGTAACTTCATCCTCGGTGGATGAGGATGGCGTAGCCAAAGTTTTGGCGGAGCTCTTTTTGCATACATAAGCATGTGCATAGCTTACGCAAGCTTGTGTACAACTTGTGCATGTTCTATCAAAAGATGTGTATGAGTTTGGATCGCATGTGGATAAGAAATTCAATAAAAATAGTAAAAGATAGCTTTAAAGTGGTATAAAACCATGGCAGAGCTATCTTTTTTATGGAAAAGCGAAAAAAATATCCACAAAGTGCATTGTGGATAAGAAGGAAAAATGCTTGTGGATAAGAAGTGGAAGAATTTTAGCAAGTATGTTCTTTTTTGTTAAAATATTACTTAAAAATAGATTGAAGTTGTGCAAGATCGGTGGATTGTAACTCTTGGGCGATGGTCTCTTTGGCTTTGTTAGAGGCATCGACAAAGGCGCTCTTAATGAGGGTTTCAAGCATGGGAATGTCGCGTTCATCGACGGCGATGGGGTCAATTTTTATATCAATTAAATCAAACTTGCCATTGATGGTAACCTGCACCAAGCTGGCTGCCGATCCATTGATGCGCAGTTGTTGTAACTTCTCCTCCATACGCTTGGCTTCGTCCTTCATCTTGCCAAATTGGCTCATAAAAGTCAGGGGATTGATGTTCATGATTGTTCTCCATAAAAAATAGATTGAATTAAGTTGATTTTATCATAGATTAAGGATAATTGCCACGCCTGTGTGCTATCTAAATTGGCAAGATAGGTTTGAATTTCTACCTGCCTCGCGCTAAGGGTTTGGTAGTGCACGGCTTGATGAAGGGTAATCTGCACAATATCCTCATCGATAAGCAGATCTTTGGGGGTGAGGCTTATGTCGAATTGCTCGGCAAGATAGGCAAGAATGGATGCTTTGGAGAGAGTTTTTGTTTCTGGGGCTGAAATGGAAATTTCTTCGGTTTTACTGGGTGGTGGATTGGGTTTGGATGTTTCTAAGGTGGTGGTGGATGTGGCTGGGTTGGTAAGGTTGATGCGTAGCGCGCTTAGTTTGGCGAGGAGGTCGCTAGGGTAGAGTTTGGTTTGGATGGCGGCGATCTGGCTAAGGAAGAGTTCGAGTTCGAGT
The DNA here is from genome assembly GCF_028748145.1 of Entomospira culicis. Taxonomy (NCBI): domain Bacteria; kingdom Pseudomonadati; phylum Spirochaetota; class Spirochaetia; order Spirochaetales; family Spirochaetaceae; genus Entomospira; species Entomospira culicis. The sequence continues at coordinate 1,613,391 of NZ_CP118181.1, read as the reverse complement.
TGAATGTTGATGGAGAATTTGGCGCTTTTGTAGAGGGCAAAGAGGCTGGTTAGGAGATCTTTGGTCTGGTCGAGGGAGAGCTTGGCGAGCACTTCTTGCGAGAAGCTGGCGAGGGGGAAACCTAAGAGCGACTCTTTGGTGATATCGTGCTTAATGAGCATGATGGCGTGGAAGTAGGCGCTGAGATCTTGGATGATCTGCTCGCCACTAATGCCTTTGGCGATAAAGTCGCGCAAGAGGAGAATCGCATCTTGCATGGTTTGGTCTAGGGCAAGCGCTACTAATTGATTGAGATCGTCGATACCGGCGAAGCCCATCTTCTCTTTCAACTCGGCTAAGGTAATTTTTCCTTGGCTAATGGCGATGGCTTGGTCGAGCAGGGTGTAGGCATCGCGCATACTGCCTCTGGCCTCTTTTGCCAGCCAGAAGAGCGCCTCTTCTTCATAGCTAATGTTTACCTCATTGAGGGCTTCTTGCAGGCGATCTTTAATGAGATCGATAGAGATAAGCTTGAAGTTGAACTGCTGGGTTCGGCTCTTGATGGTGGCCGGGATCTTGTGGCTCTCGGTGGTGGCGAAGATGAACTTAACGTAGACGGGAGGCTCTTCAATCGTCTTGAGCAAGGCGTTAAAGGCACCGCTGGAGAGCATGTGTACCTCATCGATGATATAAATTTTGAAGCGCGAGGCGGTGGGCGGAAAGAGAATTTCATCTTTAATGGCGCGCACGTCGCCGACACCGGTATTGCTTGCACCGTCAATTTCAATGACATCGACACTACTTCCGGCAGCAATCTCGATACAGTTGGCGCAAGTGCCACAAGGGGTGATGGTGGGTTTCTCGTTGGCAAGGCAATTGAGACAGGTCGCTAGGATACGGGCGCTACTGGTTTTACCCACCCCGCGAGGTCCGGTAAAGAGATAGGCATTGGCCAAGGATTGATGATCGAGGCTGTGGCTAATGGCCGTGGCGACAAATTCTTGCCCCACCATCGATTGAAAATTCTTGGGTCGCTTGCGTGATGCCGTAACTTGGTACTTCATTTGTTTGGATTATCGGCAAAGACGCGACGATTTCTTGCATGCCTAGGTGGATAATGCGATGAATAAGAGAAAAGTTGTCGTATTTTATCGATTAAATAGGCTTGCTATCGATAAGAATTTAGGGTAAAATAGAGAGATGATGAGAAAATTGCGCATGCGTTGGATATGGTTGCTTTGGGTAGGATTATTGCTGGGTTGTCTGCCCCAAAAGAAGGTGGTGGTGATCAGTTATAATGTGCAAAATCTCTTTGACGATCAATATCAGGGTACGGAGTATCGCGAATTTAGCGAGGTGAGCACCGCGCTTTATCAACAAAAAGTGAGTAATTTAGCTGGTGGCTTCGCCCAGATTGCCCAGAGTTATGGTTCACCGAGCATTCTTTTATTGCAAGAGGTGGAGAATCATGCGGTGGTGCAAGCCTTAAGCGAGCAGAGCAAAGGCTTACAAGGGATGCATATTCTCTTTGCCAAAGAGCCTTCGCATGCTACGGGGCTGGCGATTCTCTCGCGCTATGAGGTGATCGAGATGCGAAGCATTCAGGTGCGCGATCCGTTGGATGAGCGTCAACAGCTACGCCCGATTCTCTTGGGCGTTTTACGCTTATCTAACAACCAACCGCTGGTCGTGATCAATCTCCATTTACAGAGTCAGCGCGAGGAGCGCAATGTGGTGCGTCGTAGTGCGACGTTCGCACAGTTACACTTGAGCATCGAACGTATTCGGCGCGAGTATGGCGAGGATGTGGCGATCTTGGTGGGTGGCGATTTCAATATGGATTTACGTAATGCATCGGCAATGGAGGCAAACATTATGGCGATTGCCTCGTCTCTTGCGATGGTAGAAGCGGAGGGATTTTACAATCCTTGGCCCAGCTATGTGGAAGCGCATCAGGAGAAAGAGAGCATTTTGGGTACCTATGCGTATGGGGGAAATTGGCAGGCACTGGATGGTTTTTTACTAGCTCGACGGCTCTTGATCGGCGATGGCTTGACCTTTATTGAGCAACGCCCGATTACCCATGCGCGATTTTTATCGGAGCAAGTAGACGAGGAGAGCCAAGAAATTTTCCTCTACCCAAACGCATTTTATGCTAATCGTATCGACGGCTTGAGCGATCATCTGCCGATAATGGCAATATTCACCTATAAAAATTCAAAAAAATAGAAGAAAAGGAGTAGAGTACAATGGCATACGAAGTGGAGATTAAAGCGCGTATTAGTGCCAAGGAGTATACGCAGATGAAGAAGCAGTTGGAGCAGATGGCGGTGGACGGAGGCTTTTATGAGCGTCATGATGTCTATTTTAAGAAGATAGGCGAGAGTGAAGAGCGTCTACGCCTGCGTAAATGTAGCGTGAAGGGCGTTTTACTCACCTATAAAGAGCGTCATACGCATGAGGGCGTAGAGACGAACAAAGAGATCGAGATGGAGGTCTCGGACATGGCAAAGGCACAGGCGATGCTAGAGGCACTTCATTATGGCGTGAGTTTTGAAAAAGAGAAGATGATGCACCTTTACACCCACGACGGTATTCATTATGAGCTGGTGGAGGTAGCTGGCCTTGGTCTCTATATCGAGATTGAAAAAGTTGTCGAAGAAGAGCGCGACATGCAAGGCATCGAGCAGGCAAAAGTGCAGGTGCGCGAGGCATTATCTCGTTTAGGGGTCAAGCCAGAACAGATCGAGGAGAAGTCTTACAAAAAATTACTAGGTTATATCTAGTAATTTTAGCCAAAGAGTGTTATGATACTTGAATAGGGAGATGACTCTCTAGGTACATGAAAGGAAGGTGTAAAAATGGTAAGTCAAAAAGTAACCATTATCGATCCTATTGGTCTGCACGCTAGACCTGCGTCGATTTTGGTTAAAGAAGCCAAAAAGTATCAATCGGCAATGACAATGCGTTACGGCGAAAAAGAGGCCAGCCTCTCAGCGATGCTTAAAATTCTCTCCTTAGCCGTCTCCGAGGGTGCCGAGGTGGAGATTATCGCCGAAGGTAGCGACGAAACCGATGCGCTTGCCGGCATGATCGAGGCAATGAAGAGTAATAACCTCATTTAAAACGAGTGAGAGCCACTCTCTTTTACATAATCGTACTTAAGAGGGTGGATTCTCCTAAAAAAGAGTAGAAAGCTATTGACAAAGGGTTATTTTGATTGTATACTAAAAATGTAATGATTACAAAAAGAGAGTGATTTCATTATTGTGAGTAATAACATGCAACTAAGTGAGGTACTAGAGAGTAGGGGGATTCGCGCGTCGTATCAGCGATTGCGTATCTATCAGGAGCTTAGCGCTAGTCAAGAGCATCCTAGTGCCGAGCAATTGTATGTGCGCTTGGTGGGTGAGATTCCTAGTTTATCGCGCACTACGGTTTACAATACGCTCAACCTACTGGTGCAACATCAATTAGCAAGGCTCATTACCATCGAAAATAATGAGTTACGTTACGATGCGATGATGGAAGAGCATGGACACTTTAAATGTGAGATCTGTGGTAAGGTGAGCAACTTTTCGATACATTTAGACCTTAATCTCTCGCCGGAGCTGGAAAATTGTGTTATTTTAGAGCAGAATGTGTATGTAATAGGCACGTGTAAAGCGTGTTGGGATAAAATTATTTAATTGGAGGATATATTTATGGAAAAACATGAGCAAGATTACTATCAGGAAGATCGTTTTCAGATGCCATTACTAGGTGATGCTGCACCAGAGTTTGTGGCTAACACGACCAAGGGTGAGATTCACTTTCCTAAAGATTACAAGGGTAAGTGGGTGATTCTCTTTTCGCATCCAGCCGACTTTACTCCCGTTTGTACCACCGAGTTTATGACCTTTGCCACGATGGCAGAAGAGTTTAAGGCGCTTAACACCGAGCTTATTGGTTTGTCGATTGACTCGTTGTTCTCGCACATTGCTTGGATCCGCAAGATTGAAGAGCTTCAATTCAATGGGATGAAGCAGGTGAAGATTAACTTCCCTGTTATTGATGATATTCGCATGGACGTTGCTAAGAAGTATGGCATGGTTCAGCCTAATCAATCGAATCAACAGGCGGTACGCGCGGTATTTGTGATCGATCCTGAAGGAAAAATTCGCACGATTATTTACTATCCTATGGCGTTGGGTCGCAACTTTGACGAGCTAAAGCGCGTTATTCAAGCGTTGCAAACTTCCGACAAGTTGGGCGCTGCGATGCCTGCTAACTGGCGTCCGGGTGATGATGTGATTGTGCCACCTGCTGCCACTGCTGACATTGCTCGCCAACGTGTAGAGAAGCCAGAAGGCATGACCTGTCATGATTGGTTCCTATGCACCAAGCCTAGCAAGTAGTTGAGAGATTTTTTATTTTGTAAAGAGATCCGTTTGGGTCTCTTTTTTATTTATGTTGACAAAATAGATGTCATTTTGTATACTAAAAACGAGGATAAGAGGCGATGAAGAGTTATACGTTATGGAATAATAAGGGTGGAGTTGGAAAGAGTTTATTAACGTTTATTCTCGCCACTGAATATGCACGAATGCATCCAGCAGAGAGTGTTTTGGTGATTGATATGTGTCCTCAATCTGATATTTCTCAGTTATTACTCGGTGGGACAAAAGGTGAAGGTAAAAATTACGAAAAAGTAGATGAGAAAAAAATTACCATTGGTCATTACTTTAATGAACGATTGTCGCATTCTCCTTTTGCTCTTTTAGGTACAGAGAGTGATTATTTTATTCATGTGGCAAGCTATAATATTGGCATGCCTAAGAATATTTACCTGATGTGTGGTCATAATAGTTTGGAAATTCTTGCTCCTGCATTGGAGGCTACTGCCGAAATTAAAGGCATAGACGGTCAAAGTAAGCATCGACAAATTTTGGGTATTATTAAGGATTTAAAGATACCCTTTAGTAATAAATATAAGGGGGCAAGTTGTCTTTTTATTGATACTAACCCGTCGTTTTCTATTTATACAAAAATGGCACTTTTAGCTGGTGATCAATTAATTATTCCTTGTTTAGCAGATTATGGTTCTTCATTGGCTTTAAAAAATGTTTTTCATCTCTTATACGGCATAAATCAAAATAATAGCGAAATTCATAGTAAATATACCTTAAAAGAGCAAGCTATGATGTATGATTTAAGTGTACCGATTATCGCTCATGTTATTTTTGGGCGTTCGACTAGATACGACAAAGGTTCAGCACAAGCGTTTAAAAATATTGAGCGAGGCATGCGAGAGTATTTACAAATGATGAAAAAGGAGTATAATGGTTCTATTTTTCTCCCGGTAAATTCTTTGGAATACGATCTCCCCGATATGAATTCTTTAGTACCAGTGATTACTTATGATCCACAAGTGATCTCTTTGATGAAGAACAGAGTACAAACGGCTGAGGGAAAGATCATACAAGTAAATAACTTGAAACAATATAAAGAGTATATCAATCGTTTAGTGGAGCTTCTTTGATTATTCTTGTTAGAATATTGTTGAATTCACTCTTACCATAAGCAAAAAAAGCATAACTGTCGAGCAGATTTTGCTATTCAAGGAGATCGGTTAATGGTCTCCTTTTTTTTATTGTAAAATAATAAAATATTCTTTTTAATAAGACAGAATTTTCCTTATGCATTACTAAATTTACAGTTTATGTTGCTAAATTTATGGTTTGTTTCTATTGACAAATACAAAGATGCTTGTTATGATAAGGAGAAACATGTTCTTATGCATAGAATCAATTTAACCTAAAGGAAGTAGAAGATGCCATATCCTATTGTTGTGTTTAGTTATAATCGTCCGACGCATGTGCGCCTTGCTATCGAGGCACTGGCGAAGAGTCCTTTGGCAAAAGAGAGCGCGTTGTATATCTGCTCGGATGCCCCACGTACGAAAAAGGATGAGCCGGAAGTTTCGGCTTGTCGGGCTTATTTTGAGCAGATTGAAGGCTTTAAGTCGGTACAAGTGGTGGCGCTCACCGAAAATCATAATGTAAAGAAGGCCGCCAAGGTGATGGGCGAGTGGATGAGCAAGAAGTATGAGGCGTGGATCTCGATTGAAGATGATATCTTGGTGCATGAGGATTTCTTGCGCTTTATGAATGATGCGCTGGTCTACTATCGGGATAATGAGAAGGTGGCTTGTGTGATGGGTTTCGCTTATGACAGCGTCTTTGAGAAGGCATTAATTGGGCGAGGCTATGCGCATGATGTGCTCTTTACGCAGGCGTTTTATGCGTTTGGTTGGGCAACCTGGGCGCATAAGTGGCAGAGTTTGGAGATCACTATGCCTTCGCATGATTACTTTAAAGGAATGGGATCGTATCTGCAACTGTTGCGTCGTAGTTGGGCGCACTTGGCTTCGCATCGGGTGGCGAGCAAGCCCACCAGCGAGCTTTGGGACGTACACTTCTGTTATGAGATGATCCGTAAAGGGCTGGTTGCGGTGATGCCAGTACGTAGCTATCTGCAAAATATCGGTTTTGATGGTTCGGGCTTACATAAGTATCACTTTGGGGAAACTTTTTTTCAAGAAAGGCTTCAACCCAGAGAGGATATCGCCTTTACCAATCATATTCATATTAGCGATAATTACCATAGTAGTATCACCTTTGGCGTGATTCGTTTATGGATACGGGCGTTTTGGGGCAATCTTTGGCTCATTTTGGGACGAAAATCGTCACGATGGTGGAGTAAGCCAGAAAAAGTGTTGGTTTTTTCCGAGAAAGGAGATCGATCTAATGCCTAAGTAAATCTTTTCTTTAAGAGAGATAACCTTGACAGGGTTGCAAATTTTTGTTATGTTGTATAGAATCAAGAAAGAGGGAAAAGAGGAGGGGTAGAGAGATGAAAATAGCGGTAACGACGGATGCATTTTATCCACGCACGCACGGGATTGCCGTGGCAATTGATTCGAGTATTCGCTACTTAGCACAGGCAGGGCATGAGGTGGCAGTCTATGCGCCAAGCTTTCCCGATACTAAGGAGCGTGAGTATCCGAAGGGCATCACGATACATCGCTTTGACTCCTATAGTATTGCCGACTTAAAGTTGACCACGAATAAAGAAGAGCGCTTTGTCTATAAGCGAGAATTTCCGCGTATACGTCAATTATTGGCAGATTTTAACCCTGATGTCATTTATAACCACATGGAATTCACCATTGGTAGCGTTACCAAGGCGTGGGCGCTAGAGCATAACACGCCCACCATAATGATGGTACATACCTACTTTCCGCCTTATTTTAAGATATACGCGCCTTTCTTTCCACTTGCTTTGTGGAGGAGTATTATCAAGCATTGGAGCCGTTGGTTTTACAAGGGGTTTGATCTCTTGGTTACGCCTTCTAAAGAGATGAAGCAGGTGATTCAAGAGGTTTACAAGATTGAGCAACCGATTGAGGTGTTACCTACGGGGATCATTGTGGAGAATTTTGCAGGAGTGGATCAAGGGCATGAGCGCGAGTCATCGTTTATCTATAAAGAGCATCCGCGAGTAAAAACGCGTCGCAGATTGCTCTTTGTGGGACGGGTGGGTAAAGAGAAGAATGTGCGTTTTCTCTTAAAGATGATGGAAAAACTCTTGCAACAGCGTGAGGATGTGGAGTTATTGATCGCGGGATCGGGTAGCTATATGGAACAACATAAAGCGTTGGTCAAGCGTATGGGTATCGACGGGCATGTAACCTTTTTAGGAGCGTTCCCGAATAGCCAGATGAAGTATGTCTATGCGATTGCCGATATCTTTGTCTTTGCCAGCCTCACCGAGACGCAAGGCGTGGTAACCACCGAGGCACTTTGCAATGGCATTCCTGTGGTGGCGATTGCTGAATTGGGGTCGATAAGTGTCCTTGAGGGGGAGCGTGGTGGCTTTTTGGTGGAGAATGATCTCGATGCTTTTGCCAATAAGGTCAATTTACTATTAGATGATGAGGCGCTCTATGCTAAGAAGCGTCAAGAGGCGCAAGCGCGAGGTAAAGAGCTTGCCTTTGACGTGCTTACTGGGGAGAAGCTGGTGCGTTTATTAACGCAAGTGGTTGTTGATAAGCGTAGCATGCGCACCGAAGCAACTGTGGTGAGTTCGGAATTTAATGAAGAACAGTCGATGAATACCTAGAATAGTGGAAGAGTAGTTTACTGAGGATAAAAGAAGCGATCGATATGTTCTTGGCAAAAAGAGTACATCGATTGCTTTTTAGATAAAAAATAATTTATAAATAATTAGAGGAAGAATAAATTTTGTACCCAATAGTCTTATTTACATATAATCGACTGGAGCATGCCAAGCAGGTGGTAGACTCCTTATTAGCGAATGCTTTAGCGAAGGAGAGCAAGCTCTATATCTGCTCGGATGGCGCGCGTAATGAGGAGGATCGCCCTAAAGTAGAGGCGTGTCGGGCATACTTTAAGACGATTACGGGCTTTAAAGAGGTTGAGGTCGTAGAGCTTGCGGAGAATCACAATGTGAAGCGTGCGGTCAAGGTGATGGGCGATATGCTCAGCGACAAATACGAGGCGTGGATCGCCATTGAGGACGATGCGTTGGCGCATCCGCTCTTTTTGCAGTTTATGCACGATGCCTTGGCTTACTATAAGGATAACGATAAGGTCTTACTGATTAACGCCTATGCGCACGAGCGAGCGTTTCGTAAGGCGCTTATCAAGAAGAAGTACCCGTATGATGTGATTTTTGGCGTGGCGTTTCACTGTTTTGGCTGGGGTATTTGGTCGGATAAGTGGAAGGCAATTGATTTTCATATGCCAGAGCAGGATTATTTTAAGGGATTGGGCAGTACCTTTTCGATCTTTAATCGTAGCTGGGGGCACTTGATGTCGCATAAAGTGGCAAGTAAGCCATCTAGTGAATTGTGGGATATCCACACGACTTATTATATGCTAAAGCATGATAAGGTAGCGCTCTGGCCGGTGCGTGGGTATATCCGCAATATTGGCTTTGACGGCACGGGGTTGCATGGCTACGATTTTGCTGATAGTGTCTTTGGGGAGGAGGTCAATCCGAAAGAGCGTATCACCTTTACCGATGATCTTGCATTATCGAGAAAATACGATTTTGCTATCTATTCGCAGGTGGCGATTAAGTGGGTAGGCGCCTTTGTGGGCAACTTTTTTACGATTCTGTTTCGTCGAAAGAAGAAAAGATCGTAATATTTGCTCTAAATTGCTTGTCAAAGGTGTAAAAAGATGCTATTCTTAAAGAAAGTTACGTTTTTTATGCCGTTAGAAAAAGGTATCATTTTATTTGAACTCCTAGAAGGAAGAGAGGCATTGGGTCTCTCTTCTTTTTTCTCTACAAATCTGCTATAATAGAGAAAGTATACCCAAAAAATAAGGAGTTAGAGATGGAAATAGCCAAACTTATCGACCATACGCTATTAAAGGCCGATGCCACCAAGGCGCAAATTCTACAGTTGTGCAACGAGGCCAAGACGCATCATTTTGCCTCGGTCTGCATTAATCCCCACTGGATTGTCCTTGCCAAGGAGGCATTAACAGGAACATCGGTGAAGGTCTGCACGGTAATCGGGTTTCCCTTAGGCGCAAATAGCGTGGCAACGAAGGTCTTTGAGACCAAGGATGCTATTACGATGGGGGCAGAAGAGATCGACATGGTGATGAATATCAGCAAGGCCAAGGATGGCGACTTTACCTATATCGAAGAAGAGGTGCGCGCGGTGGTGGATGCTAGCGGTGATGCGTTGGTCAAAGTGATTTTAGAGACCTGTCTGCTCACCAAGGAGGAGATTCGCTTAGCCTGCTTGGCGTGCGTGCGTGCGGGAGCTGATTTTGTCAAAACCTCCACGGGCTTCTCCACGCGTGGGGCAACGGTGGAGGATGTATCTTGGATGAAAGCCTGCGTGGGCGATAGCGCTTTGATTAAGGCCGCAGGAGGCGTGCGCACCCTTGCCGATCTCGAAGCGATGGTGCAGGCAGGCGCTAGCCGTATCGGTACCAGTGCCGGTGTCGTATTAATGCAAGGGAATAGCCATAGCGGAGCGTATTAAGCACTCGCTTGAGGATAGAAAGAGAAGAGTAGCGCAAGGCTACTCTTCTGCTTTATGATGGAAAGGGAAATTAGGTTATTCCTGTAGATCTTCGATCTCTTCCTCGAGTTCGTTGATTTCATCCTCAATCTCGTCAAGGCGCTCTTGAAGGATATCTTGCTCTTCCTGAAGATCTTCGATCTCGCCTTCAAGTTCGGCAATTTCGTCTTCAATCTCATCCTCGATAAGGAGATCTTCGTCGGTTGGTTCAAGACTACCCTCCTGCCCGTCAATGGTATCAATAAGCTCATCGGAGCTGATTTGTTCTACCTCGTCCTCGATATTGCTCTCTTGAGAAGAATTCTCTTGTGCAGGGAGGTTGATCTCTTGACCTTCTTCGGGGATACCTAACTCTTGACCGGGTAAGATGATATCGGGGTTAGAGATGATATCTTTGTTGGCCTCCCAGAGACGTGTCCACTGGAAACCATCACCATAAACCTCTTCGGCAATGCGCCAGAGCGATTCACGACGGCTAACATTGAGGCGCACCACACGAATTTGAGCAAAGCTCATTTGTGAGTAGACAACAACATGTGTTGAGGCTTCATCTAAGAGGGCAAGAGCCTGATCGTGTTCTCCCGCTTCGGCAGCTACGGTAGCCTGCTCCCATAGAATGATAGCACGTTGAAGATTGGTAAATTGGGGCGCCATATCTTGGTGCTCCATGGAGTTATTCTCCCCACGGCTCGCTTGCCAAGGGCTAGGTTGATGCATTTGCTCATCGGTACCACGGGCATAGCGACGGCTCAACATTTCGATGCTAAGTGCAGTCTCTAAGTGGCGATCGAGAAGTACAATGAGGGTCTCATCGTCATGTTCGATGGCTTGCCAGAGATGCTTAGCATTTTGTAGATGCTCTACCGCTTCGCTTAATCGTGCTTCATTATAGGCGATACGCGCATTGCTCACTTCATTGCGAAAATCAGCTAAAGGATTCTCTAAAAGATAGAGGCGCTCTGGGCGTTGGACATCCTCAAGGAAGGTCTCGTAAAGCGCGAGATGGAGATCGATAATATCGCTATACTCGATGAGCAAAACGGTAAATTCCTGCCAAATAGCCAAGGTCTCTTCGCCATCATCGCCGGCTTCTAGGCGGTCGCCCACTTCTTGAAGCGATGCAGATAATTCACTGGCTTGGGCTTCTTCATAGGGAGCGATGTTTTGTGCAATGATTAACTCATACTCAACAATTTGATTGAAGGTGGGCAAACTCTCGCCAATGGATGGATCGATTTGGAGGGGATGATACGCCTCTGAAGTGGCTTCCGCGTCGTTCTCCGTAGTGATAAAATCTCCCTCTTCAGAAGCACCTTGGATGTAAAGGATATCTTCCTCAAGAGAATCCGTCGTCTCCTCTGCTAGATCTGCATTTGTTTGGTTGGTTTGGGTGTTTCTTAGGCGTTCGTTCTCCTCGCGAAGATGTTCGTTCTCTTCGGTAAGTCCTTCGAGTTCACGTTCTAGGCGCGCAATCTCTTCGTCTAAGTTCTGATTATGATTCTCTTGAATACTGCTGATAGGCACTGGTGTTTGGGTTGCATCTTCTTGCGCAAAGAGCGATCCGACACTCAAGAGCGAGGCAATGACAAAGCCTAACGACAGGTGGTGGAATTTTTGCATGTATCTTCTCCTTTCCAGATGATGATAAAAGGCACCCCCTCAAAGAAGGGGATGCAACCATCTGCATGAAATTAGTTTAGCACAATTAGTGAAGGAGTGCAACTACTTATTATCATCAACAACTTCAAAATCAGCATCTTGGGCATCATTTTTAGGATGATCGCCACCATTTTGTCCCGATGCATCGCCTTGCGCGCCTTCGGGGGCTTGTTTGTAGGCCTCTTCGGCAAGCTTGTGCGAGAGCTGTTTGAGGTGCTCGGTCTTATCCTTAATTGCCTGCACGTCGTCGCTAGCGATGGCGCTCTTAAGGTCGGCAATCGCACTCTCGATGTTGGCTTTGTCGTTGGCATTGACTTTATCACCTAGATCGGTTAGGCTCTTTTCCACTTGATAGATGAAGGAGTCAGCCTCATTTTTCGCGTCAATTTTCTCTTTGATTGCGTTATCGGCAGCCTCGTTAGCTTTGGCCTCTTGTACCATCTTTTCGATGTCGCTATCGGAGAGACCCGAAGAGCTCTCGATGCGGATTTTTTGCTCTTTACCGGTGCTAAGATCCTTGGCGCTTACGTGCACAATACCATTGGCATCGATATCAAAACTCACCTCAATTTGTGGGACACCGCGCGGTGCTGGTGGAATATCGGTAAGATCGAATTTACCAAGGGTGCGGTTTTGCGCGGCCATGCTACGCTCACCTTGGAGAACGTGAATGCTTACGGCTGGTTGATTATCGGCAGCGGTGCTAAAGACTTGGCTCTTTTTGGTGGGGATAGTGGTGTTGCGCTCGATGAGCTTGGTCATGACTCCGCCCATGGTTTCGATACCAAGGGAGAGGGGGGTAACGTCGAGGAGGAGAACGTCTTTCACATCGCCACCGATCACACCACCTTGAATGGCCGCACCCATGGCAACCACTTCGTCGGGGTTGACGCTCTTATTCGGCTCTTTGCCAAAGAGCTTTTTCACCAGCTCTTGCACTGCAGGAATACGGGTAGAACCACCAACAAGGATAACCTCATCAATATCCGATGCGCTCAAGCCGGCATCTTTAAGGGCATTGAGACAAGGCTCTTTGGTGCGCTCCACGAGATCGGCAACCATCTGCTCAAATTTGGCGCGAGATAGCTCCATTTGTAAGTGCTTAGGGCCACTGGCATCGGCGGTGATAAAGGGTAGGTTAATCGAGGTGGTTGTCGCGCTGGAGAGCTCGATTTTTGCCTTCTCGGCGGCCTCTTTAAGGCGTTGCAATGCCATACGATCTTGGGCAAGATCGATACCCGAAGTGCTTTTAAACTCGTTGATAAGCCAGTCGATGATCTTGGTATCAAAGTTATCACCACCAAGATGAGTATCACCATTGGTCGAGCGTACTTCAAAGACACCATCGCCTAGCTCGAGGATGGAGATATCAAAAGTCCCACCACCTAGGTCATAGACGGCGATTTTTTCTTCTTTATTCTGCTTTTCAAAGCCATAGGCCATAGCAGCGGCGGTTGGCTCGTTGACGATACGCTTCACCTCAAGACCGGCGATCTTACCAGCATCCTTGGTGGCTTGACGCTGCGCGTCGTTAAAGTAAGCAGGCACGGTGATAACCGCCTCGGTAACGCTTTCGCCTAGATAGTCTTCGGCGGTTTTCTTCATTTTTTGGAGGATGGCCGCCGAAATTTCTGGTGGAGAGAGCTTCTCGCCACGGATATTCACACGACAGTCGCCATTAGAGCCTTGCTCTACGCGGTAGGGGGTGCGATGAAGCTCATCGCTTACTTCGTCAAAGCGACGCCCCATAAAGCGTTTGATGGAGTAAATGGTATTTTCCGGGTTGGTAACCATCTGGTTTTTGGCGGGGCTACCAATAAGGCGTTCGCCCTTTTCGGTATAGGCCACGATGGAGGGAGTGGTGCGTTGCCCTTCGGCATTTTGAATAACAACGGGATCACCGCCTTCAATAACAGCGACACAAGAGTTGGTGGTTCCTAAATCTATTCCAATAATTTTTCCCATGGTTTAAACTCCTTTGTTGGATATATAAAGTCTATTGTTGGTTGGGTACAAGCGCAGGGCGTGTAACTACTCTTTGGCTTTTGGCATGCGTACTTTTACCTTGGCCGTACGCAAGAGGCGATCGTGCAAGAGATAGCCGGCTTGAAATTCTTCTATTACATGCGCCTCATCGGTCTCTTCGCTCTCTTCCATGGCAATGGCTAGGTGATGGTCGGGATTAAAGGGCTCTTGAAGGCTCTTTAGTTTGGTTAAGCCTTTGCTGTTGAGCAGGGCAATGAGATTATTTTCGATGAGATCGATGCCTTGGATAACGGCTTGAATGTCGTTATTCTCCTGCGCGGCCTTTTTGGCACGTTCAAAATTATCCAGAACATCGAGCATTTTTTCGATGAGATCGGCGTTAGCGTATTGAATGCTCTCGATCTTCTCTTTGCTCATGCGCTTGCGATAATTCTCAAAATCTGCTTGCTTACGTATCGACAAATCTTGCAACTCTGCCTTTTCTTGGGTGAGTTTTGCGATAGTCTCGCTAAGCTCTTGAATGAGGTTATCCTCTTGACTAGGCGAGGTTTCGGTCGCTTGAGGTTGGCTTTCAGTAGGGTTTTCGCCTGCCAATACCTCCTCTGCCTCTGCTTCATCTTTCTTCTTTTTAGCCATAAATACTAGATTGCACTCCTTTGCTTATTTGTACATCTTTACTAACAAGATAACAAGATATTTTGGGGTGGTCAAGTAAATTTTATCATTTTGACGCGAATTTTATTTTAATATGTACTAGATTTTATCTTTAAGGGAGGTTAGGGCGAAATTGAGCGTCTCTTCTATTAATTGGTTCGTGCGTAAACCCATCTGATAGCCAGTACTCATGCTTGGTAGGAGCGTGTAGAGAAGCGTGCGATGATTTGGGCTTAGAGCATGCCATGCATCGATGGGGCGTTTGGCGAGATCGATGAGTTGTTGGTGATAATTTTTTAGGAATTTTATGCCATCAATGCTAGGTTGATGCCATGTTTTTGGCGTGTGGAGGGTTTGGGCTTGATGGAATTTTGTTTGATAAAAGGCGAGCAGATCGCTTTGATAGTGCCCTGTTTCTGGATAGTAGTGAATGGCGGTGCGAAAGGTCAGTTGGGCTACGTTTTGGCTGATGGGTTGTAAGCGCGAGGCTTGCGCCTCATATAAACAATAGAGGTAGTTGGGATTGGCGTAGGGCTTGCCGTGCAGATAGGCAAAGTCGAGGCCGCCCCAGCGGATACTTTTTGCGCCTAGGTACTTGGCGAGGAGGTAGGCGGTGGTGCCGACATTACCAGAGTCGGTGGGGAGATGGCGAAGTCCGCTTAAGCGCGCTAGGGGATGCGATCCGGCAAAGAAGTGGCTCTTTCCCGAGCGGTGGAGGGCAGGATGGACACTGAGATCGGCGATGAGGGTAGATGGTTTGAGATCGAGTCCTAAAAAGTGATATTGAACAAGGGCTTGCGCGTCGATGGAGAGGATGAGATCGGCTGGCAGTTGATGGGCTTGCAACGTGAGGGCTGCCGCGTCGCTAGCGATGATGAGCGGGCGCTTATGCTCTTTTTTCATACGCACGATGGCATCTTCTAAGGATGGCCCTGCCCCGGCAATAAAGATGTCGGTTTGGCTAGGAATAGCGCGCGCTGAATTCTCGGGCGTGATGGTGGCGAGGTTGGTAACGATATTCTTAAACCAGCGTCGCCCAAAGAAGTGCCACGTACTCAACTCCCCGCTAAGTTGATGCATCCATGCTTGCCATGCCTGCGTAAAATTATCGAAAAAAGTGGGATAGAGGCTCTGCATAAGGCGTGGGTGGATGAGGTGAAGATTGCCGTGCAGTAAGGGTTGATAGAGGTGAGCTAATTGCTGAAATAGGGGAGATATCTCTTTATTAGATAAAAGGATAAGGCGAGGATCGTTAAGGATATCGGTGTAGTCGAGGGTGGCAAGGAGGTTGGCAAGGTCGCAGGGGCTTGGTTCGATAATAAGGAGCAGGGCGGTGGTAGATTGCGCGAGGATGCTTTTGGCAAGGTAGCCTGCACCTAGCCCGATAACGAGGTAGCTCTCGCCTGTGGGAGGCAACATTTTTTGCGCCTCTTTCATGGGATCATAGAGGCTGTGGAGTGGTTGGTCTTGGTAGATGGGTACAGCAAGCCCATTGCGCGCCTCTTTTAGGGGAAGAGCAATAGGCTGATATTGCGCAAGTTGTTGCGCTAGCGCATTAAAGCGTTGACGCAAGATCTGGAGATTTGTTGTCCATAAATTCATCTACTTATATAAAATTGATTTAGGTGCAAAAATTCATCACGATACCCATATCTTGAGGCGTATCGGTAAAGGCACTAATCACTGGCGAGAGGGCTTGACGCAGAGAGAGCGCATGATGGTGTAAAAAGTCGAGTTGTTCTTGATTATAACTGATATTTTCGAGGGCTTCGGCACCTTCAGCTTGTAAGAGGTCGAAGGGTTGCACATCGTGTACCTCTTTTGCCGAGGGACGAGTAAAGTGTGGAGGCCTGCCAATAACGGGCGCATCTTGATAGGTCTTTTTCACCTGATACTGATACTCGCGATCGCTTAATGCGACACCGGCGACGGTAGCTTTTTCTCTTTCTAGGACAAACATCATGATCACTGTATCGACGCTTGAGAAAAATCCTTAAGAAATTTTATTTTTATTTTTACTCTTTCTCGCTAGATAGCGGTGGTAAAAGCGCATCAAACCTCTTGAGAAATTGATGAGAGTGAGGTATACTAAGAACATGACAATCATACCAGTAGCAAGTGGCAAAGGCGGTGTGGGTAAGAGTACGCTCTCCACGAACATCGCGATTACGTTAGCAAAAAAGGGCAAGCAGGTTGTCTTGGTCGATTTAGACTTGGGCGCAGGCAACTTGCATATCACTTTGGGGGTTAAGGGCATTAGCCATGGTGTGGGCACTTTTTTGGTGAGTCCGCAGATGGACATTAACGACTTGGTGATGCGCACCGAGTATGATAAGCTCTTCTTTTTGGCAGGCGATGGTGGCGTGGTGGGCTTAGCGAACCTCACCTTTCAGCAGAAGAAGAGATTGATCAACGCTCTTATGACCATCCGATGCGACTATCTTATCTTAGACCTAGGCGCAGGATCGGGGTTTAACACGGTAGACTTCTTCCTCATCTCTGGACGTGGCGTGATTGTTACCGCCCCCAACATGGCTGCTACGCTCACCGCCTATCTCTTTTTAAAGAATGCCATCTTTCGTATTATCGCTTCGGCCTTTCCTAAGGATAGTAAGGGTGCGATCTTTATGGATCACCTCAAACGTGATGGGTTGAGTCTGCAGAAGATCTACATTACCAAGCTACTGGAACAACTCAAGATCGCCGATCCCGAACATTATCCAAAATTTGAACGTACGCTGAAAGCCTTTCGCCCGCGCTTGATTATGAATATGCTCGATGAGCCAAGTAGCGCTAGCAAGGCCGAGCGTCTACGCCGTACGATTGTGCAGTATTTAGGCATCGATATTGAACACTTAGGCGTAGTGTTTCGCGATGAAACCCAATCACGCGCATTGGCAAGTGGCTTACCTGTGGTGATTTATAAACCGCGTGGCGTGATGACCCAAGCGGTCAATCGGGTGGTCGATCGCATTATGCTAGCGCGTGAGGGTAACGCTGCACCCTTCCTTAAAGCCGACGACATCGAAGCAGGCTATAAGCTCGCCGAGGCCGAGGCAAGCGAAGATTATATGGAGAAGATGGGGAGCGTGGAGACCTTCTTTAAAGAGGGCTCGATCAGCGATGGCGACATCATCGAGACCATCCGCACCCAGCAGTATGAACTCAATCAGCTACGTAAAGAGAATCGCTTCTTAAAGAGTAAGATTGTCAAAGCCAGCAAAGATGGATTTAAATTGTAATGCGTTGTAGATGCGCCACCTCCTGTCTAAGTCCATCGTTTTGATGGACTTTTTTTATGCGATTGTAGCCAGCAAAGCAAGGAGATCGGGGTTGTCCATCTGATGAAAGGCACGGCTTAGATTAACACTGTTCAATTTTTTTGCCTTTCATAACGCAAGAAAATATGACAAAATAGGCAAGTAATAAATACTAAGGGAGTCATTATAATGAAACAACGCATCTGGCTGGCGATTTTCGCCTTGATTTTTGTCGCTTCTTGTGTGAAGAGCAACCATAAGGCGCGTGGGCGCGAGCCAATTGTGCTTACCGAGGGGGGCTTTATGGTGGATGGCAAAGAGCTTCGTTTTGGCATGAGCGAAGCTGAGGTCTTTGCTCTTTTGGGCGCGCCAACCGATAGCACACCTGATGATATATCCATAGGTATGCATTGGTATGGCTTTCAGTTTATGTTACGCTTTCGAGATGATGTGCGCTTACAAGATTCTCCGCGCTATTTAACATCGATTTCGCTCTATTCTTCTCGTATGCGTACCATGGAGCTGGGCGGGGTAACCTTTGCCACATCGGAGAGTTACGCGCAAGCGATCGAGCGGTTGTCGGATATTTCTATAGCAGGTGCAACGATTGAGCATACAGAGAAACAGAGCATTTGGCGTAAAGAGGGCGATAGTTTGACTATCAGACGTAGCCGAGAGCATGCGGATAAGATAGAGTCGATTGAATATCGTAATGAAACGTTGCCGTTATTACCACCGATTGCGATAGAACTTTTACCTGATGGTGTGCGTATCGACGAGAAAGAGGTTCGCTTTGGCATGTCTCAGACCGAGGTGATGGCGTTACTAGGCGAGCCGATGCATATCTTTGATGATGCGGGTAAGTCGGCGTCGTATACTTACGCAGCCCCACCGGTTAGCCTTAATTTTGATCGACAGCTCGGCGAGGAGTTTCTCTTAGGATCGTTGCGCTTGCTGGCTCCGCCAAGGCGTGGGGTAACGTTTCTTCTACTGGGCGAGGAATTTTCGCTTAAAGATGATTGGCAAGCGATTCAAGCAAGGCTTAAAGCCATCGACGACCCAGCCTTTGCTCTGGATACAAAGGCGCCATTGTGGTTCACCGCTAGCTGGCACGATGTTACGCTCACCTTGCCTAGCTCTGATGTGATTATGATGCATTATCGCTGGCAAGAGTAAATCGTGCCGATAATGATACCAAAGAATAAGATAGTAAGGAATACCTAGATGAATACAAACCAATTACCCTACTCCAAACGCTTGATGTTTGCCTACTTGGCGATGCTTGCGCTCTTTTTTGTTTTTAACCACCAAAAGCGCACCCAAGAGGCGCGTGAGCGCGCGCCGATTACGATAGAACTGTTGCCTGATGGCTTTAGTATTGATGGCAAAGAGGTTGCCTTTGGCATGACGATGGATGAGGTGCGCGCGATTTTGGGCAAACCGCGTCGTTTCTCCGGCGACAGAACCTTTGTATATCATGGTTATGCGCTTGGTTTTACCGATGATATGGGGGTTGTCTATTTAGATGGCATATTTTTAGATAGGGACAATCCAAACACAACCTTGCTGATCGATGAATACGCCTTTAGGTATCATGGGGATTATACGCTGGTGGGCGATCAGCTTGCGGAGATCGCTCATCGTCATGATGGTAAAGTATTAGAAAGTGGCGCACTTACTATGGGTAACCACTATGTATTGATTAACCCACGTAAAGGATCTTCTAATCAGATTGACACTATCTTTGTTTTTTCATGGCGGATGCAACCACGCGCGGTAACTGTAGAGTTAGAGGCAGATGGCTTTAAGGTGGAGGAGCGCAAGGTTCGCTTTGGCATGACCAAGGAGGCGGTGATCGCGGTTTTGGGTGAGCCATCTCGCAGGGAAGAAGAGGAAGATAATGCTAGCCATAGATTTACCTATAAGAATAAGTTTGTCTTGAATTTTATTGATATTGAGGGGCAATATTTATTAAAAGATGTGTGGTTATATGCTCCTTTTTTTTCAGATTCTCGTGGGCTTTTTGCGGAGCTGAGCATCAACTTTACCGACTCTTTTGATGCAATGGTTGCCCAGCTAAAGAGTGTGGATGTAGCAGAGCTTAGCTATTTTCATGAGTCAGAGAGTGGCAATGTTTTGATTGATTTTTTTGATAATGGGCTTATGCTATTGCGCAATAAAGAGGATCAACTCGATGCGCTATCGTATGGCATTAAGATAGAGCGCTTGTATCAACCGGTGCATGTTCACTTTACCCCCGATGGCTTTCTTTATAATGATAGCGTGGTGAGTTTTGGCATGAACGAGGCGCAGGTGGAGGCGATCTTAGGCGCGCCCGACAAGATAGCCACGAATGATAGTGTGCGTTATGATTATGCAGGCGGTGGCATTAGCCTCTACTTTTTTGATGCCAATCAACAGGTGGGCAGCGAGAATATGCTTAAAAATATCGTTATTTTTAACGGACAGCATACGTGGTCGATAGAGGATAACACCTTCTCCTTTGCCTTAACCACGCAGGAGTTGGTCGAAAGGTTGAATGGATTAAGGCAGATCTCCTTCGATCGCTCCACGAGCAACGGCCGCGAGCTCTTTAGGTTGTACGATCACCACTTGATTGTCTACGAAGACCCAGAGCAATCAGCCGGACGCATCGCATGGGTTGCCTATCGCACCTATCCCTATACCAAAGAGTAACATAGCAAGGAGTACCTAGATGAATACAAACCAATTACCCTACGCCAGACGCTTACTGATTGCCTACTTGGCGATCTTTGCCTTGGTTTTTCTCTTTAACTACCAAAAGCGCACCCAAGAGGCAGTCCTGCGCGAGCCGATTGTCCTTACCAAAACTGGCTTTATGGTGGATGGCAAAGAGGTGCGTTTTGGCATGGACGAAGCCGAGGTCTTTGCACTTTTAGGCGAACCAACGTACCGATCAGATAAAGATATGCCTGTTTTGGTGCGCTACACCTATCGCAATCGATTTTCGTTATATTTTCTCAATGAAGAGCTCCTTTATGAAGGGCGCTTCTCTTTAGCGTATATCTGGCTTGACAACACATCTACTACCACCATGCAACTTGGCGGAGTAACCTTTGCCACCACCGATAGTTACGCGCAAACCATCGAGCGGTTGTCGGATATTTCTATAGCAGGCGCAACGATTGAGCATGGGGAGAACTGGAGTGAATGGCGTAACGCAGGCGATAGTTTGACCATCAGGCGTAGTTCCATTAATGCCGATAAGATTGTGGATATTGAATATCGCAATGAAACGGTCTCGTTGCTACCGCCCCTTGCGATAGAACTCTTGCCTAATGGCTTTACCATCGAGGGCAAGATGCTTACCTTTGGCATGACCAAGGATGAGCTGGTTGCGGTTTTAGGCGAACCCATCAATATCTTTGAGTCAGCGAGCGGCAGCATCGCTTATGATTATCCCAACAAAATTAATATATGGTTGAAACCAAGCACAACCGAGGATGATACGCTGGTGTTAGAGTCGTTAAGTTTAGGGGGAGTCTTAGCAAGGCGCGACGTGCAAGTGCATCTCTTAGGCGAGGCGTTTACCCTTACCGACGATCGCACCACGATTATGGCAATCATGCAAGCCATCGACGACCCTAATTTTGTCTTAAATCATGAGTTCTCTAACACATCCATATTTAACTGGCATGATGCCTCCTTAATGCTCTCCTTTTTTGAACGTGAAGAGAGTGAGGGGCTTTCCCTTCTTTACTTAAGTTACAGCGGGCGTAGCTAGTGGATAAGTAGAGCTATTGGCAAGAAGAGGCATCCCGTTGAGTACGCTTCCCGTCTAGTTGACCTTTAGGAGATTATTGCGTATAGTAGGATCAGCCATGCACCCAAGGAGATGCCCTTGCCCCGTAAACGCCTCACCCAAATTTTTCCTTTTTTGTTACCGATTCGCAAGCGTCAACGCGCGCTTTTTTACAAGATAGGCATGAGGTTCGATCGCCACACCTACGCTAGTACACTTAGTGATGATAAGCTAGAGAAGCGTATTTTTACGCATAAGTCGTTGCTATTACGCAAGCTAGGCGACACCGATATGCAATTACAGATCAACAAGGTAACTAACCTTAAAATTGCTAGTAGTAAAATTTCTCACGTGCTTATTAAGCCCAACGAGGTCTTCTCTTTTTGGCACTTAGTGGGCGATGTCTCACCCAAGCAGGGCTACAAAGATGGCATTTTCCTCTCCGATGGCGCGGTAAAAGTGGCCAGTGGCGGTGGATTGTGTCAATTGGCGAATTTGCTCTTTTGGATCTTTTTACATACGCCCTTAGAGATTGTCGAGCGCTATCGCCACGGCTTTGACCCCTTCCCTGATTACGGACGCGTCATCCCCTTTGGCACGGGTGCCACGTTGGTACACGGTTGGAAGGATATCAAGGTGAAGAATCCGACCAACCTCACCTTTCAGGTCAATCTCTGGTTCGACGAGACCTATATCCATGGCGATATCCGCGCCAACGACTATCCACCGCACAGTTATCATATTGTCGAGAAGAACCATCGCTTTGTCCAAAAGAGCGACGGCATCTATCGCCAAAACCAGATCTATCGGCAAATTATCGACCGACGCACAGGTAATCACCTAGGCGAGGAGCATCTCTTTGACAACGACTCGCTCACTAAGTACGACGTAGCAGAAGAGCTTATCTGTATTACGTAGAAAATGATAATCATCATAAAAAAAATAAAATAGTATTGATATAAAAACATTAATATAATATAATGAAGATATTTATATTCTTTGGAGGATATATTCATGATGAAGAGAGTAATGCCTTGGATGCTGGTGTTGTTTGTAGTGGGGTTGGTGGCCTGTTCGCCAAAAGCTGATGATGTGGATGATAAGGAAGATACACAGTATCTGGCCACTGTAAGCGATTTACCTAGTACAACGAGTACTGCCTCGGTCTTTTTTATGGTTAATGGAAAAAAAGCAGCAAATCTGATTCTTACCCCCTATTCGTTCAAAGTTGGGTCTAATGGTGCCTTTGTTCCCTCTGTAGATACGGTGGATGTGGTTCGGGATATTGTAGCTTCTGGGGTCTATTTTGCACCACCGCGCGCATCTGAGGGACCTGTTTTAGCGTATAATACCAAAGATAAGGATAGCTTGGTATTGAATTATCGTACCGGAGAGATGTGGACAAAACTGGGTATCAATGGGGAGAAATTCAGACCAAAGCAACTAACGCGATCCAATGGTAAAGATTTTATGGATTGGAGTGTCAGTGATCCAGAAATTGAGTCATTAAATCTTTTTTTGAGTAATGCTGGCAAGACACCCTTGGTTGCAGGAGATGAAATTTACGTAGAATTTGTAATAATTTCTGATAACGCTAACGGATCTTATTTGCAGTATTTCACGCTCAAATCTTATACGTTAAAGTAGTTGTCTATTAATTTATTTTAGAGAGCTTTCCCTGTGAAAGCTCTTTTTGTCTTTAGCCACGGGCAATTTTTAAGTCATAAACACGAACAGAAATAAACCCCATTTGGATAGCTTTGTGTAGATCAAAGCTTCGGTATGTTGCCATGCCCGTAATTTGATCTGTTCTTAATGCACCCTCGAAAATGAGATCATCAAAGGCATCATAAACATCAAAATTAAAGCGTAAGAGTTTTCCTTCTATGGATTTATCTAGCTCAAACTCCATGCCTACTGTCCATTCGTGATCGAGTAAGATAAAATTTAACGCCTTGACGATTGCTGTTTCATCGATGAGTTCCACCTCCGATGAGCCGAGGGGCAGAGCAAAGAAGAGAATCAATAACCATTTTTTCATTTATTATCTCCGGTTTTTTTAGATTGGGGTAGAGAAAAAGGATTTACGATAGTGAATCGCCCTGTCATGCGGATTATATCCGTATGGCAGGGCAAGATCAACCCTAGGGTTGATCTTATCATAGATCTATGATAAAAATTTTCTTCTATTTTTACTATTTATTTATAGATGATAAGATGTGGTTTTCGTTTTGCCTCGCCTAGAGGCGTATAGCATCCCTATAGTCATATCCTATGCTTTTAGCATAAGGATAGCACATTTTATTTTAAGGAGAATTCTATGGAATTTGCCAATGAGAAAGAACAGGCGCTCTTTGTGGAGGGTGCAATGCACATGGTTCAAGAGTTGATTTTACGCGGTTTTGCCCCGTTAGATCTGCTCGATCACTTTGATATGGTGGTGGATAAGGAGGTTAAGATTAATACCTACGCGGTTCCGCCACATCAATTTAATATCACCACGCTCAAAGATGCGCTGATGCGACACGCCAAAAAGGAGGATAAAAACTTCGATGAAACCAAGACCTACAAAGTACGACTGGTCTCGGTAGAGTTGAATGGCCTGTTACAGCTCAAGCCAGAGCTTTGGGCTGACTAGAAGTCTTATGCATAAGATCCATTACGGTGGGTCTTATGCCCTTTGCCCGTTGGGCGAAGCATCATATGTTGGTAAAAGAGGTAAAGAAATGGCAGAGAATTTTTATTGTGAGTGTTGTGGAAAGAAGTATTCTAACGTCAGGGATTTAACGAGCAATAGTTGTAGTAAGAGTCCGACCAAGAAGCACGTGCTGTATGAGGGATCGGAGAAGAAGCAGTATACCTGTAAACTCTGTGGAAAAATGTACTCTAATTTGGTCGACTTAACAAGTAATAGCTGTAGCAAAAGTCCTACCAAAAAGCACGTTCCTGCGCGCTAGGTCTTAAAAATGTTTTAACCATGAACCCGTATGAAGTCTCATACGGGTTTTTTATAGTAACTTAGCGTAAAATTTCGCGTGGTTTACTACCGTTGGCGGGGCCAACAATGCCTCGGCTCTCCATCATTTCGATGAGCGTGGCGGCGCGGTTGTAGCCAATCTTAAAGCGACGTTGCAAGTAGCTAGCGCTCGCCTTACCCGAGGTGAGCACCACTTCTACCGCTTGGTCGTAGAGGATATCATCGCTTGCGCCGTCATTGCTCTCAAAGGAGTTGTCGTCATCGTCGTAGAAGATCTCGTCGTCGATGTAGTTGGGCGCACCTTGACTCTTCACAAAGTCGGCAATCTGCTCTACTTCGTTATCGCTTAAAAATGCCCCTTGGATACGCGTGGGGATGGGATTCCAACTGCTGACAAAGAGCATATCGCCCTTGCCTAGGAGCTGTTCGGCACCGTTGGTATCGAGGATAACACGGCTATCCATCTTGCCGGCAACCATAAAGGCGATACGGCTAGGGAAGTTTGCCTTGATAAGACCGGTAATCACGTCGACACTGGGGCGCTGGGTAGCCAAAACGAGGTGGATACCGGCGGCGCGACTCTTGGCGGCGAGGCGGGCGATGAGTCCTTCTAGCTCTTTTGCGCCGGTTGCCATGAGGTCGGCAAATTCGTCAATCACCACGACCAGATAGGGGAGGGGAGGGTTGATCAATTGCATCTCTTGAATTTTGAGGTTATACCCCACAATGTTACGCACACCGAGATTGTCGAGGAGCAGATAGCGACGATCCATCTCTTCGTTGACCCACTGGATAGCTTGCAGGGCGCGCTTAGGGTCGGTGATGACGGGCGTGAGGAGGTGCGGTACGTCGTTGAAGGGTTTTAGCTCGACAACTTTTGGGTCGATGAGCAAGAGGCGCACTTCAGAGGGTTTTCGCGTGAATAAAATCGAGGAGATGAGACCGTTGACGCAGACCGATTTTCCACTGCCCGTAGCACCAGCAATCAGCAAGTGAGGTGTCTTGGCAAGATCCATCACTTGGTTATCGCC
Organism: Entomospira culicis; assembly: GCF_028748145.1. Classification (NCBI taxonomy): domain Bacteria; kingdom Pseudomonadati; phylum Spirochaetota; class Spirochaetia; order Spirochaetales; family Spirochaetaceae; genus Entomospira; species Entomospira culicis. Next base: position 1,587,953 of record NZ_CP118181.1, on the reverse strand, counting down.
TGCGATATCTTTCCCTAAAATAATCGGGATAATCTCCCGCGGATCGTGCATCTTGGTATCATCAATAAGCTCTTGAAAGCTGACAATCGAACGGCGCTTGTTAGGGATCTCTACGCCCACCGCCTGCTTACCGGGGATGGGCGCGACGATACGCACGCTCTTGGCAGCCAGACGAAAGGCAATGTTGTCGGCAAGCCCCTCAATGCGCGAGAGTTTGACACCACTGGCCGGTAGAAGCTCAAACATCGTGATGGCTGGTCCTTTGGAGATATTGGTTACCGTACCCTCAATCTTAAATTCCTTGAGGGTGCTCTCCAAGATGCTGGCGAGCTGTTCGGTCTCTTCGTCGATGTGCCAATAGGGAACTTGCTCGTAGCCTTGGAGGATGTCGGCAGGGGGAAATTGATAGTTGGCGATTTCGGCTGGAGTAGTGGGCGAGTCGACCGCCTCTTCAAGCTCTTGCTCGACAAGCGTCTGTTGAAGAAAAGGCGAATTCTCCCAATCCTCTTTGATGCTAGGCAATGCGCCCACGTGTTGAATCTCTTCTTGGGGATCAAGGTCGATATCGTCAAAGGTGGGATCGTCTAGGGCGATAAAGGGAGTAGGCTGGGTTGCTTCGGGTGGATGCTCAAGGGCAGTGCGTGCTAAAAAGTGCGCGCGCTCTTGGGCAGGCGTGAGGGGGATAGGGGGAGAATCTTGGGTCGTTGATGCGTCGATATGAGTGGAGCTGTATGGCTCGTGAAGAGGTTCTTCGGGCAACACTTCCTCTGACTCCGGAAGGCTAGGCGCGTCTTCTGGTTGGGGTTCCTCAAATGTATCATGGATATTATCGTGATGGGTAGGGAGAAATTCCTCGTCTAGCGAGACAAGCTGGGCATACTCTTGGTGAAGCTCGTTGGATTGAGCGATGGGCATCTGGGTGTTGGCGATAATCTTATCAAGAGTGTGGTTTGCTTCGTCGATAAGTTCGGCAATCTGCGACTCCAAGTGCGCATTCTCCACAATCTCCTCGCTAATCGCATGCAAGGCATCTTGCTCCTCTTGGGTAAAGAACGATTCGCGCAGGTGTGGGGGAAGAAGATCATCCTCAAGATGGTTCCTTCGCTCTTTAAAGTCATTCTCCACATTAACTTCTGGACGCTCAAGCTTTTTGGGGATAAAGGACTCCTCTGGCGCGGGCGATATCTCGGGGGCAGGGTCAGGTTCCACAATACCTAAATGTTGATTAATAATCTGGCTAAGATCCTCCTTGTTAAGGGGATCGTGGGGGGTAGGTTCGGGGATTTTCTCTTCACTCTGGAGGCTCTCCTCTGGTTCATCCTCAAGGGCAGAAGAGAATGGCGCAACCTCTACGTGCGAAGGATTGTGGCTGGTAGCCTCTTCGTGCCAAGCATCCACCATCGGATCTTCAAGGAGCTCTTTAATTTGCGGGTCGGCTTGTAGATAGTGCAAGGTGCTCTTTTCGTCGCTAAGGGTTGTCTCTATTTTGGTATCTTCATCGGAGGGGGTAAAACGAGGCTCACTTTTGAGTTCACCAAGGAGATCTTCGACCTCTTCTTGCCACTCTTTCTCCACCTTTTCGGCACCAAAGAGGGCGATTTTTATTTTGTGCAGACTCTCGCTGAGGTGATGTTTACTCTTCTTTAGGTGCGACTCCACACGCAGTAAAATACGACTAGGATCATGCTGATTGGGGTGAGGATTTGGTGGGATCTCTTCGCCGTCCATAAAGATATTCTGGCTATTGTCGATGGTGTTGATTTGGTTGATGTGAACGTGGATCTTTTCGTCTACGTTGAGGTTCTCCTCGGCAATTTTGCGATCTTTTAAGAAGAGACGCGAGCGATACCAGAAGTAACTAATGAGGGTGAGCTCAAGCAATAGCACGACAAGATAAATCATGATAAAGTGGGGTCGGTGGTTTTTAGAGAGACGCCAAAAGAGATCAAGTTCCCAATCGGTGGTGGCGTTGCCGGTGAGAAAGCGCGTAAAGAGAACTAGGGTGATAAAGGGCAAAAAGGTGAGGTTTATCGCGGTGATATAGGCAGGGTTGTCGTGATTTTGCTTGAGGTAATTGCCGATAATATAGAGGTAGAGCGGAATGTAGAGGGCAAAGAGACCAAAGGCGTCAAAGAAGAAGCGCCCAATAAGAGTGGCAGTGGGCCAAGCAAAGAGCGCCGAAACAAGCATAAACAAGAGCAAAACGGCAAGTATGTAGAACATAGAGCTAATTACGAACGAGGGTGTTTTTTGTGTTGATGTATCCACTTGGACAAAGACCTCCCACCTATAGCCTATTTTCGGCATTGAGTGAGCAATTCTTTACGTTACTGATTGTCATTAAAGAAATAAGTCTAGGCACATCTCTTGACAGAAGCTAGCGTATTGGTTTAAAATGGAGTATCGCGTGTATGAACATCGTTGGCTTATCTTGACTATGCATAATGACATATATCAGAATGTGAAATATAGAAAGATAGGAGAAGATGATGTCTTTACAAAAAATAGTATGGATTCTTTTGCTAATGACGATTGGTTGCCAAAGTCAAAAGCGGGTGCAAGATGATTATTATGATGATACCTCGCATCCGGCGCAGGAGACTTTTGATAGTCGGGTACAGTATCTTATTATGCACTATACCGCTGTCGATGAGGGGCGGTCGTTTGACCTTTTAACGCGCCCCGATTGGCCTGCTAGTGCGCACTACTTGGTTACCGAGTACCCAAAGATGCGAGGCAAAAAGCCTGTTGTCTATGGCTTGGTCGACGAAAAATTGCGCGCTTGGCAGGCGGGTAAAAGCTACTGGGCAGGTAATACCAACCTCAATTCTGGCTCGATAGGCATCGAGATTGTCAACTTTGGCTACATCGACGCCCCTGACCCCAATGATGATAATGCCATCTACGCGCTGATGCTCAAAGAGGAGCGTATTAGCAAAGAGGGCGGTATCTCTCAAGCGGAGTTGATGAAGCAGAAGAGCAGTTGGCTTTATGCCGAGGATCGCTATTGGTTTCCCTTTACCGCCGAGCAGACGACTGCGGTCATCGCCCTAGCAAAAGGCATTGCTCAACGGCACGATATCCCTCCCGAACATATCTTAGGGCATATGGATATCGCTCCCCAGCGCAAGCACGATCCAGGTCCACTCTTTCCTTGGCAAGAGCTCTATGACGCGGGAGTTGGCGCGTGGTATCTACCTGAGGCGGTGGAGTGGTACGTGCAGGATCGCCCCTTAGATCAAGAGGTCGATCCGCAATTATTACTTAAGGCGCTCAAAGTCTATGGCTATGAAATTCCCGAACCACTGGATGAACGTATCCCGAAGAAATTGCTCAAACCGCAAGAGGTTAAGCAGTACGAAGAGAGCAGACGTATGGTGATTCGTGCCTTTCAGATGCACTTTCGCCCTAGCAACTTCTCGGGCATCGCCGACGTGGAGAGCGAAGCGATCGCCCTTGCCTTGGTGGAGCGCTATAAAGGTGCCGATGTCGCGCTCGCCTTACTGCGCAAGTAGGCTTTTATGACGTTATCCCTAGGTAGAGATCCGCTGATTTCTACCTAGGTTGTTTTAATCGGAGTCACTTGCCTTAACTCTTTTCTCTAACCACTTGTCGAAGTTACCTTCTTTAAAATACTTTTTAAACACACCATTTGTGATATCCCAAGTTTCATCGATATGATGCACAGAATTGTTGTGATAGGGAATTTCATCATCGTCTTTATCATTTGGAAATAGCGTATCAATGACTTTTGCCACTTTCTTTTCCAAATTTTTCTGATTTACTACTTTTACCGTGGGTAATCTTTCTTCAACTAGATCTGCATATGCATCTGGGTTAGTGATGAGATTAAATTTTTGATTTACTCCATTAAGACTTCGATAGATATCGTCATGAAGACGCGCTGTTAGCAATCTTTTTACTTCTTTTTTCTTTTCCATCCTTTCATTTTACCATGGGTTTGTTTGAATGTAAAGTAAAAATAGGTAATTTTCTCTCATCATGGCCACAAATAGCTGGGCGGTTGTCTAAAGTGGTGAAAATGGGTAGACTATAGGCATGAGTAAGTTCGATTTAATTATTTATGACTTTGACGGCACACTATACGACACCCGCCCTGGTTTGCACAAGATTTTGCGCCAGATGTTAGCGGAGTTTGGCTTTAACCCCGATGGCTACGACCTTAAAGAGTTTGTGGGGCCACCCATGGAGTGGTCGTTGGCAAATATTGTGGGGGCAGCGCCCGATGTGGTTACCCAGATGATTGTCTATTTTCGCCCACGTTATCAGGAGTCGGCGTTGGAGCACCTCATCTTTTTTGATGGGATTATGCCGATGCTGGAGGAGTTTAAGCAGGCAGGCAAGAAGCAAGCCATCGCCTCGTTGAAGTTTCGCCCTTCGTTGGACAAGATCTTGGAAGTTGCTAGCATCGGGCATCTTTTTGACGCGGTGGCTGGCTACTATCCCGATGCTCCCGAAACCAAGGCACAGCTGATGCGTACGGTTATTGAAGCAACGGGAGCAAAAGCGCCGATCATGGTGGGCGATCGCCACTTTGATTTAACCGGAGCGCAAGAGGTGGGTGTCCCGTTTATCGGGGTGGGCTATGGCTATGCGCGCGATATGGCCGAGCTTGCCGAGGGCGATTACTGGGTGGCTACGGTGGCAGAATTGCATCAATTTTTGGCACAACACACTTAGATTGTGATGCAGGTGCGTCGTTTTGCCAATGGCTTGATGGTTATCACGCCTCCGCTTTATCGTGATGAGCGCGGGTGTTTTATGGAGCTTAGTAAAGCTAGCACCCTTAGGGCGCTTGGTTTACCCGATGCGTTGGTGCAGAGTAATCTTAGTTGGAGTAAATATGGGGTGTTGCGCGGATTGCACGATCAGCTTGAACCTTACGCGCAAGGCAAACTGGTGAGTGTTCTACAAGGGGCGATTTGGGATGTAGTGGTCGATATCCGCCCCCAGAGCGCGACCTATTTGTCGTGGTTTAGCTTTTACTTAACGGCCAAGAGCATGCGTCAATTGTGGATTCCTAAAGGATTTCTCCACGGCTTTTATGCTTTGGGGCAGGATAATTTGGTGCTTTATCATACGAGCGCCGAGTATCATGCAAGCCACGAGCGAAGCGTTGCCCACGATAGCCCGATATGGTCGGTTCCCTGGCCTCGGTATAAAATTTTGTCAGCAAAAGATGCCCAAGCGCCCCACTTTCAGCCTTAATTATAAAAGATAGTGTCGAAAAAATGCTTGCAAGTGTTCCTGCCACGTGCCTAGCGAGGCGATGGCGAGGGTTTGTTTGGCTTTTTGGCTGGCTAATGGGCTGTAGATGGGGCGTGTGGCGGTCTGTGGATGGGCTTGTCGATAGGCATGGCTGGTGATGGCGTGGAGGGTGGGGTTGGTGGATAGGTTGAGGCTACGTTGCGCGAGGTTAAGGGTGGCCTGGGCGAGGTGATATCGGCTTACCTCTCCTTCGCTGGCAAGATGATACGTACCCACGGCTGGGCTAGTGGCAAGGGCAAGAATTGCTGGTACAATAGACGGGATAAAGGTGGGCGTGCCGATTTCATTCTCTACCACGGTGAGGCTGGCTTGGGTGCGCAGTTGTTGGAGAATGGCCAGGACAAATCCACGCTCGGTGCTGTAGAGCCACGATAGACGAATAATCAGATGATTTGGGTAGGGGTGCAAGGTCTCTTCGGCGAGGAGCTTGCTCTTACCGTACCATTGTAGAGGATTGGGGCAGTCGCTCTCGAGGTAGGGCGAGGTTTTGGTGCCGTCAAAGAGATAGTCGGTAGAGAAGAAGACAATTTTAGCGCGGTAGGGTTGCGCGATGTGTGTAAGATTACGCGTGGCGAGAAGGTTGTCGGCAAGGGCTTGGAGCTGGTGTTGCTGGGCGTGGTCGACATGAGTAAAGGCGGCGGTGTGCATAATGAGCGTGGGGCGATATTGTTGGGCAAAGCTCTCAACCGCTCGATAATCGGTGAGGTCGCACTGGCTACGGTTGGTGGCAACAAAGGGCGCACCTTGCCGACGCAGTTGTTGTTGAAGCGCGCGTGCCAGTTGTCCATCTCCCCCCGTAATCCAGATTCTCATAGGCTAGAGTATAGACGAAACGATCGCTTTTGTCTACTTGCACAATTTGGGTGAACCATGTATGCTATAGTAAAAAAATGATTTATAATATAAGGCAAGGATGGTGATAGCGTGCAAGCAGTAGCGTTTAATGGGACGTTTGGTGGGTACCTCAAGCGGATGAGTGGCTTTGTGTTGCTGGGGGTTGGGTTACCGTTGGTGATAGCGATGATGGTTTTTGGGGCATTGAAGACGGCGGGCTTAGAGCCTTCGATTATTTTTAAGGAGAATATTTTAACCGCTTTGGCTACACTAAGGGAGAATCCGACGCTCCTCTTGCTCTTGATATTATGGTCATTCGTGGTTTTACCGTTCTCGTTTTCGTGGTTTTACCACATATTAATACGCTATTTTGTGGGTGCAAGCAGGCTGGATCGGCATCAGTTACGTTTTACTGGGCGCATGGGTGGGTTGATTAGGATCTACTTTATTATTTGGGGGATGAATATCTTGGCAGGATTAGTCGTAGCACCGTTTGCTGCGTTCCCTGTTTCAGCAAAAATTTTCTCTGCCATGACACAAGCGATATTGGGTGCTACGCTCTCCCATTATTGGTTAAAGTGGGGCGTATCGCATGTGGTGGTCGAGAAGAGTTCGGCGGATTTGGTTTATCGAGGAAGATGGGGAGATATTTTTAACATTTATGCGCTCTACGTAATGCCATTCCATATTATTAATAATCTCTTTTTTGCAGAGGCCACACCGATCCTTAGGTTTTTGATGCTTGTGATGGGCGGTATCTTCTTACTGTATTGGGTAATGAAGCAGATGGTTGGTTTTATTACGTATGGTAAGCATCCTTTGCAATGGAGAGCGAGCATTAAGTGGCCTTTTCGTTTGATTGGTTTCACGGTTATCTATGCGGTTGTTATCTTTATCCCAATCGTAATATTTATTCTATTAGTGGGTGAGGCGGTATTAGATATCTTCGTTGTCTTCCCTTTTTCTACGTTGATTCTTGCTTGGTGGATCTATGCGATTGCGCGTTGGACAATAATGGCAATTCATTATGAAGAGATTCCCAATTAAGATGAGGATCTTGCCTTAGAGCAGGGTGGATAATGGGATATTCTCCTTGGTAATCCAGATTCTCATAGGTTAGAGTATAGATGAAACGATCGCTTTTGTCTACTTGCACAATTTGGGTGAACCATGTATGCTATAGTAAAAAAATTACGTATAATATAGAACAAGGATGGTGATAGCGTGCAAGCAGTAGCGTTTAATGGGACGTTTGGTGGATACCTCAAGCGGATGAGTGGTTTTTTACTATTGAATTTTGGGTTAGTGCTAGTGGGAGCGATGATGGTTTTTGGCGCGCTGAAGACGGCGGGCTTAGAGCCTGCGATTCTTTTTGAGGAGGATTTTTGGATCGCCTTGTCTACGGTGGAGGAGAATCCTGAGGCGTTGCAGGCGTATTTCGAAGAGTTATTTGCAGATATGGATGAGTCGACGCTCCTTGCTTTCCTTGGGCTTTTTGGTGCGATTTTTCTCTTTATCTTGCTGATGCTGGTTGCCTCGCCTTTTGTTTTGTCGTGGTACTACCGTACGCTGATGCGCTACTTTGCCGATGTTAGCAGGCTGGGTCGGCATCGGGTGCGTTTTGATGGGCGCATGGGTGGGCTCATCAAACTCTTTTTTATCGCACTTGGGGTGAATATCTTAGCAGGATTAGTTGGAGCACCATTTGAGGAGCTCAAGTCTTTGAAGATTGAGACACTTACCTTGGTGGCAGGAGTCGCCTCTACCGTGATACAAGTCATCACCAGTGCGTTTGTTTTGCATAAGTGGCTAGAGTGGGGCGTGCCTCACTTGGTGGTAGAGGAGAGTCCAGAAGATTTTGTCTATGAGGGCAAATTTCTCCAGATCCTCAAAATTTACAGCCTCTACTTAACGCCATTCTATCTGGTGGGTGTCTTTCAAGAGATGGTGCATGAAGGGATATTTGCCCTTATGTTTATGGTGGTTGTGATTGCTAGCCCCTTCTTAATTCGTCTCTTTACGCGGCAGATACTGGGTTTAATTACCTATGGTGAGCGCCCGTTAGCATTTCGGACGGGGGTCAAGACGCTGTTTAAGTTTATGGGGCTCTCGATTGTCTTTGGGTCGGTGCTGATTATCGTCGTGATTATCCCGATTTTGACAGAGGCAGTGATGTTGACGGTCGTTTTGGTTACGGGGTTTTTTATACTGACTTATGCTTGGTGGACGTATGTCATGATAAGATGGGTGATTCGAGGGATTCATTATGAAGAGTTACCAAATAAGGAAGAGGATTTAGGTTTAGAATAAATTTAATATCTCAATAGAATAGGAGAAGAGAGTTGTTAAAGTTTGAAGGGAATTTTATTGCGTTTTTACAGCGTCAACGTGTTGCGATGACGGCGCGGTGGGTTTCGCTGGTGGGGATGCTGGCGGTGGTGTTGTTTGTCTTGTTGCCTAAGGGATCGCAGTTGGTGATGTGGTTGAGCATGCGCTATAGTGTGTATGTTGCGCGTCGGGGTGGGCTAGATTTAGATACCAACATGGTGAGCAACGCCATGAAGTATATGGGTATCGATGAGGGCGCACTACAACGGCACCTCTGGCTACTGGGGGCGCTCTTTTTTGTACTGTTTCTTGCCTATAGCGTGGCGTGGGCATGGCAGATGATTACCCAAGCGCGTTACTTTGCAAAAGAGAGCACGTTCAAGGGCGAGCGCTTTACACTAGGTGGTTCTTGGCGTTACTTGGCAATCCATTACGTGGCATTGCAAGTTGTGGTGGGATTAGTGATGGGCTTTATGTTCTATGACATTCAGGGCTGGGTATTGGACACTATCACCAGTGGCAATTTCGAGGATGTAAATGCACAGGGTATCTTTTCGGCGCTTCATTTCCGTATGATGCCCTTTCTTTTTCTTTTAGCGATAGTGTATGCGGTGGTGATGCATCGGGTGGTGGGCTACTATGGAAGCAAAACGAGCCATGGTGGGGGCGTGCAACTGCTTGCGTATCGCGGTAAATGGTTTAGCTTTGTCCCGATGATGACACTCTACTACGTGGGAGCTATTGTGATTAGTTGGTTATGGAGTGTGTGGGCATATCAATCATTTGAGTCGGACAAAATTGATTTATCGCCATTGGCAGAGAATAGCTCTGCGACGCTACTGGGTCTTGCTTGGCCGCTCTATCTTGCACTCACGGTGTTGATGGCAGGCGTGGTTACGTGGAGCTTTAGTACGCTAGCAAAACAGGTGAGCTTACCCGAGCGAGCATTTCGCTTTAGGGGTAAATTTTGGCAGATGTGGTATATCTGGTTGGGTCTCTTCGCCTTAATGATGGTGAGCTTGATGGTAAGCAATGCGATCAGTGAGAGTTTCTCCAAAAAGATACTAGAGAGTTTCTCTGGAATGTTAGGCGCGAGCAGTGCAAGTGATGAGAGCGCACCTAGTTGGAATGTGGGCGTGATTTTTGTGGTGGGCGCGGGTATCTTACAGGCATTCTTGTCGCTAGAGATGCTGGTGTACTATCTGCTAGGGCGCTGGTTTATCCGCAATACCGAAGAGATTGAGGCATAGCTAAGCGAATCGTTTTGCTCGCTATCAATTTTTTGTTACGTAATTGAGGTTGATCTTTTTTCATCCTTGCATTATATTAAGTGAGCTAGCGTTATTGCTAGCGCTTAATATAAGGAGGTTCTTATGAAAGGGTTTCGCTTTGAAGGATCGGTAAATGCCTTGATGTGGACGTTGATTCGCACTGTGTTGTTGATTGTGGGTACGGCGGTGGTCGCCTCGGCAGTCTCGGGTGCGGTGGAGAGCATGTTTATCCGCTCGGTGATGGCCTTTATCGTTTTAGGCGTGATGATTTTTGCTTTGCCTACCATTGTCAACAGCATCGCTAAGTACTTGGTAGAGCATACCCAAGTAGGCGGACAGAAGCTTAAGTACAAAGGACAGGCGATTGGTATTTTGTCTTTAGTGCTAATTGGTTGGTTTCTCTTTTTGATTGTTACCTCTCTTTTTGCTGGCTTGGTGATGTGGCTTTATCAAACCGACCTATCACCGGTTTGGGTAACAGGTATCGCCGGTGCAATGTATATGCTCTTTATGGCATTCTTTGCCTCTTGGTTTATCTTACACGTCTATCGCTGGGTGTTGAACAACACGCAAATTGAAGAGTAGTTACTTGACAAAAAAGAGCAGTTAAGATAGAATAAACGTATCAAAGGAGCTGGGGAGCTTGTTAAGCTGAGAGGATGCCTATGCATCGACCCATCGAACCTGATTCTGGATAATGCCAGCGAAGGAAGCATCCATATGCGTATAAAAGAAATTCGTTTATCTATTGCGATTGCTCTATTTTATCTTGCGTGGTTAGTTCTTTGGCAACTCTTTGCCGACGACTATTTTACCCTTTGGGTGCGCATTTTTCCCAAACCATCTACTATTGTTGCTTCTATGGTAAGGCATCGTGAGCTCTTGTGGCTAGGCACGGTGGAGACGCTTTATCAAGCGGTGATTGGTCTCTTTTTAGGCGCAGTTGTTGCTTTTGTCTTGGCGATTGTTTTAGAGCCGTTGCCTTGGTTAGCGCGCCTTCTTTATCCCTTATTATATGCATGGCAGGCCAGTCCGCCTATCGCTACCACGACGCTGGTGCTCTTGTTGCTTGGTTTTGGCACCACGAGCAAGCTAGTGATTGTGGTGTTGGTTACCTTTTTCCCGATTTATGTGGGCTTTAGTCAGGCGTTAGCCAAGAGCGATCGCGAAGTTGAGGCGTTGTTGCGTAGCTATGGGGCAAGTCGTTGGCAGATCTTTAGGATGGCGCGCTGGCCCATGGCGATGGTGGGCTTCTTTAGTGGCGTGCGCGTCTCGGCAACATACCTTATCTCGGTGGTGATTACGGCACAATGGCTGGGCGGGCAAGATGGTCTGGGCAATACGTTGTTGCGAAGCCGAAAGAGCTACGATTACGCCCTGATGATGGCAACCATCGCCTTGAGCATTGGGTTGAGTTTACTGATTATTTTTATTAGTAGTCAGTTAGAGCAACGGGTGATGCGTAGGTATCATCTTATAGATAAGGAGGAGAGAACGTAAATGAGAGGACTTTTTATTGTTGGTTTAGGGATAGTTTTTAGCATGGTGGCTTGCACGGGCAAGGCGAAAGATGAAGAATCCAAAGATAAGGTGAGCATCATGCTAGATTGGGTGCCTAATACCAACCACATTGGGCTTTATGTGGCGCAGGCGATGGGATACTTGGCGGAAGAGGGTGTGGAGCTTACGATTCTGCAAGCGCCTGAAGATGGTGGGTTAGATTTCTTGTTGACTAATCAGGTGGATTTGTTGATTGGCTGGGAGAGTACGCTCTTTTTTGGACGCGACCAAGGTTTGCCGATTGTGGCTGTAGCAGCGATTTTACAAGAGAATGATTCGGTGTTGGTCTCTTTGCAAGAGAATAATATTACGCGTCCTAGCGATTTAGTGGGCAAGCGCTATTTGAGCTATGGTAGCGCCAACGACATCGCTACGGTGCGAGCCATTATGGCACGCGATGGGGTGGAGAATCCCGAAGTTACATTAGCTGCTACGGGGTCGATGGCCGATCTCAACGCGCTGGTGCATGGGGAGGGTGATTATCTCTGGGTCTTTAGAGGCTGGGATCTCTTGGCCGCTAAGCTACAAGGCATTATGCTTAATGAAATTATTGTGCGCGAGTACGACGATGCGCTCAACTTCTACACCCCGATGATTCTCTCCACCGACGAGAATATCGCCAAGCGAGAGGTTGCTCTGGCAAAGGCGATGCGCGCGATTGCCCGTGGCTATGCGTATGCTGTTGAGAATCCAGGTAAGGCGAGCGAGATCTTTTTAAGTGCGGTGTCGGGAATGGATCGGGCGCTGATTGAGGCGAGTACGGTGCACTTAGCGACGCTTTATCTTAATCATAATGGTCAATTTGGTCGCATGGATGGCAAGGTCTTTGCCCGCTATTTGGCGTGGGCGAGCGCAGAGGGCTTACTTCCTAATAATGGGCAAAATATTATTATTGAAGAAATTTTTACAAATAGGTTGTTAGAATAAGAGGGGGCGCACCATGGCAATCGAGATAAATGGTTTAAGTAAGGCATTTGGTGGTCATCAGGTGTTGCGGTCGCTCGATTTCTCTTTACCTTCGAGCAAGCGAACGGCGCTTTTAGGCGCCTCTGGCTGTGGCAAGAGCGTACTTTTTCACCTGCTAGCTGGCTTGCTCTCGCTGGATAGTGGTAGGATGCAGGTGGACGGAGAGCTTGTTGATAAACTTCCGGTGAGCTACATGCAACAGAAAGATCTCTTATTGCCATGGTATACGCTTTTGGAGAACGCGTCGTTGCCTTTAGTATTGTCGGGAGTTCGCAAGCAAGAGGCGCATGCGCAGGTGCAATCGCACTTGGCGAGGTTTGGGTTGGCCGACTTTACCGATCACTATCCCAATCAATTATCGGGAGGTATGCGCCAACGCGTGGCGCTCTTGCGTACGATGATCTATCGGCAACCTATCGTGCTGATGGATGAACCTTTTTCGGCAATCGACGCGCTCAGCGCCCAACAATTACGCCTCTTTTTGAAAGAACTGCAAGAAAAAGAGCAATTTACCCTCTTTTTTATCACCCATAATGTGGAGGAGGCGCTCGATTTAGCCGATGAAATTTGGGTGATGCATAAGGAATCGACCCCCCAGCTACAGCGCATCGATAGCACGGGTCTTGATTATGAGGCACGGCGCAAGCTCTTATGGCAGGCGTTGGGGGTGGGGCAGGGCGTTCTCTCCATGCATTGACTAAATAGCCTAAACTGCGATAGGATAAGGGTAGCATGAAGAGAATACGAGAGATATTGATGATGAGCACGATCTTGCTAGTGGTGGCATCGTGTCGAGATAGCTATGGCTATGGTGTGGTGCTCTGGAGCGCCGATGAGATTGAGCTTGCCACGGGCATGATTGTGCGTATTGTGGGCGAGTCGCAGCGCCGAGAGATTGTTCGCGTGGAGCATCCTGATACACGGGCGATTATCGAGATGGATAAGTGGCGTTTAGAGCGCTTTGAGAAGAAGACACAAGCGCAGGAGTATCTGGCTGAATTTGCGCCCTTCTTGCGTAGTTACGTTGATGCCAGACGTACCGGATTACCGATGCGCCGACAACCGTACGTCATTCAGGGGGAGAGCTTTTACTCCTTGCGTGATGGACAGGTCTTAAAAGTGATTGGCAGAAGTGCCGAGCGCGAGCAGATTGGTGGGTACAAGGCGTATTGGTATCACTTGCTCTCTAACGACGGTGTGCAGGGTTGGGCGTATGGACGCTTTTTGCGCGAGTATATGCTCACCGAGTCGGGGCAGGCAATTTATGATGAGAAGGATTATACAGGCGATGCCATCTTAGAGAATTTTTTCGACCCCGAGAATATCTGGCGTCCTGCATATATCTATGATATGGTGGCCAAAAATACGGTCAACTTGGCGCTGGTCAGCGAGGAGTATGGACTCTTTATCAACCCTGAGAGCAAGACCATTAACATCCGTTTGCCCAATCAAAGTGTCGACTTTACCTACAGTCGCATTACGCCGGTAGGTGGCGATGCCTATATGTTTGTGGATAGTCCCTTTAGCTTTACGTTGAAACCGAATTTGGTGCAGGCACGTTACTCACTTAGAGGGGCGAACCAGAGTGCTGAATTTAGGGTGCTACAACAGCCAATTCGGGCGATTATCAGTGAGGAAGAGAGCCGACGTGGTGCGCGCTATCGAGAGTTTACCGCGATGGGGCCAACCTTCCGTAGCGATTGGGGCACGCTTACCTTTACGGGCGATGGGCGCTTTATCTTCAACGATACACAGAGCTTACAGGATTTTCAAATTATTCTGCCCAGCGACGGCAATAGTGGGCGTGTTCTCTTCGATCTCTATCTGGATGATGCGTTATGCAATCGTTTTGATGGTGCTTTCGCACTGGTCTTTGATGAATCGGCTAAGCGTATCATTATCGCCTACCGCATGGGCGTGGGTGGTTTTGAGGCGAGTTGGGTGGAGCAAATGACGCCTAATCATGTGCTTTTATCGCAGTATGTTAGCCCCATCGAGACAATTTTTGTTAAGTAGGATTTGGCACTAGATGGCATTTTTACAAGTCTCTTCGTTGTCGCTTGCTTTTGGCGAGCGGGTAATTTTAGATAAGGTTGCCTTTACCTTAGCGCCGATGAGTAAGGCAGCGTTGGTAGGGATTAATGGTGCGGGAAAGTCGACATTGATGAAGGTGTTGACAGGTGGTCTTAGCCCTGATGATGGGGAGATCGTCTTAAGTAAGGGAGCAAAGCTCGCCTACATGGCACAGAGCAGTAAGGTGGAGGCGGAGGCGACGCTCTGGCAACAGGTAGAGCATGCCTATGATGATTGGTTTGCTTACGAGGCGCGCGCCCATGCATTGATGGAGCTTGGCGATGAAGAGAGTCTGCAAGAGGCTAGCGCTCTACACGATCGCTTGGCGCATAGTTCATTTTATCAACGCACCTCGCTTATCGATGCTACGTTACGTGGACTTGGGTTCAAGGAGAGCGACTTTATTAAGCAGGTGAAGCACTTCTCCTCGGGCTGGCAGATGCGTATTGCCTTGGCGCAGGTGCTCTTGAGTGAGCCGGATATTCTCCTTCTTGATGAGCCGTCGAACTTTTTGGACACTGAGACCTCTGTGTGGTTGATGGATTGGTTGAAGCGGTTCAGCGGTGGTCTGCTCTTGGTGAGCCACGATCGCTACTTTTTGGAGCAAGTTACCAATGAGACGTTGGAGCTTTTTAATGGGGCGCTCAAGCGATATGCAGGATCGTATAGCCAGTACGAGGTGCGTCGGGCGCAGGAGTTGGAACAATTAATGAAGTTGCGTCAACAGCAAGAGGAGCGTCTGGCCCAGATTGAGGATTTTGCGCGCAAATTTCGGGCGAGTCCTAGTAAAGCGAGCTTGGTACAGTCGCGCTTACGTGAGGCCGAAAAGATCCGAGAACAGCTTCCCTCCCTGCCAGAAACCACCAAACAGATGCGTATTGTTCTGCCCAAGCCTCCGCATGCTGGCGAGCGGGTGCTCTATTTGGAAGATCTCCAAAAGAGTTACAACGATCGTCTCATTTTTAGCGATCTGACGCTCTTGGTGGAGAAGGGCGAACGCTTGGCGATTACGGGTCTCAATGGTGCGGGTAAGTCTACCTTGATGCGTATCTTGAGTGGCGTGGAGAAGGCCGATAGTGGCTATCTCAAGTGGGGCAGTGGTGTGGAGATTGGCTACTTTAGCGAGGATACGCACCAGCCCTTTATGGGTAAGAGCGTTTTGGAGGAGATGGAGAGCCAAGCGCCGCTGCACCTACAGCCGGAGGTACGTAATATCTTGGGGGCGTTTCTCTTTAATGGCGATGCGGTCTACAAGCCGATTTCGGTACTCTCGGGTGGCGAGAAGGCGCGCTTATTGTTGGCAAGGCTCTTTTTAAAACCGTTCAATTTACTTATTTTAGATGAACCGACCAACCATTTAGATCTCCAGTCCAAGGATCTCTTACTTCGTGCCTTGAAGGAGTATCGTGGAACGTTGATCTTTGTCAGCCACGATCGCTACTTTAATGAGCAGTTGGCAACGTCGGTATTGCACATGCAGGCAGAGCCTCGATACTATCCGGGGGATTACGGCTACTACTTGGATCAATGGGCAAAGGGCGGTACGGGTCAATTGATGCGCGCCAAGCAGGAGCAGTCGCTTCTCAAGGCGATTAAAGAAGAGCCCAAGGTCATCACCAACTCGCAACAGGAGCGCTTACAGAATAAGGCACAAGCGGCCAAGGTGCGTAAATTGAAGCGTCAGGAAGAAGAGCTTCTTCTTCAGATAGCCGAACAAGAGGATACTTTGGCGCAGAAGCAGGCGATGCTTGCCGATGAGGTGGTCTATCGCGATGTGGGGCGTTTAAAAGAGGTGCAAGCCGAGATTGCATCGTTAGAGGCATCGTTAGAGACACTATACGAGAGCTGGCAAAGCATCACGCAGGAGCTAGAGAGGGATACTTAGTGGAACGGGGAGCTAGGGGGAAGTTGCATCCTTACGATAAGGAGGATGGTTGTGCGCGTCTTTATTGATGGTGACTCGTTCGTTAAGCAGGCGCGCGAGGTGGTGATTCGTAGCGCACTCAAAGGGCGAATCTGTGCACACTTTGTGGCAAATCATCCTATTTCGTTGCCCAAGCACCATAAAAATATCTTCTTTTATCAGGTAGAAGCTGGCGCGGATAAGGCGGATGACTTTTTAGTAGAACATGCGCAAGTGCACGACTTGGTTTTAACGCGTGATATTATCTTGGCGAGCCGATTGTTAGCCAAGGGGGTGGCGGTGCTTAACGATCGCGGATATCAATTTAATGATGACGAAATCAAGGTTAAATTAAGCGAACGCGATCATATGCTAAAAGCGCGTGAGGCTGGTCTCTATGTTCCGCCCAAAGAGAGTCTGTATGCCAAAAAAGATGGTCAAAATTTTGCCAATGCCTTTTATCGTGTGCTAGAAGAAAAAAAGGGCTTGCGAGAATCGATAGAGTGTGTTATGATTAAGAAGTGTTAACATACCAAGCTATGAGTTGGTAGTAAGACAAGGAGGCGAGGCATGAATGACTTTACAGAACGCATGCGAGAGGTGTTGCTAGCCCAGCGGGCTAAGCTCACGGGCAATTGGGAGTTGGAGCACGAACGTTTTGATGAGATGATTCATCAACACGACGGTGGCGATAGCATGGACGAAGTCTCCACCACCAATGACAAAAAGATCCTAGAGCAACTGGGTGCGACCATGTTAATGGGCGTGCAAAAGATAGATGCGGCTCTAGCGAGAATGGAAAATGGCACGTATGGCGTCTGTGTTAAGTGCGCCAAGATGATCGATAAAGAGCGCCTAGAGGCAATCCCTGAGGCGGCTATGTGCATCGATTGCCAGCGAGCTATCACATCGCATCACTAAAAAAGAAGAGATCTTTGTAGCAGTAGGAATGATATAATAGGGTGTTAGCACGGTATAGCAAGAGTAGTAAAGGCAAGTTGGTTAAGCTGGCTGATGTCTATGTAAAGGAAGAGCATGGAATTGATGCGCGTAGTGTAGATAAAGATGCCTATGCGATTTGTCGGCAGTTGATTCATGCTGGTGCGCAGGCCTACATTGTGGGGGGGGCGATTCGTGATATCCTATTGGGCAGAGAGCCTAAGGATTGGGATATTGTTACCAACGAGCACCCTGCAAGGATTCGCAAGATCTTTAAGCGATCGCGCATTATTGGTAAGCGCTTTAAGCTGGTGCATGTAACAACAAACTCCGGCGCGCTCTTTGAGGTGGCAACGTTTCGATCGCGTAATGGTGATGATGGCGAAGAGCTCTTTGGCACGCTCGAAGAAGATGCCTTTCGGCGCGACTTTACGCTTAATGCGCTCTATTACGACGTGATGGAAGAGCAGATTATCGACTTTCACGGGGGCTATCGCCATCTACAAAATCGCATGATTGAGCCAGTTGTTCCCCTCAAGATCACTTTTGTTGAAGATCCTGTGCGCATGATCCGTGCGATTAAATCGGCAAAAACCTCCCAAAGCAAACTATCTCCCGCCCTTGCCAAAGCGATCAAAAAACAAGCGCCGTTACTCGCAAAGAGCTCCTCTTCGCGTCTCAGTGAAGAACTTCTCAAGGTGGTGGTGCTCGCCGAGTGTGCCGACTTCTTAGCCACTTGCTACGAAATGAAGCTTCTTGCCTACTGGATTCCCGCTTATCATGCCTATATTCAGCGTCTTGGTAAGGCCGAGCAAGCGAAGCTTTGGGCACATATCACCCAGCCCGATCTCCCTAGGGGCAAGCGCTTTAAGAGTATCTCGATCCGCCATCAAACGATGTATGGCATGATCTATCCGTATGTCAAGGCGCTAGGTACGCTCTCCTCGCTAGAGGGTGAGGCGATTGTCTTGCTCCTAAAAGAGATTCTCTTTCCGGTTGTGCTTCCGAATAAAGACCTCTTTATGGTGATTAAGATGATGGCCGCCAAAGAGGGGCTACCGAGCAACTTCTTTAAAGAGCAGGATTATCTTCAACGTCGACGTAATAAACGCACGTGAGATGAATTGTGATTGGGTGGAGCTAGAGATAATTATCATCATAAATACAACACGAAACAGAATAAAAAACCTCACTGCTAAGGTGAGGTTTCTATTTTTCTAGTAGATTTAATTAAGCTATATATTATTTTATTTATCTATAGTAATGGTAGATGTAACATCGGTTAGCTCTTTTTTGGCAACAACGACAGTATAGCCATCGACATCATTACCCTTAAAGGTTATCTTGTAAACGGCAGGAAATTTAATAGTATCGCCTGCTGTTACTGCAGTAGCCCAGCTAAGACCAAAGGCTTCAACAGAAGATGGATTAATTGTTATCGTACCATCTACGCCATCGGCTAAGGTGAACATAAAATCTGTCTCCTCCACAAGCAGTTCTACTAGCTCATTTAGGGAAAAATTCCAAGGTAAGGCGTACGCACTACCGCTGGGTAGCTCCATGCCTACCACGTAAAAAGAGAAACCATTAAGAGCCTCTACGTTTATCGCGTTCCAATTGTCGTCATCTTGTTCGGTTTTACCATCAATCTTCAGGGTCATCAGGGCGGTAGCCATTCCTTCCTCTCCAGCCTCCGTAGTAGGAATGATGATATTATTCACGGATAATTCGACATCAACATTAAGCTTATCCATACCATTATCAATATCAGGTTTATTTGTACCATTATCAATATCAGGTTTATCCATACCATTATCAACATCACTATTGTTTGGCTTACAGCTTACCAAACCAATCATCGCCAAAACGGCCAGCAAAAATAAAGTTTTTTTGAACATAAATTTACTCCTTATGTTTATAATCTATTTATTATTATATACAAAATTACAATATTTGTCAATAATTTTATTATTATAATTAATAAAATTAAATATTTTTAATAATTATGCAAAAAAGATCTTAAAATTAATTATAATAATTTTTTTATTCATATCTATGCATTGTTTTTGGGATTGTTTATTTATCTGTTGATTAATTATCTGTGATTTTGAATAAAGCAATAATTTTTCACAACATGTAAAAGAGGCACTAACTAATAATAGCTTAGGAAACATTTCCCAAAATATCCTATGTAAGGGCTTTTTCTGCTAAGGTATGCGGTAAACGCAAGGCGATAGTACGGGGGATGTACCCCCCATTTATGGCTTAGGATTATCATCTTCTAAATGCATCTTCTTGCGGATAGACTTCCTAAAAGACTTCTCGTAATGGCTCTTTTATTGTTTATCCTCCTTCAGGTACAGGCTGTAGTTGGATAGCGCGAGAAAAGGCGTGTTGAAATGCTTCGAATTCGGCTTGTGTGGGTTTAAGCAGAAGCACGCCGTGTTGATGCCCCTGATCGGCTTGGATGCCTCGGCAAAAGAGATAGTATACCCCACCGATTTGGTCGTAGCTAAAGGTGCGCTGGCTCATCTGCACGTAGTAGGTGATAGCCAGTAGGTAGATGTGGTACTGTAGTGTAAAGTGTTGCTGATGCATTTCGGCTTGCATGCGCTCTTGGGTGTAGTGCGCTAGGCTCTCGCCGAGGTTGGAGCTCTTCCAGTCGATGATATAGAATTTACCTGCATCCTCAAAAAAGAGATCGATAAAGCCCGTGAGGAGGCCCTGCTTGAGGGTGTAATTGATCTCATTAAGGTTGAAGGTTACCTTTTCGCGTAAAAAGAGACGAAAGGAAAGCTCTTTGCTTTGGCGCAGGCGATCGAGTTGGTGAAGCGGTTGGCGCGAGTGAGGCATCGGCACATTGAGGCTCTGCCAAAAGATCTCTTTAACGATGGCAAGATTTCGCTCTATCCACTTGGTGTGGAAGTGTTGCTGGGCGATGGTGTGGAATTGGTGGTGGATCGTCTCGTTGGTGAGGAAGGTTTCTTTGTCGATACTTGCGATGCTAAAATCTTTCTCTTCAAAGAGTTGATGAAGAAGCAACCCCAGACTCTTTCCGCCTTTAAGGGTGAGCGCGGTAACAACGGCTGGGGTCTCGTTATCCTCCCACAGCAATGTTTCGGCATCGCTCTGATCATCTTCAGGTTCGCTAGCACTAGCGGTACGCTTGAGGTTTTTGGTGAGCGAGGTGTAGCTATGGGTTGCGCGCATGCGATCTTTTATCTGGATATCTAGCGAGGCAGGGATAAATTGCGGATTGGATCGTGTCGCTTTTTCTTGCGACAGAGGCGCGAGCATTATCTCCGTATCGATATCAAGATAGGCAAAGGCAGCGGGGAGTCCCTTAAGGGCATCTTCTATTGCTTCATGACGTTGCGTAGCCTGTTTTACAGCAGCGCCGGTTACTTTTATTCCTTTGGCATTTACTTCTAGTTCGGGTTCCTTTAGATCTAAAAATTGTTGCAAAAATTGCACAAAGGGCACGGGATCTTTTACAAAGAGATAGGGTAGGTAGAGGTGGCTCTGGGCGCGGGTGCAGGCAACGTAAAAGAGGCGTTTTTTTTCGTCGAGTTCTTGTTGGGTGTGCATCTGGACAAAGGTTGCGTCGATGCCGTAGCGATAGCCTTGCTTGCCCTGTTCGTCCATGTAGGCGAGCGATGGCTTGCTTTTTATTTCGTTTAGATTGGTGATGCCTACGAGGCTAAAGACGATGGGGAACTCAAGGCCTTTGGCTTTGTGCGCGGTGAGGATTTGTAGGGCATTTTCGTCGTGCTCCAGACGCAAGGTCTTTTCATTATTGCTCTCGTCTTGGGCTTCGGCTTTGTCAATCATCGCTTGGAGGGCGTGGAGAATCGCCGTTGGGTTGGTGAGCGCGGTACTTCTGCCAATGTCGATGAGGAGATCCTCGAGGTGGCGAATATTAATAAAGAAACGTTCGCCGTCGTAGGGCTGGGCGAGCTGGGAGCGCATGATATCACATTTTGTTAAGATCTGATCGAAGGCGCGCAAGATCGAGTGCTTTTGGAGCAACGCCTTTGCCGTTTCGAGCTTGCCTACCAGACGCGCGTAGCCATCTTGCGGATGCTTTTGGCGGAAGGTGTGGAGGAAGTGATGGTAGAAGAACTCATTTACCGCGGTACCCTTGGCGTGTAAAGCGATGAGCGCTTGGAGGAAGAGTTGCAAAAAGAGAAACTCTTGGCTGGCAAAGAGGCTCTGGTTGGAGATGTTGACGGCATGAATATTGAGACGATAGAGCGCCTCTTTAAGATCGCTCCCCTCCTTGTGGGTCTCGGTGAGACAGGCGATGTCGCTGGGCTCTAATTTTCGTGATTTTTGTGTCTTGGGGTTGTAGAGCTCGTAGCCATTGGCAGGATCGAGCAGGGTATGAATCTGTTGCACGAGGAGTTCTTGCGCCGTCGCTCTAATGCTCTCTTTACTGCCGATAGGCTTTGCCTCCGCAGCTAGGGTAGGTGTAAGCAAGGTGATGCCTGCGGTGCAGGGTTTGTCGTTTTTCATAAGCATGAGCGCTTCTTTGTTTTCTGCGTTGACGGATGCGTAATCTTGCTCGCAAAAGAGGGGCGCAAAGAGTTGGTTAATCGCCTTGATAACCTGTGCATTAGAGCGATAGTTGTTGGCAAGCGTACAGATATTATCTTGTGGAACGCTCTGCATCGCGGTGAGATAGGTTTGAAGGTTCGCCCCGCGAAAACGGTAGATCGACTGCTTGGGGTCGCCAATGAGCAGATAGGTGTGGTCTGTCGGATCGTTGGGGTTGGGGCTGGGGCTAAAGAGGCGCTTAAAGATTGCCCACTGCTTGTGGTCGGTATCTTGAAATTCGTCAATGAGCGCCACGCGAAAATTGCGACGAATCGCGCTAACAAATGATTCATTGGCCTGCTCATGGGCAAGCAGTTGATAAACATCGTCGATCAAATCATTAAAACGCAACTGCGCCTGCTCTTGGCGTTGCTGCGGGTGCTTTTTCTGGATAAAATCGACAATCTCGGCAAGCAACGTCGCCTTCATCGCGTTAAAGAAGGGAATTTTTGATTTTTTACCATTTTCTAGGTGATAGAGATTAAGCTTTGCGAGTTGATCGATTAACGTAGTAAAATCTCCCTTACTTTTGGGTGGGATTTGCGCGAGGATGTCCATTAGGGCGTAGAGATCGCGCGGATCGATGCGTTTAAGCTCCTGCCATAGCACTTTATTATCTTCTTCTGTGGGTGGGATAGCCGTGGCACGGAGCGCCTCCACTATGGCGTTGAGTTCATGGTTACCTTGTTGATAGGCTTGATAGATCTCCCATACCCGATTGCGCTCGTCTGGATCGGGGTGGATGAGATTGGTGCGAAGCTCCTCCTTGAGCGCTTGGATGAGGGGACTATCTTCGTATCGCTCTGACTTTTCAAGGAGTAGCTTCTCGAGGTCGTTCTTGAAAAATTTGTAAGAACGGGTGTAACAACGATAGGCAAGGTGGATGCGTGGATTGATGGCTTGCTCTTGCTGGCGAAAGAAGTCGTAGAGCAGTTGCTCGAGAATGGCTTGGTTGTTGACCAGCGCAAAGTGAAAATTCTGTCTACTCTCAAAGGGATAGGCGCGCAATAAATATTGACAAAAACTGTGGATGGTGTAGATCGGCGCTTCGTCGAGATTGGCATAGGCACGCTCGAGGCACTCTCTGATTTCGGGTCGGTCGTTCTCGATATGGTAGTCCTCACGCTCCAAAAAGGCGCGATGCTCCTCACAAAACTGTTTTAGTTCGGTCTCGTCGCTGGGGTGGAGCAGACCTTTGAGCAACTCACGCAGGCGATGGCGAAGCTCGGCGGTGGCCTTGTTGGTGAAGGTAACTAGGAGAATCTGCTGGATAGTGGGGGGATTATCCTTCTTTAGCAGGTAGAGGAGCGCAAGGCGGATAAGGCTGTAGGTCTTGCCCGTGCCGGCAGATGCGTTGAGGGCGGCGGGCTGGGTGAGGTCTAAGTCGACATAAGAATTCTTACTCATGCGACTATTGTAGCACAAAATAGGCTAAGACGGAAGTATTTTTTAGGAGAATCGGCGCAAGTATCAAGCTATTACGTTGAAATGCGTTACTTAACTTTGGCATAAAACTAAGCCAATATGGGGGTAAACCCACATTTATTGTTTAGAAAAAAGCTACTTCTTTTCGTCTAATTTTAACCACTTTCCTAATAACCACAATAATGTAATACTTGGAACAAGCAGAAGAGGCTCTAACCATGTTGACTTGGTGGGATACCAATCATCTTTATAGATTAACTCGCCGAGCTTATAGAATATGGGAAGAACTACAAAAAGAATAAACAAAAATGTTACAAGGAATAATAGTACGATTCTCCATGCTTTAGGTAGTGCTAATAGTGTAGCTCTTATCTTTTTCAACATCAATTGATCTCCTTGGATGATATACTTTTTCTTAGTGATAGTCGGCGTTGGTGGGTAGCAGGTAGGTGATAAGCGTGATGCCTTTTGCCTTTGCCATGGCGATAGTTTGCTCTTGGGTGGGGCCAAAAATGGTGATGAATTTCCCTTCGGGCGTGCGTATTTGGCGACTCTTGGGCGTGGGGTGGGGAGGCGCGTCGCCAATTTGGATGATGATTCGATTTTGCGCACCGCTCCAGTCGAAATCTTGCACCGCGCGCTCAATTGCCTCGTACACTGCCTCGGGAATATCGTGTCCACCGCCTACCGTAATGCTCTTGATGTGCTGTTCAATCACCTTGGCATCGCGGGTAAAGCCTGTCCCCAAAATCTTGGTAAGATACGCCCCTTTGCGCGCATCTTCGTAGTCGCGGTAGAGGACAAAGCCGATCTGGATCGGTTTTTGTTGTAGTTCTTGAATGAGCGTGGGCAGAAATTCTCTTTGCACGTAGGGCATCACTTGTTTCATACTCACGGTGGTGTCGATGGCAAAGACGACTTTGGTCGTGCCAGTGGCGGGGATAGCTGCGAAGATCTGCTCTAGCGTAGCGATGAAATCTTCCCCTTTTTCGAGATTGGTATGGAAGGTTCCCCCTGTTTGCTTGGCGAGTTGGCTAAGGGGTGTGATGGAATCGGTTTTGGGCGCGACTTTTTGGAAGCGGATATGGTAGGGGTTATCACGAAAGCCACGATCGGGGAGGGCGGTGTTATAGGTGGCGTTGGGCGCGGTAAAGGTGCGGATGTTGAGCCAAAAGTCGTCGATAAATTCCATCTGCCCCTCTCTACTGCCGGGGCGTGGATAGCCAAAGACCACGGCGCTGGGCACAAAGAGGTGAAACCATTCGTCATCGCCAAGGGGCTTAAAGACTTGCGCGGTAGAGGTAACCAGAAAGTAGCTTCCGTCGGAGAGAGCGATGGTACGATCGCCTAGGTTGCGATGCTCATTTGCATAGGTGGGGTCGGGGTCGTAGGCGCGTAGGGCAAAGTTATCGTAGAGGCCTTGCAGGTCGACGGTGGAGTCGGTGAGCATGATCGACTCTACGCCATCTCTTTTTCGCACAAAGAGATCAAAGCCATCTTTGCTTGGGTCTAGCCGAAAAATTTTGATGTCCTCTGGCCTGAGAATACGCACCGTTGAGAGCTCTTGTGCCGAGAGCAAGAGAAGGAATCCACTAAAAAAGAGAGAGAGGCTGAGAAATTTTGGCAAGGTAGATAATTTCATCATAATCAAATTTTCGACGCTCCATGCTATAAAGAGAAGACGTAAGGGCTATTTTGTCGATATTTTTTGTGGTTATGCGTAAAAGTGTACGAAAAAGCGACGTAGATAATTGACTTTTAGTCTCAAAAACGAGTAGACTAGAGGAGAAGAGATGATAAGATTTCTTAGAGATTATTAAATGAAAAGATGAGGTGGCATTTTGTCGCAAAAAGAAGAAGCAATTGAGGTAGAGGGTGTCGTAACCGATGCACTGCCGAATACCAATTTTAAAGTTAAGCTCGATAATGGGCACGTTGTGATGACCTATCTCTCGGGGCGTATGCGCAAGCACTATATTCGTATTGTTCCCGGTGATCGGGTGAAGGTGGCGCTATCTCCTTACGACTTGACACAAGGTCGCATCATTTTCCGCGAACGTTAGAGCTCTTATCCTTTAAAATTTTAATTTTAAAATCGAGAATAAACTATGAATAAAGAGATGCCTCATGGTGTAGCTATTTTGTGGGATATTGAGAATATCACCCCACCCAATAACGATACCTTATTGATGGAAGGGATCGGCGAATTTGCCGAAGGATTTGGTCGGGTAGCAGTGAGCTTTGCCTATGCTGATTGGTCGATTCCCAAGTTTGCTAAGCTAAGCCGTAGCCTTAGCGAACGTCAATTTAAGCTTACGCACACGCCTCACAAGGGGGGCAATGGGGGTAAGGGAAAGAATTCGGCCGATATGGCGCTAGTGAGCGACGCGATGGAGTTGCTTCAATTTTATGGACATATCAATGTCTTTATTGTGGTAACCGGCGATAGCGACTTTCGTCCGCTCCTGCAAACCATGCGTAAAAATGGTAAGATGATCCATGTCATTTACGATATGAAGCGCGCCCCTCAAGATCTCCTTGCCCTTGCCGACGGCTTTACCGACTATCGCGAACTCTTGGCTAGCAAAGACGATGATGATGAGGACGAGGAAGTTGCCGTATCCAAGGTAAAAGAGAGCAGAGAGTATTGGTTTCAACAGTTGGCCGAGGCTGCTGATATGTTGAAGAATCAGGGCAAGAGTACGCCTTTTAGTGCAGTAAAGATCCAGATGAAGATGCTCAATCGCGAATTTAACGAGAGCGATTTGGGCTTTAAACGCTTTAGCCATTTTGTCATGGCCGCAGGATCTGCTGGATTTATCACCATTCAACGCTCCGAGAGCGGCTCACGCGAGGTGGTCTCCCGTAACAATGGTAATACGCGTGGAAATAGCGCCCCAGGATCGTTACAGGCAGCGCTAATTGCACTAGATGAAGAGCTTATCAAGCTAGATGAACTCAAGGAAAATAGTGAGCACGACGGCTGGCATGGCTATAATCACTTGGGCATTCTCTTGTCAAACCGAGGCGTTAATTTACAGGAGCTAGGCTTCTCTAAATTGAAGAAGTTTATTCAGAACGCCGAAGTACGTGGCATCGTGGAGACGAAGATTAGTGAGGACGGTTATCCTTTTGTGCGTCGAGTGCGTCAAGAGACCAAGTAATGCTGGCTTGTTGATGTTTTTGTAGAAAAGCGTCAATCTCACAAAAACAACCACAGCCAATAAAGGGCGTTGCGCTACGCCCAATGGCTGCCAGTGGCGATGGGTGGGGCGTACTAATAATATGCAGGTTGTCGGCTAGCAAGAAGGTTTTTGCCGCCTTTTGCGCCTTTTTGCCCATGGCAAGCATAAAAATGAGTTCGGGGGTTTTCTCCTCGAGGATATAATGAATAATGCTTTGATTCAGGCGCGTCCAGAGTTCTTCTGAGATGTTTTTCGGATTCTTTTTTGTGGAAAGATCAAGCGTTAGGACGGTATTGAGTAGGAGAAGTCCTTGTTTTGCCCAGTTGGAGAGATCGCCATGGGTGGAGACGGGAATCTCATGCGAGCGGTTGAGTTCAAAAAAGATATTGCGTAGTGATGCAGGAATCGTTAATCCGGGATCGACACTAAAGGCTAGACCATTAGCGTATTCGATGTTCGGATAAGGATCTTGCCCCAAAATAATCCCTTTGAGTTGCGCACGTGGGGTAAGCTCAAAGGCGCGCCACAAGTACTTCTCTTGGGGTGCAATGCTTAGGGTTGCATAAGCATGCTCAATCTCTTTAAGAAGGAGCTGAAACCATTGCTTCTCGGATAGCTCGACAAAGAGCGTGCGCCATTCAGGGTGAACGGGGTAATTGAGCGGATGGTGTTTGTGATTAAAAGAGCCGATGTTTGTTAAATTCAAAGTGATATTCTCCTGCGATTTTTTGATAATATGCCTTATCTTCGGGTAGATACCGGGTTAAATAGAGTTCTCCTAGCTGTACCTTGCCCTTGGTTGCGCCTTGATGGAGAAGGGTCTGTAGGAGCTCTTGCGCAAGAGCTTGGGTGGTCTCGGCGATCTGTAGGTGGTGGGAGGTCAGAAGTTTTTCTAGATCATTTTTAATATGTAAAAAGTGTGTGCATCCCAAAATGAGTGTTGCTGGATGTTGAATGGGAATTTGCTCGATGACAAACGTTTCAAGGTACTTCATACGCTCGGCTTGTGAGGCTTGGGGAAAGAGCGTTTCTACCCACCGTACTAGCGGATCGGCAGGAATGATGGTGATGTTGCCTAGGTGCTGGTAGGCACGGCAAGTCGCACTGGTGGCAAGCAGAAGAAAGGATTCACTGGAGGTATTCTGCATGCAGAGGGTCGGCGTGGTCGTGAGGATGGGGGTATTGGGCAGGTGCTTGGTGAAGATCTCTTTGCCATAGATGCTGGCGGTATTACAGGCGATAACGATAACATCGTAATGCTTATGCGCCTCTTTGAGCTTGTTAGCCAGTGTATGTAAGTGGGCTTGCAGTTGACTATCGTTCTTGGCACCGTAGGGAAAAGCGTCGTTATCGGCAAGATAGTCGATGGTGCAGGCTAGCGCGTGCGCTTCTAGGAGATGCTTAATGGAAGTAAAATAGGGTAATCCACCGATGCCTGAGTCGATAATTAATATATTGTGATTTTTTGTCATATAATTATTATAAACACTTAAAAAAGATGCTCACGCTCCTCCCCTCTTTTCTGATATTTTAGCGTAAAGAGACCCGATTAGTCAATGCATTCTTGGCAAAGATAGGATAAATATGCTAAAATCGAAAGGTATGTTATATTTTGATAGCGCCGCTACGGCGATGTTGGAGCAGATTTTTGTAGAAGAGGCGTATCGCGTGGCGTTGGAGTATTTTGCGAACCCCTCTAGTTTACACGAGGCGGGTAAGCGAGCAAGAGGCGCTTTGTCGATAAGTCGAGAGGCAATTGGCCGGTACTTAGGGTTACCGGCAGACGATCTTATCTTTACCAGTGGCGCTACCGAGGCGAATCAGCTTGTGTTGCTCTCGCTTTTGCGATCGCCGGCAAGGGGTACCATCCTCATGAGCGAGGCAGAACACCCCTCGATGTATGAGAATCACCGTTGGTTGAAGCAAACAGGCTTTAGTATTAAATTTGTCAAGGTAGATAAATTGGGTCGTTTAGATCTCCTCGACTTGCAAAAATTGCTGACTAAAGAAGTACGCATGCTCTGTTGTATGGCGATCAATTATCAAAGTGGGGCGATCAATGATATTAGCGCGATCCGTAAGGTGTTAGATGCCTATCAAGCCGAGCATCAGAGCCGATCGATCCACTTGCACGTGGATGCGGCGCAGTTGGTAGTGGGGCATCTCTACGGGGAGGTGTCGCATTGGCGGTGCGACTCCTTGGCACTTTCGGCGCATAAACTTGGGGGAGCTAAGGGCGTGGGGTTGCTCTATTGGCGTGGCAGTAAGCAGGCATTTCTGCAGGGGGGTGGACAGGAATTTGGTATGCGATCGGGCACGGAGAATTTGTTTGGTGTGAAGACGCTGGAGCTTGCGCTACACCGCGTCTCCCAAGAGAGAGATACGCAGGCGCAAGCCAAGCAAGCGCTTTTCTACCAAGCGGTGGCAGATGCTGGTGGCGTGGTCTACCATCAAGAGGCGACGGCAAGAGAAAAATCGATGTATCATTACTTGGTGCGCTTTGCTCCCCTCCCCGGTGAGGTGGTGGTGCGCCATTTAAGCGAGCATGGTATCATGGTGGGCACCAACAGCGCCTGCTCGGGAGGCAACAAAGAGCGTCTACGTGCCCTGATGGCCCAAGGTATCGCCATGAAAGAGGCAGGGGAAATCGTACGCTTCTCCTACAGCCCATGGACACCGATCTCACAACTAGAGGCTTTGTCGGTCGCACTTCCGCAGGCGATGGCAGAACTTCCTCGTTAATATACGTTTTTCTTGACAATGGGGAAAACGCATGATAAAATTATAATAAAAAGAGAGACGACTCTATGTTTGTGAGAGGTGAGCCCCATGAAAAAACCCCTAAAAATTGCCACAATCGGTGGCGGATCTAGCTACACGCCAGAGATTGTAGCTGGTTTTATTAGTCGATACCAAGATGTGCCGATTAAAGAGCTCTGGTTGGTCGATATTGAGGCCGGTAGAGAAAAGTTAGAGATTGTCGGCGCGCTGGCTAGGCGGATGGTAGAGAAGGCTGGCGTGCCGATGCAGATTCATCTGACGATGGATCGTGAAGAGGCGCTCAAAGATGCCGATTTTGTTACCACACAACTACGTGTAGGTCTGCTAGATGCACGCATTCAAGATGAGCGTATCCCCCTCTCTCACGGGGCAATTGGGCAAGAGACCAATGGTTTTGGTGGCTTTATGAAGGCATTACGTACTATTCCTGTGGTTTTGGAGATTGCTAAAGAGATGGAGCGTCTCTGCCCCAATGCGTGGCTGATCAACTTTAGTAACCCCAGCAGTATGGTTACCGAGGCGGTGCATCGCCACTCTAGCATCAAGTGTATTGGTCTGTGCAATGTGCCTATCGGCATGCAACGATCGGTGGGCGAGGTGATTGGCGATGAGGACTTCTTTATTCACTTTTTGGGCATGAATCATTATGTTTGGGGTAAACATATTTATCACCAAGGCAGAGAGATTACCCAAGAGATTCTACCCAAAATCATTGAGCATGAATCCACTAAATCGGTCGTAAAAAATCTTAAACCTATCGTTTGGAATAAGGAATTTGTTCAACAATTGGGCATGTTACCCTGCCCCTATCACCGTTATTATTACATGCAAGATGATATTTTACACGAAGAGTTGGAGTCGTTTAAAGATGGCAAGACGCGTGCCGAAGTGGTGCGTGGTGTGGAAGAGGCGCTCTTTGAAATCTACAAAAACCCCGAACTTAACGAGAAACCAGCCGAACTTGAACAGCGTGGAGGGGCGCACTACAGCGACGCTGCCTGTGGTTTGATTCGTGCGATTTATACCAATAGTCAAGAGATTATGGTGGTGAACATGCCAAATAATGGTACCATTGGTATTCTCCCTGACGACGCGATCATCGAAACCTCCGCCATGATCACCAGCTTTGGCCCAGTTTCGCTCAAAGCCTCGCCTCTACCAGCGCCCGCGCAAGCCGAAATTCTCCTAATGAAGACCTTCGAGCGCCTCACTATCGAAGCGGCGGTAAAAAAAGATTACAACATCGCCATTCAAGCCCTCACCATTAATCCGCTCACCAAGCACGGTGCGATGACGCGTGTGATTTTTAACGAGTTACTGCAAGCACACAAACCCCACCTATCGGGTTGGCAGATTTAATTGTTGTGATTGACAGCTTGCCAAAAGCATGGTAAAATGAAGGATAGATAGTAAAAATACTTTTTTTTGTATGAAGGGAGTGATGAAAAATGAGTACAGGTAGTTTGATGGAACACTACTTTTTGAACCCGATGACCAAGCTTGCTAAGCAACGTCATTTAATGGCAATTCGCGATGGAATGGTCTCAACAATTCCATTGACGATTGTAGGCAGTTTATTTTTAATTTTCTTGAACTTGCCCTTTACCGACGCCTTTAAGGAGGGTAAGGCATTTTTTCAATTTTTGGCGGCAAATTCGCTGGGTATTGCGTTACCGTTTCGTGTTACTACAGGCTTAATTGCCATTTATGCTACATATAATATGGGATATAGCCTTGCCAAGAGCTATGAGCTAGATGGTAGGAGTGGCGGTACGCTTTCGCTGATGGCCTACTTTATGACCACCATGCCTCAAATAGCTGATGGCTTAGGGTTCGTGATTCCTCTAGGAAGATTAGGTGGTGCGAGCTTATTTACGGGAATTTTTACCTCTATTTTATCCGTAGAGATCTTTCGTCTCTTTGTGAAGAAGAACTTAGTTATCAAGATGCCCGAAGGTGTGCCTGACTCTGTCTCTAAATCTTTCTCTGCGTTATTTCCGGCCTTTGCGATCATGATTGTGATGTTTACCTTAATTACTATCGCAAAAGTTGACTTACAGGCGATGTTTATTAAGATTTTTGATCCATTAAAAAATATCGTAGATACTCCTTATGGTGCGGTGATTATTGTCTTTTTGGTAACGCTTTTGTGGACGATGGGAATTCATGGTGTCTCTATTGTGGGTGCGGTGGCGCGTCCTATTTGGACAGAGATGATCTCTGAAAATAGTAGTGCTTACGAAGCTGGTGCGGCGATTCCTTATTTAACTCCAGAGCCATTTTTTCAGTGGTTTGTCTGGATAGGTGGCTCTGGTGGCACGTTGAGTTTGGTCTTTTTGCTTCTCTTTGCTCGTTCTCGCTACTTAAAGGATTTAGGTAAGGTTACATTGATTCCTGCGTTGTTCAACATTAATGAGCCAGTTATTTTTGGTCTACCAATCATGCTCAATCCGTTCTTCTTTGTGCCCTTTATTTTAGGTCCTGTGATTGTTACGATTGTAAGTTACATCGCTATCGCTTCTGGTATGGTAAATATTCCTGTGCTTGTAGCACCGTGGACATTCCCCGCACCTTTAGGGGCTTTCTTTGCAACGGGGCTTGATATCCGCGCAGCGATTTTAGCATTGGTGAACATCGTGATTTTGGGTGTTGTTTACCTGCCGTTTATGAAGATGTACGATAAGAAGATGTACCAAGAAGAGCTGGATGCTGCTAAAGAGTAGGAGTGTAAAAGATGAGTGAAGAGTTAAATCTGGAAGAGGCGATTTTTACGATTATCGCCAGTGCTGGTGAGGCACGAGGTAAGGTCTTTGAGGCGATGAGCTTGGCTGAGGCAGGAAAGATTGGTGAGGCTAAGGCGCGTTATG
Source organism: Entomospira culicis (assembly GCF_028748145.1). Taxonomy (NCBI): domain Bacteria; kingdom Pseudomonadati; phylum Spirochaetota; class Spirochaetia; order Spirochaetales; family Spirochaetaceae; genus Entomospira; species Entomospira culicis. The sequence goes on along the minus strand of NZ_CP118181.1, from coordinate 1,555,936 downwards.
CCGAGGCAGATACTGAGCTCCACGCTGCGCATAAGATTCAGACAGGCTTTATTCAGCAGGAGAGCGGTGGTAATCCCGTTGAGATTAGCATGCTCTTTTTGCACGCACAAGATCACTTGATGACGGCGATTTCGGAGAAGGCGCTCACCGAGAAGATTATCAATTTGCACGCAAAAGTGGCAGATTTAGATGCACGTTTACGCGCACTTGAAGGCAAGTAGGGGGAGAGGATGCGTCAATTAGGCATTTCGGTTTATGCAGGGCATGCGCCCATCGCCGAGAATAAGGCGTATTTGGACTTAGCGGCCAAGCATGGGTTTACGCGCGTCTTTATGTGTTTGCTCTCGATTGAGGGCGATAAGGAGAAGATTGTTGCTGAATTTAAGGAGACGGTAGCACACGCGATGGCGCTCAAGTACGATGTGATTGTCGATGTGGCTCCGCGTATCTTTAGTGCGCTGGGGATTTCATATCAAGATTTGAGCTTCTTTGCCGATCTGGGGGTGAAAGGTTTTCGCTTGGATATGGGCTTTACGGGCATGGAGGAGTCGATGATGACCTACAACCCGCATGGTCTGCAGGTGGAGATCAACATGAGCAACGACACGCACTATATCGAGACGATTATGGATTACAAGCCCAACACACACATGATGTTGGGGTGTCATAACTTTTATCCGCACCGTTACAGTGGCTTAACGCGCGCGCATTTTGATAGCTGTAACGTGCGTTTTAAGCAATTTGGTTTAACTACGGCAGCCTTTGTCAACTCGCATGTGGCGACGTTTGGCCCTTGGCCGGTCGATCAAGGGTTGTGTACGCTTGAGGAGCATCGCGCGTTGCCTATCGATGTGCAGGCGCGAGATCTCTTCTTTAGTGGCATCGATGTGGTGATTATCTCCAACTGCTTTGCCAGTGAGGCGGAGTTGGCGACGTTAGCGGCGATCAATAAAGATGTGCTAGAGCTTAAGATCGAGACGCTTATCGATTTGCCTGCGGTAGAGAAGAGCATTCTCTTTGATGAGTTGCACTTCAATCGTGGCGATGTCAGTAGCTTTTTGGTACGTTCCACCCAGTCGCGCGTTAAGCACAAGGGGCATCACTTTGCAGTGATGAACGCTAAGCCAACGATTGAGCGCGGTGATATTATCATTGAGAGTTCAGAATATGGGCATTATGCTGGCGAGATGCAGATTGCGCGTCATGCGATGGAGAATAGTGGTAAGAGTTCGGTGGTGGCGCGCGTGCACCCTGACTATATCCCTTTTTTAGATCGCATCGAAGCGTGGCATAAATTCAAATTAATTCCATAAAATAGAGAAAAGAGGGGCGATCTTAGGGTTGCCCCTCTTGTCAAAATGCGATAATCCATGCATACTTAACAATGATGAATCTCTTTGTATTAGGGCTAATGCCCGCACTGCTAATTACTCAATTATTTATGGGGCGCGCGCCACGGATGGTCTTGTGGCACGGGGCGATAGGCTTGCTATTGGTCTTGCCGATGGTTCTGATTCGTGCCTTTCTTTTAGATCAGGGGTTTGCTGGCGATTATATGACCTTCGCCTCGCAATGGGTGGTGGTTTTTGTGTTAGATTACCTGATACCTTTTGGTTATTTACTGGTGATGATCCCTTGGGCGTTGCACTGTCGTTGGGTTTTGCGCGACGAGATCTACTTGATTGCCTTTTTGGCCACGTTTTTTGCGGTAGATGGCTTGATTTTCTGGTTCTTTAGAAGCAGTGCTGACGGTGCATATGAGTATCTCTTTCGCCCGCTTTTTTATCTACTGTTTACGCTATTAGTTGCGCGGTTTTACGCTAAAGGCGCATGGGTTGCGTTGATTGGCTTAGTAGTAGCCACGTTGGTGGCTGGGGCAAGCGATGTCTTTATCTTTATGAATCAATATCTTTTTACTGCCTTAAGCGTCTTATTGGTGGTGGCAATTGCGTTTGCAAGTTGGTTGTTGCCGTTGTCGCTAACTAAACGCGGTGAAGACGGGCAAGAATGAGCCCTAAGCCGATTCTCTATGTGGAGCAACTAGAGAAGAGCTATAAGGTGGGCGATGCGCGTCAAAAGGTGTTGCACCATCTCACTTTTTCCCTCTATCCCAAGGAGGTGATGGCGGTGGTGGGTGAGTCGGGATCGGGCAAATCGACATTACTCAATTTAATTGCTGGTCTAGACCCGTTTGATGGCGGTACGATTACGAGCTGTGGGGTGGATGTGGGTAAGGCAAGCGATCGAACATTGGCGCAGTATCGCAATGAGGAGTTAGGCTTTATCTTTCAGTTTCACTTTTTGCTGGAAGATTTTACGGTGTTAGAGAACGTTTGCATGCCGGCGTGGTTAGCTGGGCGACGCGGTGCCACGGTGGATGCGCGCGCGCGGTATCTTTTGGATGCGGTAGGTATGGCTAATAAAGAGAAGAGCCTGCCAGCGCGATTATCGGGTGGCGAGCGCCAACGTGTGGCGGTAGCGCGTGCGTTGATGAATCGCCCAAAATTGATCTTGGCTGATGAGCCGACGGGGAGTTTGGATGGCTATCATGCGCAGAATGTTTTTCGCTTGATGGTTGATTTAACACTTGCCGAAGAAGGATCGTTGCTATTGGTTACGCACGATCTGCAGTTGGCGAAGCGAGCCTCGCGTCAATTGGAGCTGACGAAGGTTCTTGCAGGGAGCTAGCTGATGAACCTTAGTAGCTATTTAGCAAGGCGCTTTATGCTAAACCCTAAACAGCGCGCTCTACGGAGCGCCATTTGGGTGATTGCCTTGAGTGTGGCGCCGTTGGTCTTTGTGAGTCAACTCTCAAGGTCGATGGTGGAGGGCATTATCGATCGCTTTTTAGAGACCTACTCGTATCATTTACAAGTAACAAGTTTTTTAGATCCGACTTTTGATGAGGCAAAAGCGCGTCTCGCCGATGCACCGATGGTGCATGCGGTGTATGAAGAGGTGCGTAGTTATGGGTTAGCCTTCTCCTCGACGGGGCGCATGAGTGTGCAGTTGCGGGGCATCGATCCTAAGCTCTATGGCGAGGAGGGACAATTTCGACGTTATTTAACGATTGAGCCTCCGGATGCTATGCTCAATGAGGGCGAGGTTTGGTTGGGAGTGGCTAGTGCGAAGCAGTTGGGTCTTGGCGTGGGCGATACGGTGCGCCTGATGGTGGCGTACGCGGATACGATGGGCGTCTACCAACCGCGTATTTTACGGGCAGAAATTACTGCGTTGGTCTCTACAGGCTATCAAAATTTGGATGAGCGCTGGCTCTTTGTAACCCTTCCCTGGGCAAAGGATCTCTTTGCAGATGGGGAGCAAGAGCATCTCTTTGGTATCAAAGTGCATGAGCCGTACAAAAACATTAAGGCAACACGTGATGCGGTGCAGGCAATATTAGGTAATAATTATCTGGTGTATGATTGGCAAAATCTCAACAAGAGCGAACTGGTGAGCCTCAATTCTAGTCGTGGGATCTTGCTCTTTTTGTTGATTTTGATTACCGTGGTCGCGATTGCCAATACGGTGGGGGTGCTTCAACTCTTCTATTTGGAACAGATTAGGAGCATTGTTACCCTGACTTTTTTGGGCATGCATCGCAGACAGCTCTTTGCGTTTTATCTTTTTGCTAGCTTTTGGACGGCCTTAGCTGGTGTCCTACTGGGTGCGCTCTTTGGTTTGTTGTTGACCTTTGGTTTTGTGCATCTCTTGCCGTGGGTGGAGGATGTCAGTGTGGTGATGGCGCGTGGTTTGGGGCAGATCTTGCCATGGATTGAGTGGCCAGTGTTAGACTTGAGCTTTTATCTACGTGGGATGGAGGTGCGGATTGAGTGGGCATCGCTCTTGATGAGCTTGGGCGGTGTGGTTATATTAACGGTAATATTTAGTCTTGTGCCGGCATGGCGGGCAAGCGTGATGAAGCCGATGCAATTATTGAGAAAAGTATAAGATATAATAAACAACTTTTTCAGATGAATTTCTAGGTGTAAGGGAGAGAAAAATGAAGATTTTGGGGCTATTACGATTTTTGGTTGTGTTTATCTTGGTGAGTTTGGTAACGATTCCATTTTTACTGATTCAGTGGTTATTGCGCTTTTTACGCGCGCGCAAGCTCAATCGAGCCTTTGCTTATCGTACGCTCAGTTGGATATCTCGTGCATTGATGTGGGGTAATGGCGCACGCGTAACGGTGAGTGGCTTGGAGAATCTGCCTAAGAATCGTGGGGTGCTCTTTATGTCCAACCATCAGGAGTACAGTGATATTCTCTTGTGTTATGGTTATTTACGCACCCCAATGGCGATGATCGCCAAGAAGGAGTTGGGGGATATTCCCTTTCTTGCGACGTATATGCGATCGTTAGAGTGTTATATGCTCGATCGTAAAGATCCTAAGCAGGCGATGAAGCTCTTTCAAAAGGCAAAACAGCGCCTCACCGAAGAGCACTATAGCGCCTTAATTTATCCCGAAGGTACGCGTAGTCGAGGCCCTAAGAATCGTGATTTTATGGTGGGTGCATCACGTATTGCCTATCTTGCCGATACCGCAATTGTGCCGGTTACGATTAGTGGAAGCTGGAAGGCTGGGCAATATATCACGCAGGTGGGGGGTAAAAAACCGATCGATATTGTCATCCACCCGATGATTGAGACCAAAGATTATCCATCTGATCAAAAGCAAGCGCTGATGACAAAAGTGCAGACGACGGTGGAGAGTGGCTTTACCTCGGCAAATGACGCTAGTATCAGTAAGCAATAGAAAGGAGTTTGACAATGGACAAAGAGCAGAGCGAAGCAGAGAGACTACCACAAAATGAGCCTTGGTCGGCGCTCTCACACATGATTGGTGCGGGGTTGTCGGTGGTGGCGCTGGTGGTCTTGGTGGTGGCATCGATTCAACGCGCCAGTACGGTGCATACGGTGAGCTTTATCATTTATGGGGTCAGTCAAATTTTACTCTACACCATGAGTACATTATATCATAGCTTTAAGCGCGGTACGCGCGTAAAACAACTCTTTCGTCGGTTTGACCATATCATGATCTTCTGGTTCATCGCCGGAACGTATACGCCGGTGAGTTTAGTTGTGTTGCATTATCCACTGGATTGGATTTTAGTGATTATTATCTGGAGCATCGCGATTTTGGGCACGCTCTTTAAGGCGATATGGATCAAATCACCGGGTTGGATCAACTCAACGCTCTATATTGCGATGGGCTGGGTGGCGGTCTATGTCTTGAGTCCACTCTACCAGAGCGTGGGAGTTAAAGGCGTCGCCATGATGATTGGCGGGGGGCTACTCTACAGCATCGGTGCAGTGATTTATGCGCTGGGTAAAAAGAAGGATCTCAAGACGGCCATGCGCGTACACGATCTCTTTCATTGGTTTGTCTTGGCGGGATCGGCGCTCTTCTTTGTGGTGATGTACACCATTGTCTTGCCGATGCCGGTACAGTAAAGAGAATTGGGGAGTAAAAAATGAAAAGAGCGGGATTGTGGATACTCTTATTGATTTTGATGAGTTGTGGCGGTGAGCAAAAGGCGACAAAGAGCCATGCGCTTCCCTTTGACGCTTCTTGGCGCGTGTGGGATGATTTAGTGGTGAATGAGCGCGATGAGGTGCGCGAGCTAAGCGCAACCTTTAGGCAGGTTGTCCGCCCCGATGTAACGTGGTTAGGCATGCAAGGCACGCTGACTTTTTATCTGAATAAAGGCGAAATTCGTAGTGTCGCTTTTACCCCCGAAGATTTATATCGTGATGAGGAAGCGATGACAACAATGCTACGGGAGCACTTCGGAAAAAATCGTTCTGCCGACGAGGAGTTATTAGAAGCGTGGTATCAACGTGATGCCAAGGAGAGTTGGTTTCGTAAGCAAATTCCACAAGATGTTGAGATAACATTAGGTAGTCGATTAGCACACTACTGGCTGTATGATGGCTGGGTGATTGCCACGCATGCTGGGGATTATCCTTATGCATACATTGCGTTTTTAACGGAAGAAGGATTTCATTTTCGTTGCATCGACTACTTTATTGAAGAGTGTCTGGTGGATTAAAAGAGCGGAAGGAGTAGTGTATGTTTAAGAAGGGTGTCTGGATGTTTGGCATGATTTTTTGGTTGGTAAGCTGTGGGGGAAATAAGGAGGCGATTCTGCCTGAAGAAGAGCCAAGCGAGGATCTTGTCGTGGTGGAAGAAGTTACGACGGAGGTAGAAGAGGTTGAAGTTGGCGTGGAAGTGCGAGAGGAGAATGTCAATCTTATCCCCGATACACTTTTGCGCGCGATGATTGTCTATCTGCAAGATATCGAGGCGCAAGCCGAGCCTCAAGCGAGCATCGAGCTAGACCGCGAGGATTATTACCCCACACCGATGCCCTTTGGGGAGCATATCGATACGTGGATCGCGCTGTATGGCCAACCTGATGGCGAGTTGCAAAATACAAATGAGTATCCCGATTATAGACCTCCTTATGGGCGTGATCGCAACTATACAGCATTTTACAAAGAGATTACCCGTTGGCAGGGCGAGCTGTGGAATGTTACGTTAAGCTTGAATGATGCGCAAGAGATCATGATAATTAATGTCTCTTCCTGGGATGCGGAACGCCAAGAGTATCGTGCCTTTCCGAAAGATTTGTATATTTCGCTCACCGATGAGATTCGCCGTCGCCTAACTGAAGAGGCTGTCGCGCAAGGGTGGATTAGCGAGGAGGAGATACGCCTCTTCTACCTCAAGCTAATGACGCTTAATACCATTACGCGCGACGACTACTTGGTGGACGATGGCTTTATGCCCGTAAAAGATTTATTAACTGATAGTTTTCAGCTGGCTATCTATTGGTCGGATGCATATGATAGCCGATGGGACAAGAGTAACCCAGAGCGACGTTGGGGGATGGATGTGGCGCGTTGGCAAGAGGACATGCCCGCTGCTCCCTTTAAGGCAGAGGTCGGCGACTCGTTACTTAGCTTGCTCCAAAAAGAGGGCGCAGGTGTAGAGATCTACATGGACATGCCGTTTGAAAAGCTTTATGATAAAATTTCTACCGATACAGGCTTGGTCTTGCTGGAGGGTAGTAGTCTCTATAACGCACCCAATACTAGCTCGCCGTATGTTACGATGCGTAATGATATCCTTGAGGGATATCCGCTTTTGTCGTTGATGGCGTATAAGCCCGAAGAGCGCTTGGCACTATGGCAAGAGTTTGGTCGGGGAGGTCTCTATCTCTATCAGCGCGTATGGCAGGGGCAACCTATCACCATCACCTACCGCGTGTGGGGGGATAAGGTGGGGCATCGTTCGTTCTTTATGCCCAACCCTAAGGAGGAGTAGTGTATGTTTAGGAAGGGTGTCTGGGTTTTTAGCACGATCTTTTGGTTGGTAAGCTGTGGGGAAAGAAGCGAGAGTAGTCTTCAGCAAGCAGAGCCAAGCGAGGATCTTGTCGAGGTGGTAGAAGTTCCACTCAAAGTGGAGGCGGAAGAGGTTGCCGTGGAGGAGGTGGCTAAGCCGAATTCGAATCTTATCCCCATGGAACTACGCCAGCAGATGATCGCCTATCTTACCGAAACAGAAGAGACACAAGATGCAATTTCTATGGTTGAGGGTGTCGCGTCGTTGCCGTTTGACTTGATGCTGGGGCGCGATTTTGCTGACTTTCTCGAGGTACACGGTGCGCCCAATGCGATGTACTCTACCTTCGATGGGCCACCATCAAAAGTAGATAGCTACTTTACCCTCTTTCCTGATATGGAGTGGGGGGATCTTCCCATTAATTGGGCATCCTACGAGCATTTGGGCGATTGGCTTGGCTTTGCGGTGGGCGCAAATGTGATTGTCGATGTAGAGAATACTATCGCTTTGGTTATTCTGACTCCCTATTATGATCCAAGTACGCCACGTAACGATCCCACGTATGAGGAGTATTTTCAACGTTTTCGTGATGCCGAGCGCGCTTTTTTTACCCAAGCCTATCAGCCCTTGACGGACAACCGCGAGGCGAAGATTGCGTTTATTAACGAGGCGTTAGAGAAGGGCAACCTCCAGTCGTGGCGCGTACGCACCTTCTATCGCTTGCTTGGCAACTTTGTCTACCTTACGCCCGATGGCTATTTGGTGGATAGCGCTGGGTTTTATATCGATGCCATGCGCTACACGCGTGAGGGCAGTATCAGCGCTAGCGACGATGAGACGCAAATGGATGAGGCGTTGTGGCAAGAGAATTTCCCTGCATCACCTTTTCGTGCGCAGGTGGGAGACTCCTTACAGACGTTGTTGAGAGAAGAGGAGGCACTCTCCTTCTTTCTTAGGGCGCACTTCCTAGCGGGCGAGAAGAGTGATTGGCTTCGCCCAGAGGTTGGTATTCGCTTGGATTTAGCCATAGAGAACGATTGGAGCAGGGTGGATCGCGCATTTAGAGAGGCAACGGATGCAAGTAACCCGTATGTTACTTGGTGGAATGACTACGGCGGGGGCATTGCGATGATCTCTTTGATGGCGATAAAACCAGAGCATCGCTTGGCAGTGTGGCAAGAGCGTCGTAGCCGAGGCGATTATTCAGAAGATCTTTACTTTGTGGACAAAGCGTGGCAGGGCTTGGCGATTCGGGTGGTTTATCATGTTAGGGCAGATAAAATTGTACGCCGATACTATCTCTTAGCAAGTCAAGCGCGTCGTTCTTGGTAAAGGGGTGAGTATCAATATTTATGGTAACGTGTACGGCATAGACGACCTAGAGCGCGTGATAGAGAGCGCCATACACAAGGCCGAGAATAAGCTGATGCGCAGTGTGAGCTTTGGGCTAGATAGTGGCTACGAAGTGTAGCCACCCAAAAACAACTAAAAAGTAAACGGCGTACCCGTAATGTTTTTCTTCTTGACCTTTTTATCCCGAGGCTCCATAATATTTCGCAGATCATTGTGCAAACTACTTATGGCTTTTTTTGTTCTATAAGTGATCGCATGATGATTATTGTTTAGGCGAACACCGTTAATCTCAGGATAGACCCCAAAGTACTTTGTTACGCCGACAATCTTCTGCATAGTCTCCTCGCTAAGGGTTGCGTAAAAGTCGAAAGAGAGGAGGCGACCGTTATGATCCACCGTCTTCTCGACGCGTGCAGGTAATCGATAGGTAGTGTCATCAAGAACAAGCATGAGGTTAACCGAGGATAGGTTGTCTCTAATCTCGTAGTGGCTGGTATGGTAGCGCAAGAGGTAGTGGACGCCCTCGGCGTTCTCTATGGCATAGAGATAAGCTCTAACTCTATATCTATCTTGTTGTAGCGCCGGATAGCGATATTGAGAGTATCCGTCATACCAAGAGCGCCAGATGCTCTTGCCATAGATGGGATCATTGGCACGATACTCTATCTCCGTCCAATTTTTAAAAACACTTCGGTTTGGATTCCACTGGGCGGCAAGGGGGCTAGTGGCTAGCGCTACTAGGGCTAGCATCAATACAAATCGTTTCATTAAGAAAAATCCTTTTTTAAAGAAATTATTTTCTTTATTATACTACATAAACCATCATGTTGTCAATCAAATCTCTCTTTGGCGCTACAATCACCATTGTTGGATGGTGGCATCTGCTATGCTTAGGGCGTGGCCTTCTTTAGCAAGGCAGACTCTTTTTTTATCCAGGAGATACCCATGAATTACATTGGAAGTGTCAATGAATTTACCAAGTTTTTCGCCATGCATGACAACCTTATTGGTAAATCAATAAACAACGGGCGCTCTTTTGAGCGCCCTAGCTATTTATGGATAGATGCGTTCTATCCAATTTTTATACGCCTCTTGGCGGTTAAAGAGGCTCTCGTATGCCTTTGCCTGCACAAACCCCGGAATCCCTTGCGCCGTTACCACCAGTTGATAGATAAGCAGTCCTGCATCGGTTTGCATAAGATAGACAACGATAAGCATCTCTTTGGGCTTGGCGGTGGTTACAATCCCTTGCGTCAGCTTTTCGATATTTTGTGTAGTCATCAGGATCTCGTTTTCATTGGCATAGACAATCACGTCGTAATATTTGGCGCCAAAGGTCTCGTCGTCTTGCATCATCACGCCTTGCCAGCGCGCGGGGATAGCGCTAGGGCGTGGGGCATCGATCTTATTTTTGCTGGCAAAGGAGTCGACCAAGTAGGTTTCGTAGATCAACTCTTTCATCTTTTTGTCGCCACGGGAGTAGAATTGTAGCCCTTTAAGGCTGGCGATGTTGAGCAGATTGTGGTAGAGCGAAAGTTGATTTGCGCCCTTTTTGTTGGGCAGAAGGTAGAGTGATTCGGCAACGCTCTTCATTTTTACCTTATTTATTTCCGACTGCAGATTGGCTTGGAGTGCGGTGTTTTTAGGCATTAAGATAATATCACTAAGCGATTTTCCGGTATTTGTAATCTTGGCGTTGGTTAGCAGTTCTTGTTGTTGATCGGCAGTGATGATATCGCTAAGCATCATCTGCGCAAAACTATGTTGAAGAATAAATAAGCTAAGCAGAAGGACAAGGGAAATCTTTTTTTTCATAAAATATGCTCCTTTATTGCATGAATATTGCGTATCATTGTACGAGAAGCCCTTAAAAAGATCAATAGTGATAAATTTTTTGTAAAATTGGTTGTTATTGATGCAAATATCGGATATAATTTTAGGAAAATTTTAGGGATGAACTGGGAGGAGAATCGGGATGTTTACGATTACAGAAAAGTATAGCTATGATGATGTATTGTTGGTGCCTGCAGCGTCGGAGGTGTTGCCAGACGAGGCGCAGACACGTGTACGCTTGGTGCGTGATTTGTATATCAATATCCCGATCATCTCGGCGGCGATGGATACCGTAACCGAAGAGCAGATGGCGATCGCGATGGCCTTGCGCGGTGGCGTGGGCGTGATTCACCGAAACCTTTCGCCTAAAGATCAAGCGAAGCAGGTGGTGCATGTAAAGCGCTATCTTAATTGGGTTATCCACGCACCTTTCACCATCACGGCCGATGCAACAATGAAGGATGTTAAACGCACCATGAAGAAGCACGATGTGCGTGGGCTTCCCGTGGTGGACGATGCGGGCAAGCTTCTTGGCATCATTACGGGACGAGATTTGCGTTTTGTCAATAATGATGAGCAGAAGGTCTCTACGTTTATGACCAAGGATGTGATCACCGTACCTGTGGAGATCACCCCCGAACGCGCTTATGAGATGTTTGGTAAGCATCGGATTGAGAAGTTGCCGGTGGTTGATAAGGATGGCACATTGTTGGGGCTTATCACTTTTAAAGATTTACAAAAGCGCGAGGAGAATCCTGATGCAGCGGTGGATAGTGATGGGCGTTTGTTGGTGGGGGCGGCGATTAGTCCTAGCGATTGGCAGGTGCGCGTACCGATGTTATTGGAGGCGAAGTGTGATTTTGTCGTCTTTGATACGGCGCATGGCGCGGCGAAGTCGGTGTTAGAGGCGCTTAGGGCATTGCGAGAGGCGTATCCGCAAATGCCGGTGATTGCGGGTAATGTGGCGACGGCACCCACGGCAAAGCTCTTGATCGATGCGGGTGCAGATGCGATTAAAGTGGGCGTCGGGCCTGGCTCGATTTGTACAACGCGCGTGGTGAGTGGGGTGGGCTATCCCCAATTTTCGGCGGTGGTGGAGTGTGCCGAAGTGGCGCAAGCGCATGATGTTCCTTGTATTGCCGATGGCGGTATCAAGTATTCTGGCGACATTGCCAAGGCGATTGGTGCGGGGGCCAGCTGTGTGATGTTGGGCAATATGTTGGCCGGACTCAAAGAGGCGCCTGGGGATGAAATTATCTTTGAAGGACGTATTTTTAAGCAGTATCGAGGGATGGGAAGCATGGGCGCCATCGCTAGTGGTAGTGGCGATCGCTACCAAATGCGTAAGGAAGAGAAGCCCGTCCCCGAAGGCGTAGAAGGGCGTGTTCCCTACAAAGGCGAGGCAGTAAATTATCTGCATGTCTTGGTAAGCGGACTCAAAAAAGGCATGGGCTACACCGGCTGTAAAGATTTAGAAAGTTTACGTAACTATAAGCAATTCGTAAAGATAACCCAAGGCGGTTTAGTAGAATCACACGTGCATAACGTGAGTGTTACCAAAGAATCTCCAAATTATTCGTAAAAAGGCCTTGATCAAATTTAGCGAAATGGGTATAATGCCGTTAAAGTAGTTGTAATGTAAATTACAAGGATAACAATGTTATCCCCACTTGCCCTTGTAGCTCAGTTGGTAGAGCGCATCCTTGGTAGGGATGAGGTCTGCGGTTCGATTCCGCACAAGGGCTTTGGTTTTTGCCAGAGTAGGTATTTGGTTTTGAAGGGAGAATGAAGATGGCTAAAGCAAAGAAAGGTGCCGTAGAATTAATCGCACTACAATGTGGCGAGTGCAAAAATAAGAATTATACCACCCAAAAAAATCGTCGCAACACGCAAGGAAAGCTAGAGTTTTCTAAATTTTGCAAGTTTTGTCGCAAACATGTAGACCACAAAGAGACGAAGATTAAGTAGTTTTATGTTGTTATATAGGTCAGTAGCCTAGAGGTTAGGCAACGGTCTCCAAAACCGTCTTACGAGGGTTCGAATCCTTCCTGGCCTGTTTTTTTAAAATTGGAGTAAGGGATAAAATGAGTATCATTCTAACCGTTTTAGGAATCATTCTTGCTGTTTTAGTCGCCTTGACGGTCGCAGTTAATTACAAAGCCATCATTAATTTCTCTAAAGGATCGTGGCGCGAGTTAAATCGGGTTACCTTTCCTACCCGAGAAAAAGCTATCGCCCAAGCGTATATCGTTTTAGGGTCAGTGGCAATTTTTGCTGTGATGTTTGGCTTATTCGATCTTCTACTAGTACGAACAATGGGTCTGCTTTTTTAAATATTTTGACAAGATTTGCGATAAAGTAAGCCTTAGGAGATAGAGAGTGGCAAAAGCTTGGTATGTGTTGAGTGTCTTTTCTGGACATGAAAATAAAGTAGAAAAGCTCGTTCGTATGATGATGCAACATGGCGATCTTGATGCAGTTAGCGATGTTCGCGTGCCTACCGAAGAGGTGGAAGAGGTGGTAAATGGCAAAAAACGCATGGTCAGTCGCACCTTTTTACCTGGCTACCTCCTTTTGGAGATGGATTTACCAGAACGTGGCTGGAAGAGCACTCTTTCCAATCTTTCCAAAATCAATGGCGTTATGGGCTTTGTCGGACAATCGGGCAATATCAAGCCTCAACCGATTAGTGCCGAAGAGGCTAAAGAGATTCTTCAAAAAACCGGTGAAATTAAAGTAGAAAAGAGCACCCATCTTAAACAAGAGTACGCCATTGGCGAGAAAGTTCGCATTATTAGCGGTCCTTTTGAGGGATTTAATGCGATGATTGAAGAGGTGCATCACGAAAAGGGCATGCTCCGCGTCTCTGTCGTCATCTTCGACCGAAACACGCCACTGGATATTGAGTATTATCAGGTAGAGCGTGTAAGTAATTTATAGGAACAAAAGAAAATGGGAGCTACGTCCTAAATAAAACACGTAGCGATATTACCATGGAGGAAATGTAAGTGGCAAAGAAAAAAGTTACAGCAATTGTTAAGCTTCAGTGTCCTGCTGGATCGGCAACTCCTGCCCCACCAGTAGGTCCTGCGCTAGGTCCTCACGGTGTCTCGGCACCTGAGTTTGTCAAGCAATTCAATGATCGCACCAGTAAGATGGAGAAGGGTTTAATTATCCCTTGTGAAATTACGATTTTTGCCGATCGTACCTTCACGTTTATCCTCAAAACTCCCCCCGCAGCAGTTTTAATTAAAAAAGCGATCGGGTTGGATAAGGGATCGGCAAAGTCTCATATCGAGAAGGTCGGTAAGATTACTAAGGCGCAAATCGAAGAGATTGCCAAGTTGAAGGCACCCGATCTTAACGCTATCGATCTTGATGGTGGTGTAAAGATTATCGCTGGAACGGCGCGCAGTATGGGCGTGACGGTGGAGGGCTAGGATGAGACGAGGCAAGAAGTATTTAGAGGCTAAAAAAGCCATCGAAGCAGATAAAATTTACGAGCCAATGGCTGCGTTAGAGTTGATTAAAAAGATTGCATTTGCAAAATTTGACGAGACAGTAGAAGTTTCGGTGGCGTTGAACATCAAAAAGAGTCATTCGATTCGTGATACGTTTGTTTTACCTCATCAGTTTACCGCCGAAAAGAAGATTTTGGTCTTTGCCAAAGGCGAGAAGGCAGATGAGGCAAGAGCAGCTGGTGCCGCTTATGTGGGTGATGATGATTTGATTCAGAAGGTTAAAGATGGTTGGACAGACTTTGACGTCTGTATTGCTACTCCCGACATGATGAAAGATGTGGGTAAGTTAGGTCCTGCCTTGGGTCGTCGTGGTTTAATGCCCAACCCTAGAACCAAGACGGTTACCAACGATATTACCGCCACTGTTGCTGAACTTAAGAAGGGACGTATTGAATTTAGAGCCGATAAGACGGGCGTAGTTCATTTAGCAGTAGGTAAGTTGAGCATGCCTTTGGAGCACGTACAGGAGAACTTGATGGTTTTCTTTTCGGAGCTTATTCAGAAGCGTCCTACAGATCTTAAGGGCGAGTTCATTCGCTCGGTCTATCTTGCGAGTACGATGGGACCAGCAATCAAGTTGGAAAATGCGGTAATCACTGCAACAAGGAGCGCTTAAGGTATGGAAAGAAAGATTCAACCCAAAAAAATTGAAGCGGCAAAGAAGTTGGTTCAAGAGATCGGTGGAGCAAAGGATCTCTTTTTTACCGAGTATCAAGGTTTGACGGTAAAGCAATTAACCACGCTTCGTAAAGAGCTTCGCACTCATGATGCAACGTATGCTGTTGTAAAGAATAGCATGGTGCGGGCGGCCTTTAGAGAGCTTGGTAAGTCTGACTTAGATAAGTACTTTGTCGGCACCAGTGCTATCATGTTTACCCATGGTGAGGAGTCTGGTCCTGCCGCTAAGGCGCTTACCACGTTTGCCAAGGAGAACAAGGCTTTGGTGGTGAAGGGTGGTTATGTGGGTGGCGAGGAGTATGATGCTAATGCAGTTATCAGTTACAGTCAGCTACCTACTCGTATCGACCTTATTGCGATGTTGGCGCGCACGCTTAACGAGCCTGTGGCACAATTTGCCCGTGCTTTGCAAGCGGTTGCTGATCAAAAAGAGGCTTAAAAGGCAATTTAGTCTTCGTTTAACCGTTAACTTGCTAGTTGCCAAAAAATAATATATATTATAGGAGAAGATAATATGTCAACGGAAGAGATTTTGAGCGCAGTAGAAAAGATGACTGCTTTGGAGCTATCGGCTTTAGTAAAGGCCATTGAAGAGAAATTTGGAGTAAGTGCTGCTGCTCCTGTAATGATGGCTGCAGGTCCTGCTGCCGCTGCTGAAGAAGAGAAGACTGAATTCAACGTCGTTCTTAAGGATTTTGAAGCTTCTGCTAAGGTTGCTGTCATTAAGGCTGTTAAGTCGGTTACTGGCTTGGGTCTTGGCGAAGCAAAAGCCATGGTCGAGCAAGGTGGCGCAACCATTAAAGAGGCCGTGAGCAAAGATCAGGCTAATAAGATTGCAGAAGAACTTAAGGCTGCTGGAGCAACTGTAAGCATTGAATAGAAGACGTATGTCGCCTATCTATTAGCACACAATACGACGTATGGCAGAGGATTTTCTTTTGTCTAGCGTCGTTTTGTGCTAAATGATTAGATTTAAACGAGTTATCTGGTGGGGGAGAACCTAAATGTTTGTTCGAAAAAGAGACCAAGAAAGGAAAGTTGTGGGGGAACAGTATGAAGAAGTCGTACAATTCCCTAATTTAATCGATATTCAATTTGCAAGCTACGAGCGTTTTTTACAGCTAGAGGCTCTCTCGCAGAATAAACCGCTTAAGCGACAGGGTTTGCAGGATGTCTTTGAGTCTACCTTTCCTATTGAGAGTCCTAATGGTGAATTCATTTTGGAGTATCACGGTTATACTATTGATCTTAATGCAATCAAATTTTCAGAGGTTGAGTGTAAGCAGAAGGGGGTCTCTTATGAGGCGCCATTAAAAGCAAAGATTAACTTGGTCTTTCAGAACACTGGTGAAATCCGCCAAAAAGATATCTACATGGGCGATGTTCCTCTCATGACCGATCGCGGGACTTTTATCATTAATGGTGCCGAGCGTGTTGTTGTCTCACAGATTCACCGCTCACCAGGTGTTATTTTTAGTTATGAGAAGGGTATTTTTTCCAGCCGAATTATTCCTTACCGTGGAAGTTGGTTGGAGTTTGAAGTTGATCCTAAGAAAAATTTAATATTTACCAAAATAGATCGTAAAAAACGTATCCTCGGTACGCTCTTTTTACGCGCACTTGGCTTTGAGAGTCGTGAAGAGATTCTTAATCTTTTTTACAAAACCGAAGAGATGGATCTCGTTGATGATGTCGATCTGAAAAACACTTTACTAGGGCGCTACTTAGCAAAGCCGGTCTTTGTCCTTAATGAAGATGGCACCCAGCGCCGTCTCTTTCGCGCAGGTGATCGTATCTATCTACACGAACTGGATGCGATGTTGCATGCGGGAGTCAAGAGCGTTGAGCTGATTGACTTTATTGTCCCTGGCAGTGTGAATAGCGACATTATTTTGAAGTGTTTTGAGTGGGAAGATAGTCGTGATTATGGCGATAAGGATGATGCACCTAATAAGGAGGATGCGCTTACGGCGGTGTATGATGTCTTGATGCCAGGAGAGCCGATGACGGTGGAGAATGCCGAGAAGGATTTACACTCGACGTTCTTTAGTAGCCGACGCTACGATTTAGGTTCGGTCGGACGCTATAAGATTAATAAAAAGTTTGGTTATGAAAATCCTGATCACGAGAATACGGTTTTGACCAAAGAGGATATCGCTGCGACCATGCGCTATCTGATGAAGGTATACACCGATGCCGAGCAGATTGACGATATCGACCACTTGGGGAATCGACGCGTGCGTAGTGTGGGTGAGTTGCTTACCAACGCGATGAAGAGCGCCTTTAGCCGTATGGAGCGCAATGTTAAAGAGCGCATGAGCATTAAAGAGGTGGAGTCGCTTAAGCCACAGGATATTATCAGCATTAAGCCCATTGTCTCGGCGATTAAGGAATTTTTTGGCTCGAGTCAGCTCTCGCAGTTTATGGATCAGTGTAACCCTTTAGGAGAGTTGACCCATAAGCGTCGTCTTAACGCTTTAGGACCCGGTGGTCTTACCCGCGATCGGGCTGGTTTTGAGGTGCGCGACGTTCATTATACGCATTATGGGCGCATGTGTCCTATTGAGACGCCTGAAGGTCCAAACATCGGTTTGATTATGAGTTTGGCAAATTATGCGCGTGTTAATGAGTATGGCTTTTTGGAGAGTCCTTATCGAAAGGTGGTGAAGGGTAAGGTTACCAAAGAGGTGGAGTATCTCTCGGCGATTGACGAAGAGCGATATCTTATTGCGCAGGCCGGTGCTCCTATCGACGAACAAGGACGATTTTTAGAAGAGCAAGTTGCTGTGCGCAAGGCGGGCGACTACACGACTAGTTCGGCTCCTGAGATCTCTTATATGGATGTTTCGCCCAAACAGATTATCTCCACGGCCGCCTCGTTGATTCCATTTTTGGAGCACGATGATGCGAACCGCGCGCTGATGGGTTGTAACATGCAACGTCAGGCTGTTCCGCTTCTCTTCCCCGAGGCGCCACTGGTGGGTACGGGTATGGAGATGAAGGCTGCCTATGATTCGGGTGTATTGCTCAAGGCCAAGCATGCAGGTGAGGTGATTTACTCTTCGAGCGTGGTGGTTAAGGTACGTCGTGATGAGGATCCTTCCATTATCGATGAGTACCCCTTAACTAAGTTTCAACGTACCAACCAAGATACCTGTTTCAATCAAACTATGTTAGCCAGAAAGGGCGATAAGGTTGCCAAGGGTGATATTTTGGTGGATGGGCCTGCAATCCAGAATGGTGAGCTTGCCTTGGGTCGAAACCTTTTGGTGGGTTTTGTGCCTTGGATGGGCTATAACTATGAGGATGCGGTTTTAATTAGCCAACGGGTGATCAAAGAAGATCACTATACGTCGGTGCATATTAGCGAATTTATCACCGAAGTTCGGGAGACAAAGCTTGGGCCTGAGAAGATCACTAAGGATATCCCCAATACCAACGAGCGTGCCTTAGCCCAGTTGAGCGAAGAGGGTATTGTGCGGGTGGGTGCGTTGGTGCAATCGGGATCGATTTTGGTGGGAAAAGTTACGCCTAAAAATGACGCCGATACTACTCCTGAATTTAAGTTACTCAACTCGATCTTTGGCGAGAAGGCCAAGGAGGTACGCGACTCTAGTTTGAAGCTTCCTCATGGTGTGGAGGGTACGGTTGTCGATGTTCAGCGCCTAAAGCGCTCGGCAGGTGATGAGTTGGATCCGGGAGTAGAAGAGGTGGTTAAGGTGCTTATCGCTACCAAGCGCAAGTTGCGTGTGGGTGATAAGATGGCGGGTCGTCACGGAAACAAGGGTGTTGTCGCGCGCATTGTTCCTGAGTCGGATATGCCATACATGGCCGATGGTACGCCGTTAGATATCTGTTTAAATCCGTTGGGCGTGCCTAGCCGTATGAATATTGGACAGATCATGGAGACAGCACTAGGCATGGTGGCTGCCAAGCGTGGCGAGCATTATGCGACACCGGTTTTCCAATCGCCGAGCAACGACTTTATCGACGAAGAGCTGGCGAAACTTGGCATCGATCAAGGTTGTACGATGACGCTTTATGATGGTTTAACCGGTGAGCCACTGCGTAATCCTGTCTTTGTGGGATACATGTACTACTTGAAGTTGCACCACTTGGTAGACGACAAGATGCATGCGCGATCGACAGGTCCGTACAGCTTGGTTACCCAGCAACCGTTGGGTGGTAAGGCACAATTTGGAGGTCAACGTTTGGGTGAGATGGAGGTTTGGGCGCTGGAGGCTTATGGCGCGGCCAATACCTTGCAAGAGTTACTTACCGTTAAGTCTGACGATATGAATGGCCGTGCGAAGATTTATGAGGCAATTGTTAAAGGTGAACCGACTAATCCAGCGGGTATTCCAGAGGCCTTTAATGTTATGGTGCAAGAGCTTAGGGGATTGGCGCTCAATCTCTCTCTCTCGGACGCACGTGGAAACCCTGTACCGCTTACCGAACGCGATGAAGAGCTGTTGAGCAAGCGCGGGGAGAGTGGTGCATTTAATAAGTAAGATGGCACCGGCATAAAGAAGCAAGAGGGGTGGATAGAGTATGAAAGAGATGGCAGAGTTTGATAGTATTCGTATTAGTTTGGCAAGTCCTGATCAGATTAAGGCATGGAGCTATGGCGAGGTAAAGAAGCCAGAGACGATTAATTACCGCACGCTAAAGCCAGAAAAAGAGGGGCTCTTTTGTGAGCGTATCTTTGGTACTACGAAGGAGTGGGAGTGCTTTTGTGGTAAGTTTAAATCGATACGCTATAAGGGTGTGGTCTGCGATCGTTGTGGGGTTGAGGTTACGCATTTTAAGGTGCGCCGTGAGCGTATTGGACATATTGAACTTGCCTCGCCGGTGAGCCACATTTGGTACTATCGTAGTGTGCCTAGCCGTATGGGATTACTCTTAGATCTCTCGATGTCGGCATTACGTTCGGTGCTCTACTTTGAGAAGTATATTGTGGTGGACGCGGGCGATACGGATCTTAAAAAGATGCAATTGCTCACCGAAGAGGAGTACTCCAGCGCCAAAGAGCGCTTTGGCTTGAGCTTTACCGCGGGTATTGGTGCGGAGGTGATTCGCACCCTTTTGGAGCAGATTGATCTGTATGAGTTAGCCTCATCTTTGCGTGCCGAGATGATCGAGAAGGGAGCTAAGAGTGATAAGCGCCTTTTAAAGCGCTTGGAGCTGGTAGAAGACTTTCGCGATTCGGGCAACCGACCGGAGTGGATGATCCTTGATGTTGTGCCGGTCTTGCCACCAGAACTACGTCCGATGGTACAGCTTGATGGTGGGCGTTTTGCCACCTCTGACTTAAATGATCTCTATCGCCGTGTGATTAACCGAAACAACCGCCTCAAGCGTTTGATTACGCTAAAGGCCCCTGATATTATTATCCGTAACGAAAAGCGTATGCTTCAAGAGGCGGTTGATGCACTCTTTGATAATGGTAAAAAGAAGAAGGCGGTGAAGGGGTCGGGCAACCGTCAGCTTAAATCGTTAAGTGATATGCTCAAGGGTAAGAGTGGTCGTTTCCGCCAGAACTTGTTGGGTAAGCGTGTTGACTACTCGGGGCGTTCGGTTATCGTGGTTGGGCCAAACCTCAAGCTTCATCAGTGTGGTTTGCCTAATAAGATGGCGATGGAGCTCTTTAAGCCTTTTATTATGAAAAAGCTTATCGACAGAGATTTTGTAAGCAATATTAAAAAAGCAAAAATTTTGGTGGAGCAAGAAGCGCCTGAGGTTTGGAATGTCTTGGACGAAGTAGTTAAAGAGCATCCTGTCCTCTTAAACCGCGCGCCGACCCTGCACCGTTTGGGTATGCAGGCGTTTGAGCCAGTGCTGGTAGAAGGCAAGGCGATTCGTCTGCATCCGCTGGTTTGTACCGCGTTTAATGCCGACTTTGATGGTGATCAGATGGCGGTGCACGTGCCATTGACGCAGGCGGCACAGATTGAGTGTTGGACGTTGATGATGTCGACGAACAACTTGCTCAACCCATCAAATGGTCAACCGGTGGTCTACCCACGTCAGGATATGATTTTGGGTATCTATTACCTTACCAAGAACTACCTTGAGAAAGAGGGCGAAAAGCTCCGCTACTTCTCGGGTGAGGATGAGGTCTTAATGGCTGCCGAGCGTGGGGTATTGGATTATCATCAGCTCTGCTTTGTTCGCCTGAATAATGAGTGGGTCAAGACGACCCCAGGGCGCATGATTTTTAACCAAAATATGCCCGATGAAGTGCCCTTTGTCAACGAGACACTGGGCGATAAGCAGGTGCGTCGTTTGATTGCGCAAGTCTATGCCGAACATGGTTCGTATACCGCGGTGCAGATGTTAGATGCCATTAAGAATACGGGATATCGTTATGCAACCTTCTTTGGTGCCTCTATCTCGATGAATGATATTCTTGTGCCAGAAGAGAAGAAGAGCATGGTGGAGGCCGCCAACAAAGAGATTGTGCGTATCTCTGAACAGTATAAGAAGGGCCATATTACCGATGAAGAGCGCTACCAACGCGCGATTCAGACGTGGTCGAATGCTAACGATCAGCTTACGGATTTGATGATGAAGAAGCTGGAGGTTGCTAAGGGTGGATTTAATAGCGTCTATATGATGGCAGACTCAGGTGCGCGTGGATCGCGTAACCAGATTCGTCAGTTGGCGGCGATGCGTGGTTTGATGAACAAACCCAATGGACATATTATTGAGTTGCCGATTCGTTCTAACTTTAAAGAGGGTCTCTCGGTTATCGAGTACTTTATTTCGAGTAACGGTGCGCGAAAAGGTCTCTCGGATACGGCGCTCAAGACGGCCGAAGCTGGATATTTGACCCGTCGTTTGGTGGACATTGCCCAAGACGTGGTGATCAACGAAGAGGATTGTGGTACGATCAATGGCTTGGTCTTGGCTGCGGTTAAGGATGGAGAAGAGGTTATTGAATCGCTCTCTAGCCGTCTGGCGGGGCGCTTCTCTTTGGAGCGTTTGGCGCATCCAGTTACAGGCGATGTCTTGATAGATATTGGTGAGGAGATTACCGAAGAGGGCGCTCTGGTGATTGAGGATCTTGGCTTTGATTCGGTTAAGGTGCGTTCGGTCTTAGCGTGTGAGTCGAAGTATGGGGTCTGTCAGAAGTGTTATGGACGCGATCTTGCGCGTGGGCACTTGGTCAACGTGGGCGAAGCCGTCGGTACGATCGCTGCCCAGTCGATTGGTGAACCGGGTACCCAGCTAACCATGCGTACTTTCTATACCGGCGGTGCGGCGAGCACGGCGAGTGAAGATAATAAGGTAAGCTTTAAGTACGATGTCTATATCGAGAAGATTCAGGGTAATTACATTGAGCTTGAGGGTTCTAAGCTCCTCTTCACGCGACGTGGATCGTTGACATTGCGTCAGGTATTGCAGAGCGAACAAATCGCTAAAGACGATAAGCTCGTGGGAGATTTTCCTCGTCGGGTGGTTAAAGACGAGGTGCTTATGGTGAAGGCTGGTGGTAAGAAGATCCATGCCTCGGCGCTGGGGTATATTGACTATCATGGTAAGCATATCTATTTGATGGCCAATGAGCAGAATATCACCATCCGTAACGGATCAGAAGTGGTGGTAAAGGTGGGGCAGATGATCCCTGCCGGTGAGGCTTTGGCAAGCTTTGACGCCTTCTCTGACCCCATTATTGCCGAGCAAAGCGGATATATGCGCTTTGTGGAGATTGAGTTGGGGCGTACGTTGCGCGAAGAGACCAATGAAGATACCGGTGCTACCGAGCGTAAAATCACCGATCTCTCCAATGAGTCTGCGCAGCCTCGCATCGAGATTTTGAGCGATCATGGCGATGTTTTGGGTGTCTACTACTTACCGGGACACGCCTATCTTGCGAATGAGACACAAGATGGTGCATTTGTGGAGGCGGGAACGCGTCTGGCGCGTATGCTTAAAGAGAGTCAGAAGTCGATGGACATTACCAGCGGTCTGCCTCGGGTTAGCGAGCTCTTTGAGGCGCGTCGTCCGCGCAATGCCGCTGTCTTGAGTTTGATCTCGGGTAAGGTGCACTTTAGAGGCGTAACCAA
Organism: Entomospira culicis; assembly: GCF_028748145.1. Lineage (NCBI taxonomy): Bacteria > Pseudomonadati > Spirochaetota > Spirochaetia > Spirochaetales > Spirochaetaceae > Entomospira > Entomospira culicis. The sequence goes on along the minus strand of NZ_CP118181.1, from coordinate 1,533,131 downwards.
GGGCAAGCGTACCATTGTGGTGGAAGATCCCTTTGGCAAAGAATTTAAGCACCAAGTGCCGATGAGTCGCTACTTACTCGTGCGTGAAGGTGATATGGTAGAGGCGGGGGAGCCACTGTGTGATGGCGCGACCGATCCGCATGATATCTTGCAGATTTTGGGCGAACAAGCGCTTCAGCAATTTTTGTTGCGTGAGGTACAGGCGGTCTATCGCATGCAGGGTGTGCAGATTCATGATAAGCACGTGGGTATTGTCATCCGTCAGATGATGCGTAAGATGGAGATTGTTCAGATTGGCGACACGGGCTTTATCTATGGCCAGCAGGTGGATAAGTACGACTTTCACCATGAGAATGCGCGGGTGCATGCCGATGGTGGAGAGGTGGCGATTGCGCGTCCACTCTTGTTGGGTGTTACACGTGCAAGCTTGAATATTGGTAGCTTTATCTCGGCGGCCTCCTTCCAAGAGACAACGCGGGTACTTACCAACGCTGCCATTGCCGGCGAGGTGGATAATCTTAAGGGTCTCAAGGAGAATGTCATCATTGGACACCTTATCCCTGCTGGAACGGGGATGAAGCGCTATCGCAAGATGAAGCTCTCGAATCAGGAGTATACTGACTTGGATGACTTGGTGCAAGAGACGAAAGAGAATCGTCGTCTGGAGCAAGAGTTGGCGCGTCAACGTATGAACGAAGAGCTTGCCGAAGATGAGGTCGAAGTGGAGAGCGCCGAGCTTGACGAGGTTTACACCTACGAAAATGGTGGCGACTTTGGCATGAGCGAAATTGATCTAGACGATGAGTAGCATGTAGATAGGAAAGGAGTTCTTGAGCGATTTTCTCTTGCTCAAGAGCTCTTTTTCGTTTATTATGAATAGTAGAGAACTCTTTTGGCGAAGGATGGTTGGTACATGAGGATTGCTTTATTTACGGATACATACTTACCGCAAAAGAATGGAGTGGCGGTAGCCGTTAACCAGTTGAAGCATGAATTGGTAAAAATGGGGCATGAGGTTTTTGTCTACACAATCCATATTCCCAATGACACAAACGAATTAGAAGAGCAAGTGGTGCGCAGTCGAGCAGTGATGGTGCCTAAGCTTGGTGCTGAGGAGAATCTTTGGGCGTTACCGAATCGTATGCGTATTTTGCATCAACTTAAAAAGGATAAGGTTGAGATTATTCATACGCACACCGAGCTTCCGCAAGGGATGACGGGGCGTTATTGTGCTAAGGCAATGAAGATTCCGCATATCCACACGGTGCATACCATGTGGGCGGACTATAAGCACTATCTCTTTCGTGGGCGCTTACTTACCGAGCGAAATATTGCGTTTGCCTATCACTTTTTTTTGCGTAAGGTTACGGCGATTATTGCTCCTAGTCAGAAGGCGCAGGATTTTTTAACGCATATTCAAATTAAAGGGGTGCGTATCAACAACGGGGTGGATGCGTCGCTTTTTTTTTCTCAAACAAATAAAGAAATACAGCAGAAGATATTATCCGATTTTGGGATTCTCCCAGAGCAGAAGGTGATTCTCTTTGTGGGACGCATTGCTCCAGAAAAGCGCGCAAGAGAACTCTTTGCACTCTTGACAAACGTTATGCAGGAGCAAGATGATGTGGTGGCGATCTTTATTGGCGATGGAGTGGACGCGGAGTCGCTTAAAGCCGAGGCGATTAGCCTAAATTTAACCAAGCGGATGATCTTTGCAGGACGCGTGGAGCATGCGCAGATGGTTAATTACTATGCAATTGCGCACCTGTATGTTACCATTAGCTTGAGCGAGGTGCAACCGATGACCTTGATTGAGGCGTTGCTTTCGGGGTTACCGATTATTAGTCGGCAAGATTCAGCGTATATTGGCTTGGTGGTGGATGGAGTGAATGGCTCTCAACATGCAACCGATGAGGCGGTGGGCGAAGCGATTATTTCGTTACTGCGCGATGAGGCAATCTACGCACGTTATCGCGAAGGGAGCTTGGCGCTCGCCAAGGATTTTACTGCGCAAGGTAATGCCCAGAAGACCCTCGCCCTCTACGAGCAGGCGGTGGCGATGGGGAGGCCGGAGGTTTTTCACAAAGGGCCACTCATTTATGATCAATAAAGGTGCGCTTGTCGCGGATAAATTGGCTTATCGGCGTGGGGAGCAGGAGCTTTTGCGTATCGATGCCCTTTCGATTCCTCATCAAGGATTAGGCTTGGTGGTGGGTAAGAATGGCGCGGGCAAGAGCCTCTTGTTACACTTGCTTGCCGGGCGCTTGGCACCAAGTGATGGGCAATTAGTTTATCGGGACGAGGTTGGTCTGCGATCGTTTCAAATCGATGTTGCCTTGCGTGATCTGGTGCGTTTACTGCCTGATTTATGGGTGGGTGATGCCTCGTTGACGGTGGCGCACCATCTGGAGCAATTGGCCTTGGTTTATCACCATTTTGATAAAGCCAAAGCAACTACGAATGTTCAACATGTAATAAAACAGGTGCGCTTATCCCCCCTAAAAGATAAGCCAATTAAGGAGTTATCCTTTGGGGAGAAGAAGCGCTTAGGTGTGGCGGGGGTACTCTTAGGGGAGCCTCAATTTCTCTTTTTGGATGAGCCATTAACGGGTCTTGACGGCGAGCAAGCGCGTAAAATGCGAGCACTTTTGCAAGGTCTAGGTGCTAAGCAAGCGGTGGTGATGAGCGGGCATGATTTAGTGCAAGATTGCAAGCTTGCGGATTATCTGCTTTGGGTAAAAGAGCGTCGCGTGGAGTATCATCTGCCTAGCAAGGAGATCTTCGCACAATTACAGCAGGAGATGTTGGCCGATGTTTAAAGGATTGCTAGGGCTAGAGATGACGCGATTGCTTAGACGCAGGCACTCTTTTTGGTGGCAATTTTTGTTACTAGGATTAGCCTTAAGCATCTATCTTTTACTCTATCAATTTCCGATTCACTTGGCAAGCGCTCCTTTAGTTTTTGGCACTATTGTCAGTGGTTTGACGCTCTGGGTCTTGCCGCTCTTTGTGATTTCGGAGGTACAGATTGGGCGTTATGGCGTGGATAGCGTATGGCTTGGTTTGCCGATACGTCCACGATATTGGCTTGTGGCGCGCTTGGTGGCGTGGCTGGGGTTACATATCTCTACGCTTTTGCTCTGGATGCTCATTTTTATGGTGGGTAGCTATTGGTACTTTTTCGATATCGGCTTAGTTGTGGGTGGTATCTTAGAGCTTTTGCTTGCGACCAGTTGGACACTTTTGGTCAGTTTTGCGATAGGTAGTTGGATTCGTTCTAGCTGGCTGGCGCTTATCACGATCTATCTGATGCAACTCTTCTTTGTGGGTGGTGGATTACTCTCGGCGTTTTTGTGGGATCGACTCCCTGCCTTGGCGATGGGTGTAGAATTTTTTTCGTATGGCTATCGGGTGCGTAATTTGCGGTTGGGGATATTCTCTCTGGCTGATGCGATCTTTTGGTCGATGGTGCTGGGCATCTGGTGGCTAACGCTGATTTATCGCGTGGAGTCTATCGCCAATTATTGTTGGGAGGTATCGCGTAAGGATGGGTTTAAGGCGCTGGGTGTCTTGATTGTGGGGAGTTTTTTGCTTTTTTTGCCGATCGAGCGAGACATCACCCAACGACAGATGCATCAGCCCTCGCCGGCATTTAGGCAAGAGGCAAAGCGCTTGAAAGATCCCTTAATTGTGCAACGCGTACGCACTGATGCTTTGGCGTGGTTGGGGCAGGAGCGCTGGTTGATGCGTCGTCTTTATGCGTATCAACGGGTGAATAAACATCTGCATGTAGAGAAGCTTTCGATTCAATCTCCTGAGGGTGCGCGCATGGGCTTTCGTGCAGTTGCCGAGTTGGGGGGCGCGGATCAGTATGCTGGATTGTTGATGCACTATCGTGATTTGGTGGTACGTGAACCTAAACTACGTGACGGGCGCTTGCTGGACGAGGCGATGACGATTGCGGTGCGTCGGTTGACACGACAGACCCCCAAACGTCTTTTGCTTATCCTTGATCAGGATCAACACGCAGAAGATTTTTCCCTACTTTCCACCATGTTGGCACGAGAATTTGATATTGAGTGGTTGACTGCCGAAAATCGTAGGTGGTTGGCGCACTTGGAAGTGGATGGATATTTGGTTTTGGGTGGCAACGATTTAACCACCGAGGATTTAGCCATTTTAGATGCCGAACGTGCTAAGGGTAAGGGCCTCTGGATTAATACTATGGGCGTGCGCCTCAGCACACATCCTGGCTATCCGATTGAGCGTCTATCGCCATCGCCTTTGCATCGCTATTTAGGGGATAAGGGATTGAGTGTGGGACGTAATTTACTGCTTGATCCTGATGGCTATCTCTTGGAGAGCGGAGCGGGGCTGGCGAATTATCCGCTTTGGTTGAGTGGTCGCCGATCACGCCTGAGATCGCCGTTGGTAGATGGGTTGACGGGTATTGCCCCTTTGATGAGTGTTGCCCTTACGCCACATAGCGATCGTTGGGAACCCTTGGTGGTCAGTTCGGCACTGGTTAAGGAGCAGGTGGGTGAGCTTGAGTTTAACATTTTTCAACTCTGGAGTGGCGACTGGCGAGGCGATGCTGATGTGCGTTGGCTAGCGAGTATCGAACAAAGGGATAATAAGATGGGTACACTGGTGGTGGTGGGCAGTACCACGTGGCTTAGCAACATGATGGAAGATGCCGGAACCGTGCATAATTTGGAGCAGGCCAAGGCGTTGGCGCGATATATCGTGGGTGATGAGGCGTTATTAGATGCGCAATTACGCTTGTTGCCTACCTCTACGATGAAGCGCCCCTTCGCCGGTAGAGAGATGCGTGAGCGATATTATGGAGCTCTTTTGGTTTTGGGATTTGGTTGGGTGATGGGAAATGTGTTCTGGTGGATGTTAGCAAGACGAGTACGAAGGAGGCGAGGATGAGACAATTAGCTGTGATATTTTATCTCGTGGTGGTAGGCGTGGGCGTTTATATTGCCTATCAATGGAACAGTAGTCGCTTACCCGAACGGGTACGCTTGCAGGGTTTCCAGGTGGTAGACGTGGAGAAGCTGGTGATCGAGCGCGGGCAAATCGTCCTCACGCTGGTGCCAGATCTTGATGATCCTCAACGTTGGATCTTCTCTTCCAATCTCGATGCCGTGCGCGCTTATGGGGTGGATAGCCCGTTGGTTATGAGCTTGATATCGAGCTTACAGAGCGCTAAGTATGCCTATTTGGTGGAGAATAGCAGTAATCAGAGCCTACAGCGTTATGGCTTGGGTGTGCAAGAGCGCTATAGCGTGGAGCTATGGCTTAAAGAGCATCCAGAGCCCTATCGTTTCACGTTGGGTGCGTTGGCGGTGAATGGGTATGATGTCTATTTGCTCCATAACGAACATGTCTATCGCGCCTCCTTTTTAGGACTTTACGAACGTATGGGTGCACTGGGGCAGGTTATCGATGCAACCTTGGGCGCTAATGAGCGTCTCTTTGGCTAAAAAGTATATCACTGTGTCGAAGCTACCGTGAAGAGGATAGACTATTTGCTTATTATATGTTATAATGAAAGATATTGAGTAAGGAGTGGGAGATTGGGAACCTTTAATAGTGTACCGTTAGGGATTGTGGTCTGTCCGGGGGCGGAGACTTTTTCTGCGCAGTTGATTCATTTTGTGGAGCAGTTTTGGCGACATCGTTTCTTGCGTAAGTGTAAGTCGATTGCCAATACCTATGGATTTGAAGAAGAATTTGCGCTCAAGATCCTCAATTTAAGCGATGATCTCATGACGGCGCGTATCTCTCCACGTGGATCGGCAGAAAAATTTAGAATGCCACGCTTTAAGGTGGATGCCACCTTCACCTGTTTTGCCAACGGCGAGGTAAAGACCGAACTTTTAGGCAGTGTGCGCGAGCGCGATATTTATATTATTCAGGATATGTATAGTAAGGTTCCCGCTCATTACGAGGGCGCTGATCCTAAAGTTTATGCAGTTAATGATCATTATATGACACTGCTTACGGCGGTGGATGCTGCCAAGGGCGCGGGCGCGGGGCGCATCACTTGCATCTTACCGGCCTATCCCTATGCTAGACAGCACAAGCGTAAAGGTAGGGAGGGACTCACCGCGGCGCTAGTGGGACGTATTTTAGAGGATATGGGCGTGGATCGTATCATTACGCTGGATATTCACTCCCGGGATATTGATCACACCTTTAAAAATCTCCACTTAGAGAGTTTTCATGCGAACTACCCTATTCTTAAAGCGCTTAAGCAGATTATCAACCTAAAAGAAGAAGACTTGGTGGTACTTGCACCTGATACGGGGTCGTTAGGGCGTAATCGCTACTACGCCAACTCGCTGGGGCGACCTTTGGCGATGATGTATAAAGAGCGCGACTATAGTAAGGTCAGCAAGAATGCTAGCGACTCTAATATTAAAGGCGCGAAGCTTTTAGGCGATGTGGCGGGCAAGACGGTCTTTCTTGCCGATGACATGCTAGGTACGGGTGGAACGCTGATTAAGGCGCTTGAGCAAATGCGTGAAAATGGTGCAAAGCGCGTGATCATCGCGATTAGTTTGCCCTTTTTCGATGCCGATGCGGTAGAGCAGTTTCAAAAAGCCTACGACGCAGGGCTCTTTTGGCGACTAATTAGCACCAACGCGGTAGCGCACTCATCTGACTTACTCGAGCGATCGTGGTACATTCAAGCCGATGTCGCGAAGCTCTTTGCCGAGGTTTTGATGCGCCTGCATACTGATCGCACGTTAAGCCCGCTCTTGGATAACAATGAGGTGATTCAAAAATTGCTTAATGCCGAAGACGAGTAGCCAATGATCTTGAGCATTGACCTAGGCACATCGAGCGTAAAGGGGGCGATCTTTTTGGAGAGTCGCCTCTTGCGTAGCTTAGGTCGTGTGATCTACAAACGCCAAGATGCTTCTAGTTGGATTGTCGCTATTCAAGAGCTGATAAGCTCCTTAGCCCACGCCGAACGTGCCGATTTAGCGCAGATTGTCATTAGTGGGCAGGGGCCAACTATTGTACCGATTTTGCGTAATCAACAAATTCTTAAGCCAAGTTTCTACTACGCCAAGGGGGCATATTATCCGGCAAAGCAAGCGAATATTGCTTCGTATTTTTTGCCCAAGGTTGCGTATCTCTTGAGGAAAAAGCCAAGGCTTAGCGAACAAGTGCATTACTTTGTGAATGCGCCTGATTTTATTGCGTACTGGCTCACGGGCGAAGTGGTAACCTCTTTGCCCAATCATGCGTATCGGGAGTTGATCTGGTCGCCTGAAGAGATCCAAGCATACGGGTTTTCGCCTGATTGGTTTCCTCCATATGCTCAAGATACGGCAATTGGTACGGTGCGACAAGCACTACGTCAAGCGTGGATGCTTCCTCGACGGGTGGTAGTGTATACCACAACCTTCGACTTTTTATCGGCGCTGTTGGGTAGCCAATCTACACAGGTAGGCGATGTCTTAAATCGCGCTGGGATGAGCGAGGGGATTAATTTCATTACAAACCAAATCCCCGATACGTCCCTGCTCCCTACGGTTGACTCCTTTTGGCGCATCACGCCACATGTACTACCACATCTCTATAATGTGGGGGTGGTCTTTAACGAGGTAGGGCAGTTGATGCAGCAACATAACTATGATTTAGATGAGGTAGAAATTCAGCTCCATGTGGCAAAAATTACGCGTATCTGGAACGAGATGCAACCGATTAACGTAAAGCAAATTCGGCTCTGCGGTGGACAAACATACCATCAGGATCTCAATGCGATGAAGCGTCGGTTGAGTCATCACCCGCTACACGTCTTACGCTTTAATCAGCCCGAGCTCACCGGCAACGCCATGTACGGCGCGTGGCTATCGGGCTACTACGCCACCCTAGAGGAGAGCGTTGATGCAATTGGTAAAGAGGTTAATTAATTTATATGATATTTACTTATGGTGTTCTTCTGGCGCATAGAACGATAGTGCTTGACAGGAGTGCTATCCATGCGTATTATTAAAGAAGAGATAGAGTGAAATATGGTATTTTGCTAAATTTTATGCAATTATTATGTAGAATTTTATTTTTTAAAAAGGGAGAGATAAAATGCAGATCGCAATCGGTTCTGATCACGCTGGGTATGAGTTAAAAAATGAGATCACGAAGCATTTGGAAGAGAGTGGTTATGCCGTGCAAGATTGTGGAACTTATAGCAAGGAGAGTTGCGACTATCCGGTGTATGGGCGAGCTGTGGCACATAAGGTGGTGCATGGCCAGTGCGAGCTGGGCATCGTGATTTGTGGTACGGGTGTGGGCATTTCATTGGCGGCGAATAAGGTTACGGGGATTCGTGCGGTGGTCTGTAGCGAGCCGTATACCGCAAAGATGGCGCGTATGCACAATGATGCCAATATTCTAGCGTTTGGCGCAAGAGTGGTGGGTATCGACATGGCGAAGATGATTGTGGATACGTGGCTGGCTAGCACCTTTGAGGGCGAGCGTCATGCCAAGCGCATAGCGATGATTGAGGAAGATGAACAGAAGAGCTAAAGGTCTGTGTGGATTGTTGATAGAGATGGGATAAAAATGGTTGTTGATGGATGTTTGGCGGGCTAGGTTGAAGGAGATTGCCTGTTAGATATGCAAAAACAATCGAAGAAGATAGATTGGAGGATTAAAATATGGCTAATGGAAATAGCGTAGGTGCGACTATTTTTGGTGTGTTACAGCGAGTAGGGCGGGCGTTTATGTTGCCTATCGCACTCTTGCCGGTAGCAGGTTTGATGTTGGGTATTGGTGCTTCGTTTACGAATTCCGTTACGTTGGCGCAGTATCCGATTTTGAACACCCTCTTTGGTGGTGGTTTCATGTTTGCGGTGTTAACCGTGATGAAAGAGGCTGGAGATGTTATTTTTGGCAACTTACCGATGCTCTTTGCGATTGGTGTGGCTGTGGGTATGGCCAAGCAAGAGAAAGAGGTGGCTGGAGTTGCGGGTGCGGTTGGTTTCTTTGTGATGCATGCAACGATTTCGGCGCTTTTAACCTTGAACAATAAGCTTGCTCCGGGGGCATTGCCTGAGGGTGCTATCGGTAGCGCGGTGGGTATCACTACGTTGCAGATGGGTGTCTTTGGTGGTATGATTGTTGGTCTAACGACGAGTTACTTACATAATCGCTTCTACAAAATTGAACTTCCCGAAGTCTTCTCCTTCTTTGGTGGTACGCGTTTTGTGGCAATCATTACGGCGTTGGTGCATTTGGTGATTGGTGGTGTGCTTTATCTTATCTGGCCATCGGTACAGAACGTTATCTTGGCGATGGGTGATTTGGTTAACACATTGGGTTATGCGGGAACTTTTGTCTATGGACTTATTGAGCGCTCCTTGATTCCCTTTGGTCTGCATCACGTTTTCTATATGCCTTTCTGGCAAACAGCCGTGGGTGGTGTTATGGAAATTGATGGTCGCATGGTAGAAGGTGCACAAAACATCTTCTTTGCACAGTTGGCAAGTGGTAGCACCACGGAATTCTCCGTAGAGGCTACGCGCTTTATGGCGGGTAAATTTCCCTTTATGCTCTTTGGTCTACCTGCAGCAGCCTTGGCAATGTATCACACAGCTAAGCCAGAGAATAAGAGTAAAGTGTATGGATTACTCTTTTCTGCAGCGCTTACGGCCTTTGTTACGGGTATCACCGAGCCACTAGAATTCTCCTTCTTGTTTGCTGCGCCCTTGCTTTATGGTGTGCATGCAGTCTTTGCGGGATTATCCTTTATGTTTATGCATATCCTCGATATTACCGTAGGTCAGACCTTCTCTGGTAGTATCATCGACTACGTGCTCTTTGGTGTGATGCAAGGTGCATCTAAGACCAACTGGCCACGTATCTTTATCATTGGTATTCCTTATATGTTCTTGTACTACTTTACCTTCCGTTTCCTAATTACGAAGTTCAACTTTAAGACCCCAGGGCGTGAGGATAATGTTGAGGATGTTAAGCTCTACACCCGTGCTGATGTCGATGCACGTAAGGCAAAGGGCGAGAAGAAAGAGGGTGCAAGCCTTAGTGAGAGTGAGATTGCCCTTTCCAAAATGCTCGAGGAGGGCTTGGGGGGACGTGAGAATATCACCTCTTTGGACAATTGTATCTCTCGTTTACGTGTTACGGTTAGTGATCCTAGCGCGGTGAAAAAAGAGATCTTAGAGAGAACAGGCGCTAATGGCGTACTCTTAGCGGGTACGGGCGTACAGGTTATCTTTGGGCCTAAGGTCGCGGTGATTAAATCTAACTTGCAAGAGTATTTGGATAGCACCAAATAAATTGTGAAGCCCACCAGTTGGTGGGCTTTTTCATAAATAAAGATATTTTTATTTATAGACAACAGCAATACCGCTGAATACGCGATATTTGGATGCTCCGTCGACGAGAATAGACTCTTCAATATCGATAACATTATCAATATCTGTGCCGTACTTCTCTTCTGCGATCTGAATGAGAGCAGCGCGTACACCTTGAACCTCTCCTTTAACAATGCGCTTGTCATCCTCACGAACGCTTACGGGTCCAATTACGCGTACGTTATCATTTACCCCATTGTTATGGAAAATGACGTTGCCAACGCCGGTACATCCCACCATAAACAACGACAAAACGATAGCAATGATGGCAATTTTCAAACCTTTCTTTTGCATAAACATGCCTCCTAATTCATAACATTGTATGAAAAAAGATATTTTTTGTCAACAGATATTTTAATAATATTGCTTAATTAATTTCTTTATAGCAATTTTGGATCGACTTGTACCTTGATAAGACGCACTAAAGGCGCACCAACTAGGGCAATGATCGACTTAAGTACGATATTGACCATAATAATTGAGATCATTGTTGCCCATGGCAAGATACCCCCAAAGGCGATTAAAGCAAAGAGTATTGTATCTAAGATGATAGAGAGCAGGTTACTGATCATGCTGGCGAGGATATCTTTTTTTTCGGGGTTGGTGCGGATGATTCTACTAAAGACAAAGGTGTTGAAGAGTCCTGAAATCAAGAGCGCGGTGATGCTTGCTAGCGCAATACGGCTACTCTGCCCGATGATAAGCGCAAAGGCTTCTTGCATGCCACTAGCGTGCCATTGGGGGGAGGGGGGAAGGGCAACGGCAAGCTGAAAGAGCCCCACCATCGCAATGCTAATGATCACCATGGCGATTACCACGACCGACGCGATCTTGCGTCCGGCATTTTTATGGAGCATATCGCGCACAATAAACGAGACCGGAAAAATAATCGTACCAGCATCCACTTCTTGAAAGGGGAAAGGAAAGGGTAGATAAAGCATCTTTACCGAGAGAATATTGGCGAAAATATTGCTCGCCACGTAGATGGCGGCCACAACGAATCCTGCGATAGGCAAGGAGATAAAAGCTTCTTTCTGATTATCCATAATGGATAAGGGTAGCATAAATGGCTAAAAAAATCAAGTAAATGCTTTTGTTGTAACGAATTTTTTGGATAAAATAGCTAAAACTTCTTATTTTTCTCTTTTTTGCCTAGACACAGGCGAAAGATTCGACGATAATCAAGATAATTTATAGGAGTTTTCATGCTAATTGATCTACATAGCCACTCCACTGCTTCGGATGGGGCAGATGCGCCGAGCGTTTTAGTGGATGTGGCATTTAAGGGTGGCGTACGTGCATTAGCGCTTACCGATCACGATACACTTGCAGGGCTTGACGAAGCTAGCCAGCAAGCAGAGGCGTTGGGTATGCTCTTTTTACCGAGTATCGAGATCGAGATTAACGCGCAACGTGGTGCTTTTCACCTCTTAGGGCTTAACTTTGATGCAAAAAAAAGTCAGGCGATGCAACAACTTGCTCTTGCATTAGACCAGCAACAAAAACAGCGTGAGGAGCGCAATGTTGAAATTTTGTCCAAGCTCAATGCCCTTGGTCTACCCTGCGATTACGCCGAGATTCGTGCGCTTGCCAAAGACGTGGTGGGACGGGTGCATATCGCGCGCTACCTCTTTATGAAAGGATATGTGAAGAGCCAGCAGGCGGCCTTCGATCTCTACCTAGCGAACGGTCGACCTGCCTATATCCGTAAAGAGTCGTTTGAGCTAGCAGAGGCGGTGGCGCTAATTCATCAAGCTGGAGGTAAGGCGATTGTGGCGCATCCGCTTTCACTCTATCAATCTTGGCGGGTGATGGCGGAGAGTTTCGCGCAGTTTAAAGCGATTGGCGTGGATGGTTTAGAGGCGTATCACAGCAGTTGTAAGGCAAACGAGAGCCGTCGTTTTGTCGCGCTTGCCCAGTCGTTAGGGTTACTGGTTACGGGCGGGAGCGATTATCACGGGGCAAAATACTTTTCGCGTCGGCTTGGTTATGCTACGGCGGGGGAGAAGATCGATCCTTCGCTATTACTGCCTTTGCTACGCCCCGAACAATTAGCTCAATGGGAGAAAATGCAATATGAAGCAATGGATAAATCATTTTAATGTAAGCAGATGGGTGGGAGTTACTCTTCTTTGTTTGGGCACTTTGCCCTTATCGCTTTGGGCGCAGAGCGCCGATGAGTTGCTCGAGATGCACTTTCACCGTGGGCGACAATTGCTCTTCTCTGGGGAGAGTATGGAGCATGCAATTGAGGACTTTTCGTATGTCTTGTCGGAAGATTTTCTCCACTTTGAGGCACGTCTCTTTCGCGCCATCGCCTACTTCGAGTTAGGTGAGATCGAGCTAGCCAAAGCCGATGCGCTCTATGCGCGTCATTTACACGAGGCGGATGCGCGTCTTAATGGTGTCTTGGGCATTATTGCCATGCGCGAGGGGCGTTATCCGCAAGCGAGCGACTTTTTTACCCGTCAAATGCAGTTAGACCCCAATAATCCACAAGCCTACATCAATCGGGCGTGGGCGCTCCTGATGCTTCCGCATTATGAAGAGCTAGCATTAGCAGATTATCAACAAGCGTTGGAACGAGATCCCGATAACGTAACAGCGCTCTTTAGCCAGCTTGAACCGCTCTTACGTTTGGGGCGAACCGACGAGGCGCACACCGAGATCACCCGTATCATCCACCTCTACCCCGAACTTACCGAGCTCTACGCTAAGCGCGCACAAATTCGCCTCCTATTGGGTGAAGAGGAGCGTGCACTGGCTGACTATCAGCAGGTCTTGCGCCTCATCACCGAGAGTGAATTCGATCTGATGCTCCATGCGATGCGCGGTATCGCCTCGATCTACCTTAGCCAAGAGAATTGGCAAGCCACGCTGGTCTACAGCCAAGCGGTGCTCACCCTCACCAATGAAGAAGATGCAGAGGCACTCGTGTTACAAGGGCGCGCGCTCTTAGGCATTTACCAAACCACGGGCGAAGCCGATATCTTTAGCGAGGCACAACGCCTCTTTTTGTTAGCAATCGAACGGGGCTTTCTCAATATCGTCTACCTCGAGCGCCTCTTGCACGAGGCCAACGCCGATTATACCGTGGAATTTTCATTGATAGAGGAGGTTTTGGAGTGATATATCTTAAGAGAATAGCTTCGTTTATGATTGATTTTTATATCATAATTTTTTTATGGGGCTCTAGTGTAAAATTCATCGCCATGCTATCGTCAGCCAGTGGAGTGATGGTTCCTGAGACAGTTTTTGCCCATCTATTGTCGCCAGTTTTTTTGGGGATTGTGGCAGGTACGTATGTTTTTCTAGCCAAAAGAACACTAGGACAGCGGATTCTTGGGTTAGAGTTTTATCGTAAAGATGGTACAAAGATAACCTTTTGCCGTAATGCGGTGGTGCATGGTCTGCTTGCTTATCCCTTTCTCACGATCTCGGTCATTCCCAACATCATTTTTAGCTACACCAAAGAGAGCTTATGGATGGATGGATAGTGTTTCTAAGCTTTATGTGCGAAAGTATGAAAGGAAGGATCACCCCCAAGCCGATAAGAATATAAGGAGCGTATAATGAAAAAAATGTTAGCAGTGGGGGCTATCGTGATGATAGGTATAGTGATGGTGGGTATTGCAGGAATTTCTGCAAACAATGAGCAAGCCACGGGCTACGAGGCAGAGGTTAGGGTAAATGATGCCCATAGCACCTATTTTAAAGTCCTCGATATAGAGGTAACTATTGGTTATATTAAGAAATTTAAACAAATTTTTCAAGAGATTGAGGCGGGTAAGCACTTACCCAAGGGAGATACTCCTGCTATTCCTGATGCAAAAAGTGCTGCCGATGCGATGATTCGATATTATTATAAGGATAAATCTTTTGAAGATGATATACTGGATTATATCCCTTTAAAAGTTGGTTACTACAAAGGCGTGTGGTACGTTCAGGGACTCTACCTACCTTATGAAAACAGAGTAGAACCATATTCTTTATTGATAGAAGATGGTTCAAGACCACGCATATTGTTACGTGCAGAAGATGGGATGGTTTTAGGCGCCAGAACAAGATTGATGGATCCAATTATCTAGTTTATTCCAAGCCAAAAAGGAGTAACCATGGATTATGACATTACGCTTTTACATGATCTTTACTATATTAGACCAGATGGTATTTATTATATTACTTCGCATGAGCAAGCGTTGCTTAGGCGTTTTTGTCGACGCATTTTAAGCCTCATTAGCGAAGAGATGATGTTCAAGGTTAATCCCGCTTGGTACGATGCGTGGCAGGCACAGCTTGGCGAGGTAAAACAGATCACCATGGACTTTACCGGTGGGTTTTGTTACCTAAAGTTTGTGCAGGATGAAGTAAAGGCCAGTCAGCGCCCCTTCCCAGGGCTTCCAACCAAGGGCTACTCTAACGACAGCAACTATCAAACCTTTCACTTTAGCTACAAAGGCGAGCTCTTTTGTGGAACGCTTATCTCCTTTATTGATGGATATTTAGAGATCATGGAGCTATATAACTTTGGTATGGATCGCGAAACGTTCATTCCCTTGGATATGGAAGAGATCCGACCCTTGTACAATATGGAGGATACGTAAGGTGATATTATTAGGCATAGCGTTTATTGTTATTTTGCTTATTATGATTTCTGCGGGGATAAAAGCGCACACCCTTGGCGATGATCTACAAGAACTCTGCCGAGCGCACGGCTATATGATCGAGACGATGATGGATATCAGCATTTATAGTTACCCATGGATATTAGGCAAAGAATTTGCCAATTTTATCGAAGATAAGCCAGAGCTAGACGAGCAGATAAGAGAAATCTTGGAGGAGAGGGTAGCCATTACGCAGGGTGCATTTGCGAAATGTGCTGGGGTGATGGTGATGACCTTTATTCTAGGTGTCCTATTTTTTTAGTTTTTAGGAGAGAAGGCTAGCGTGAAAAGAGTGTTCTTGGCAACTTTTTTGTTTCTTGTTGGTTGTGGGTATCCTCGAGGGAGCGCAGAGATTCCCGCTTTTATGCAACATGGATTTACGTTTGATCTCTATTTTGGCATGGATCTAGCACGATTTCAAGAGCATATCAGCCAATCAGGCTATCGAGAAATAGAGCAAACTATCCCACTGGTGGACGAACAAACCTACCACATGCACGATTACTATACCCCTGAAAATGGAGATCGCACGATTGCGTTTCATTTTCATGATGTAACGATCTCTTTTGACCAAGAGAAACTACTCCATCTTTCACGATCGGGTGCATATAGCAGGGAACAACTGCTTATGTGGGAGGAAGAGATAAGCACGAAGCATGATGGTCTTCTTTTTTATGTTGATGAGGAAGAAAATAGTGTGAGAATCCACATAATGTCCATAAAAGTAGCGAGATGGTTATACAATAAAGAAGTATTTGAGAGGATACTGATTAATATAACTTCCTAAGCCAAGAATTCATTCTCGATATGGTGTGCCGATAAGAATATAAGGAGCGTATAATGAAAAACATGTTAGCAGTGGGCGCTATCGTGATGATAAGCTTAGGGATGGCGAGTATTCCGGGGATTTCTGCAAATAAAGAACAAGCTAATAGCAATAGCGGGGCACAGATGACTGATTTTAAGGTACCGAAAGAGGGATTTATCGATGATGCAGATAAGGCAATTAGGCTAGCCTTGGTCTATATTCACTATTATGGCAATTATGAGATTACCTATGATCAGTTGACAGCAACATTAAACGGTGATGTTTGGTCGATTTCCCGTAAGGGTGAGGTGGTAATGCAACTCCTTAAGAGCAGTGGCGCAGTAGAACATCTTAATTTTACACGCATTGGGCATGAGGAAGGTGGGGATTGGTATAGGCTTAAAATAAAGGAGAATGGTTATGTCTATGATGGTCTTCTGGCAATGAAGATTGCTAATGTGATATATGATGAGAGGTATATGCAGAAAGGTGGCAATAATGAGCCAACTTTTCCTAGTTATGATTACGCATTTACTCTAGAAAGCATAAGCACAGAGGCAGAAGAGATACGTATTTGGCTAATTGATACCAAATATCCGATTTATATTGACAATGATAGCGTTGAGTTAATGTTAGGTGGGCAATTGGCTTTTAAAATACGCCAAAAGGATGGTGCTCTACTAGGCATCATTGATATAGGTTAATTTATAAACAACTTAGGGTTTTATCTCTTTCTTTTTTCGTTTGGTTGATGGCTTGGCGTGGGCTAGCGCCTGATAGATCGCTTTACCCAGATGATAGGCGAGGGTAACGGGTACGGCATTACCCACCATCTTGTAGCCGTGGGCGATGTCGCGGTAGTGGAAGATAAAGTCATCCGGAAAGCTCTGGATGCGCGCGCACTCTCGCACGGTGAGCCGACGGTAGAGATGTTCGTGTCCGGGGAGAAAGATGCGCTTATCCTTATCAACAAAGAGCATTTTGGGCGCTTGCGGATGCAGGGGCGCATGGCGTCCTCCGGCTTGAATGGTAAATGAGGGCTCATCCCACCCTCTCACCCGATTGCGCGACATGTAGAGGGTAGAGAAACCCCCAGTCATATACTCGTGGTTGGCAATGGGAAGGTGTTGCTGGTGCTTATTGCCTTCGCTGGCAGGAAGCGCGCTTGCTTGGAGATCGGCGATAGCGTCGCTTAGCGTGGGACGGGAGAGCAGTGGTTCGGGCCAGGCAAAGGGGATGGTGAGATCGCGACGAAAGCCCACATAAAAGACTCGCTTTCGATCTTGTGCTACGCCGAAGTGGTTGGCGTTGAGCACTTTAATGTGGGTTTGGTAGCCTGCCTTGGTAAAGTCGGCAAGGATGCGTTTCACAGCATCTTGATGGAGATCGGCGAGCATGCCTGTTACATTCTCGGCGACAAAAAATTTGGGCTGTTTATCCTTTAAGATACGGATAAATTCATAGAAGAGTTGTCCGCGTAAGTCGTTGATACCGCGCAACATCCCTGCAGCGCTCCAGCTTTGGCAGGGCGGACCTCCAATAATGCCATCGCAGGCGGGAATTTCGTTAGAGTTAATCTCGCGAATGTCGCGCTTATCTAGCGGACTAAGGTGGTTCTTCTCGTAGGTCTCCCAGATGCTCTTGTCGTATTCGTTTGCCCAGATTACGCGAAAGCCTGCCTTTTGAAACCCTAGATCCATGCCACCGGCGCCCGAAAATAAGCTGATAATATTCATGTAAAACCTCTATAGATAAAGGGTGATGAGCTTGGCGCTCTTGGTTTGGCTGGGATCATCGGGCTCTTTAATGACGACGTTGGCGATGTTTAGCGTGGGATGATCGACCGTGAGCGCGAGAAGCGCGTTGCGATCGTTTTGGGGAAAGGCGAGAAATTTTTCGTCATTGATGATTGCCATGAGCGAGAAGGCCGCGTGTGTGGGTGGTTGGGGGAGGTAGTCGAAGCTTCGCCATGGATTACTGATGTGCCACATCCCACGAATTCTGAGGTAGGTGTTGCCAAGGGGGTCAACTTTATTGACGCGTCCTAGTTCATTAGTGGGTGCAAATTCAACTTCAGGAATAGAGGCGATGCCGGTACTCATCGATGCTTTAATGCGCTCGTAGGTGGGTGCGCTGGCAACGTAATCGATACCGTAGACAAAGGCAAGCGCACTAAGCTGGCTCTTATCCACCAAGCCTACAGCATAGATAAGATCTTTCTCTTGCCACCACTCGCATTGACGGCACTCTTTGGTGAGCATTGGATTATCGCGCATAAGTTGGGTCTTTGGATAAGAACTATTGAGCGCAAGATCAGCATTTCGTGCGGTGATCTTCTTTACCTCGATGGCATCTCCTCCACGAAGCATCATGTCGGGCGGATTATTTTGGCTTCCCAGATAAGAGAACGTCCCTGCTAGCTTGTTGAGACGCGCTTGCGCATCACTGGTATGAAAGGTATCGGCAAATGCGTCCTTAATGTACTCTTCCAGTGAGACTCCCAAGCTATTGGCCCGATTCTTAGCAGAAGTAACATCCTTAAGGTTGGGGATCGGTTGCTGAACAATGCGAGCAAGAGCCTGAAGCAGGTTAGCCGGCATGCTTAATCCTCGCTATTGCTAAGAATCTCTTCGCCACTGGCAGTCAAAATGAGCGGATCGATGAGATCGGTGAGATCGCCATCCATGATCTTGTCTAGCTTGTAGAGCGTTAAGCCAATACGGTGATCGGTAACGCGCCCTTGGGGATAGTTGTAGGTACGGATACGCTCGGAGCGATCGCCGGAACCCACTTGATTTTTACGGGCATCGGCGCGCTGGGAGGCATTTTTCGCCTCTTCTGCCTCTAAAAGACGACTGCGCAAGATATTCATCGCCTTTTCTCGGTTTTTGATCTGGCTACGGCTATCTTGCATGGCAACGACGACGCCAGTGGGAAGGTGTGTAATGCGCACGGCAGAGTCGGTTTTGTTGATATGCTGACCACCAGCGCCACTGGCGCGGTAGGTGTCGATGCGCAGATCTTCTTTACGGATGACAATATCGGCTTCTTCGGCTTCAGGCAAGACGGCAACCGTCGCCGCGGAGGTCTGAATGCGTCCGCTACTCTCGGTTACCGGGATGCGTTGCACACGATGCGCGCCTGACTCATAGCGCAGTTTACCATAAACGCCTGATCCAGAGATTTCAACGATAACTTCACGAAACCCACCAATGGTGGTCTCATTGGCATCAAGGAGCTCAAAACTCCAGCCTTGACGCTCGGCATAACGATGATACATACGATAAAGATCGGCAGCAAAGAGCCCCGCTTCGTCGCCTCCGGTACCGGCACGGATCTCCATGATGACGTTCTTGCCGTCGAGGGGATCGGCGGGGATGAGCATCACTTTGAGCGCCTTCTCTTGCTCAATAAGGGAGGCTTCTGATTCGGCTAACTCCTCTTGGGCTAGGGCTTTGAGCTCGGCATCGCTTTCGGACTTGATATATTCACGATTTTTTTCTATGGCTAAAATAGTGGCTTGATAGGCTTGGTGTGCTTGAAGGACACCCTCTAAGCGCGAGAAATCTTGGCTAAGTTTGCGGTAGCGATTCATATCTTTGACCACGTCGGGATCGCTAAGGAGCTTGCTCACTTCATCGTGCTGGGCGATGATGGGTTTGAGTTTTTGTTCTAGATTTTGCATAGATGCCTCTATTCTACTCAATTTTGGCTATTCTGTAAAGGGTCTTTTGGGCTGATTTTGATTTTAATAAAGCACAATTGCTTGTGGGTATAGAGACATCGGTCGTGAAGGTTACTTACTGATAGGTAATCAAGCTATCTCGAACGGGAATGGAGAGTGTCTGGAAGATATCTCCTTGGTAGTTCCTTAAGGTGATGGTGATCTTTGCATCTGGTGATGGGAGATCGTCGCCACCACTAGAGCTTACGAAGAGCGTTGAGCCCTTGTCTTGGGTGAATAGCCCAAAGGGGGTATAAATATGTAAGCGATAGCCCTGTCTCTTTAGCTCTTCTCCATTTAGGGGCGTACGTCCTTTGTTTGGCGTGGAGGTATAAAGGGTAAGCGTTCCTGCCTCTACGCTAGAGTTAATATAGAGAAGATCTTTGTCAGCACTTAACACTGGACGTTCTTCTACAGGTGCTTGTGGTGGATTTTCTATCGTCTTTTGAGATTCTGTGGGCTTGGGGGATTTTTGCATATCCGCTTTGGGTACCGTAGCAGGAGGTTCGGGCTTTGCATTTTTGGGGGTGCAAGCGGATAAAAGCAAGAAGAGAGCTAAGCAATAGATAAGTTTGTTCATAAATTCTTCCTTTTTTGATTTTTTTTGCAAAAAATTACATATTAAGCTTTTGCATAACTAATTATACGCCTGCGTTGAATAAAGTGTCAAGGTAAACTAAGAGAAGAGAGCGTTTCTTTTATTTTTTTGTTTTGCTTGAAGATGATATTTTTATAATTTTTTTGATTTTTTAATAACTTAATTATATAAAATGCTTGTATAATTTTGCTTTTTATGCTATACATTATCATGTAAAGGATAATAACATGATGAAGAAAATTGCGGGTATTTTGGTTCTTTCAATGATAGCTGGGTGTACGCCAAAGGGAGATGGCGAGGATGCATTGCTAGGGCGTTCGGTGGTTGATCAAGCAAAGAGAGAGGTGGCGATGGTTGGTACACCTAGGCGCGTGGTGAGTGGCTTTACCTATCCGTATGTCTCGGCGTGGTACGTGGCAACGGGCTCGGGCGAGGCGATGGTGGGTATGCATCCTAGCTCGTATAGTGCGATGGAGTATTCGATCTTGGCAAACTTATCCCCAGAGTTGCTGGCTAGTTCGACGGGATTTATTCAACAGGGGGAGCTTAATGTTGAAGAGCTGCTCAAGCTTGAGCCTGATCTCTATTTGGAGAATTTTGCTTTTGGGAAGAATATCGAAAAAATGGAAGAGCTTGGGTTAGCGACTATCGCACTGAAAACGATGAGTCAAGCTGGGGGCGATCCCTTTGCGACGATGCAGAGTTGGCTCGATTTGACCGCGGAGATTACCGATGCTAATACACGCGTGCATCACTTTAGCGAGCTTGCACAAGAGGCAAAGGCGGATGTTGCCCAGCGTTTATCTGGTGTAACCGATGGGGAGAAGCCTCGCGTCTTGATGATTCATAGCCATGATGAACGTACGATTATGGTATATGGTGCAGGTATTTGGGGTAACTACTGGATTAGAAGTGCTGGAGGTATCGATGTGGCGGAAGAGCAGGTGCAAGGCACGCAGGCCGTGAATATGGAGCAGATCTATGCGTGGGATCCCGATATCATTTTGATTAGCAACTTTACCGAGACGCACCCGATCGATCTCTTGAATAATCGGGTTACGGGACAAGATTGGTCGGTCTTATCGGCGGTGCAGAGGGGCAAGGTGTATAAGATTCCGCTGGGTGTCTATCGATGGTCTACCCCTAGTGGTGATGCGCCTTTGATGCTCAAGTGGATGGCACAAACGCTTCATCCAGAACGCGCACAGTACGATATGGAGTCGGAAATCCGCACCTACTATCAAACTTTCTATGGCTACTCGCTCAATGAGCAAGATCTCGAGAGTATCCTTTTTCCCGCACGAGAATCCGCACGTAGCGAACTAACACTATATATCAATAATCTCAAAAATTAATTAGAACATAGGCGGAGGAACAAGATGTATAAGAGAGTGGGGTTTGCGGGAATATGCATAGCGCTTTTGTTGAGTTGTGCGCCAAAAGAGGCGACGCATAGGTTGGATGCGCCTGAAGAGGTTGTGGTGGTAGATGCGTTGGCGCGTGAGGTTAGGGTGGTTGTTGAGCCTAGTCGCGTAGTGAGCGGAAATATTTTACCCTTTGTGCCGGCGTGGTACGTCGCGAGTGGGCAGACAAGCTCTTTGGTGGGTGTGCATCCTGACTCGTACGAGGTGGCGCGTCATACGTTATTATCGCGGATGTCGCCAGAAATTTTGCAGGCATCCTCGCGTTTTTTGCAGGGTGGGTTGCTCAATGTGGAAGAGCTGCTTGCGCTAAATCCGCAAGTGTATGTTGAAAGTGAGCTTCAGCTAAAAAATATTGAAAAGATGATCGAGGTGGGTATCCCTACCTTGGCGATTCAGGCGCGGATGATCGATGAAACGGATCCCTTAGAGACGCTCCATAGCTGGCTCGATTTGGTCGCTATCATGATGGATGATGATGCACGCGTGGTGCATTTTCGTACATTCGTTCAAGAGAGTTACGATCGGGTGGCGCAAGGATTAGCCGGTATCTCCCCGGAAGAGCGTGTGCGGGTACTCTTTATCCACACGCATACTGGTGCATTGATGCGTGTTACAGGTAGTGGCTTTTTCGGGAATCAGTGGATTACGGTGGCAGGAGGTATTCCGGTTACCGAGGCAGAGGTGGTACGCGTGCAAGAGGTAAGCATGGAGCAGATTTATCGCTGGAATCCGCAAGTGATTATTATGACAAACTTTAGCGCCGTTACACCAGAGGATATTTTAGCAAATCGGGTGGCGGGGCAGGATTGGTCGGTGGTGGATGCGGTGCAAAACGCGCGCGTATATGCTACGCCTACGGGAATCTATCGTTGGGCGTCGGCAAACGGCGATGCACCTTTGATGTTCTTGTGGTTGGCGCAGAAGCTCTATCCTAATCGCTTTGGGTACGACATGCGCGAGGAGACGGCAAGGTACTATCAGGCATTTTATGGATACGCGCTTTCGGATGATGAATTATTGATGATGTCGCTTTAATTTATAAAGGATGTAAAAGAGGATGATGCGGGTGAGTCGGACGGGGTTGTGGGTAGTGATGGCGCTTTTGCCTATTGTGTTGGGGGTGGCGGTCTTGGGATTTGGTCGCATGCAGATTGCCTTTAGTGATGTGGTGGGCGTGCTCTGGAGTCGGGTTTCGGGCAATGGGGTGAGTTGGCCGTCGGTGTACGAAGTGGTGATCTTTAAAATACGTATTCCGCGCGTCTTGATGGCGTTGCTTTTGGGGGGTGGTTTAGCTGTGGCTGGTGCATCGTTACAGGGGATGTTTGCCAACCCATTAGTGAGTTCGGATATTTTAGGGGTATCGGCAGGGGCGGGCTTTGGTGCTGCTCTGGGGATTATCTGGTGGGGAACGGGCTTACCGACGCAGATGATGGCATTGTTGGGTGGGTTATTGGCGATCTTTTTGGTGGCTCTTTTGGTGGGCAGGGGAACAAGGTCGATTTTTGTGCTGGTGCTTGCTGGGGTCATCGTCTCGGCGCTCTTTCAGGCGCTTATTTCCTTGATGAAATTTATTGCTGATCCCGAAGATAAATTACCCACGATCACCTATTGGCTGATGGGTAGCTTGAGCAGTGTCAGCTATCGCGATTTACAGATTGCCCTGCCGTTGATGGGGTTGTCGATTGGGATCTTGTGGTTGTTGCGCTGGCGGATCAACTTGCTCTCCTTACCCGAAGATGAGCTACGATCGCTGGGCATCTCGGTGGGGTTACTCAAGGGGTTGATTATTGTGAGCTCTACCTTGATTGTGGCAACCAGTGTGGCGGTGGCAGGGATTATCGGCTGGGTTGGCTTGGTGATTCCGCATATGGCGAGGATGTTGGTGGGTGCGAATAATCAACAGGTTATCCCGATGAGCTTGTTGTTGGGGAGCAGTTATTTGCTGGTGATCGATACATTGGCGCGATCGATGAGCGCGGTGGAGATGCCGATCTCTATCTTGACGGCGTTGATAGGCGCGCCGGTCTTTGCATTATTGTTGAAACGATCCCAAGGAGCATGGCGATGAAGGTAGAGGTGTGCTTGGCAAATTTTTCGTATCAACGTGGCGCAGAAAATTTATATACGGAGGATCTCAATTTTACCTTAGATACGGGGGAGATCTTGACAATTTTGGGCGCTAACGGCGTGGGAAAGACAACCCTTTTGCGTTGTTTGGTGGGATTGTTGCCTTGGCGAAACGGAGAGAGTTATTTTAATGGAAAGAGCCTTGGGGCGTATCGTAAAATTGACTTTTGGCGCGAGGTGGGCTATGTGCCGATTGCTAGGCGTAGTACCTTTGAGCTGAAGGTATGGGAGTATGTTGTTCTGGGTCGTGCTTCATACGTGGGGACGTTTGCACAACCATCTAAGCGGGATAGATGCTTGGCTCAAGAGAAATTAGAGACGGTGGGCATTGGGCATCTTGCAGAGAAGAGCTCGCACCAAATTAGCTCTGGCGAGTTGCAATTGGCCTCGATTGCTCGCACATTGGTTTCTAATCCAAAGCTTTTGCTCCTTGATGAACCAGAGTCGCACTTAGATATCCAAAAGCAGGTGGCGGTGCTTGCGGTTATCAAAAAGCTGGCCAAAGAGCATGGCATCACGAGTATCATTAATACGCATTATCCTAATCACGCTTTTTATCTTGCCGATCGGGTGTTGTTGCTGGGTAAGGGATTACCGGTAAAATTTGGCACGCTGGAGGATGTGATGCAGGTGGAGACGCTCTCAACCTATTTTAATGTCGAAGTGATCAAGCTCCAAGAGCAATGGGGTGAGGAGCATTTAGAGGTAATGGTGCCTAGAGCCTTGGCAAAAGGGGGGAAATCGTGAGAAAATTGTCAGATGCCCCTCTTTACAAAGAGGCAAGGAAACTATTATAGTATAGAGATATGGCACAAATCAAGCAAATTTTCGATCAAAATTTTTTAGAATATGCATCTTATGTAATTAAAGACCGCGCGATTCCCGACATTCAAGATGGGCTTAAGCCAGTACAGCGACGCATTTTGTACACGCTCTACCGCATGGATGATGGCACGACGCATAAAGTGGCGGCGGTGGTGGGACAGACGATGTTTTTGCATCCGCACGGCGATGCCTCTATCTATGAGGCGTTGGTTAATCTCGCCAATAAAGATCTCTTTATTGAGAAGCAAGGGAATTTCGGTAATATCTTTACAGGCGATAGCGCGGCTGCTGCGCGTTACATTGAGTGTGCGCTCTTGCCCTTTGCCAAGGAGATTCTCTTTCATCCAGAGACGATGCAATTTGTGCCTAGTTATGATGGCAAGTTTCAAGAGCCGGTGGTTTTGCCGGTAAAGATTCCTTTAGCGTTGATTTTGGGTGCAGAGGGGATTGCGGTGGGTATGAGTACGCGCATTCTTCCGCATAACTTTGTCGAGGTGGTTGATGCGGTACGTAAAGCCTTGCGCGGTGAAGCTTTTGCGCTCTATCCTGACTTTCCCACGGGCGGGCTCGTCGATGTGAGTGATTATAAGGATGGCTTGGGTAAGGTGGTATCACGCGCTAAGTTAGATGTCGTAGACAACAAGCGGATTGTGGTGCGCGAGCTGGCTTTTGGTACGACGTGTGAGTCGCTGATTAGTAGCATTGAGGATGCCACGCGTAAAGGCAAGCTCAAGGTGGGTGCAATTAACGACTATACCGCGGGTGAGGTGGAGATTGAAATCGAATTGCCCCGCGGGGTGCATGCCCAAGATGTGATTCCTGCCCTCTATGCCTTTACCAAGTGCGAAGTGGCGCATCATGTGCACTGCTTGTTGATTGTCGATCGTAAACCGAAGGTCATGGCAATCTCAGAGGTGATTCATTATCATGCTAAGCATCTGCAAGAGTTGCTCAAGCGCGAGCTCTTGGTGGAGCAATCGGCGCTTCTTGCCAAGATTCACGCGCGTACGCTAGAACGTATTTTTATTGAAGAGAAGGTCTATCAAGGGCTAGAGCATCTCAAGAGTGCCAAGGCTATCGACGAACATATCCGTAGCGCGCTCCAACCATTTGCTGGGGTGGAGTTTCACGACCCGCTTACTGATGAGGACATTGAGCGCTTGCTCAAGTTGCCGATTCGTCGCATTAGCCTCTTTGATATCGACAAGAATAAAAAAGAGCTTGCCCAAATGCAAAAACGGCTCAAAGAGATTAGCAAAGCGCTGGGCGATTTGGTGAGTTATGCGTTGCTCTATTTGGATAATTTGCTGGTTGCAGAGTCGGCGCGTTTTGCGCGTAAGAGCGAGATTACCGATATCGATCGGGTTGATTATCGCCAAGCAGCGCTACGCAACCTCAAGCTTCGCTACGACGAGAAAGAGGGCTATTTAGGCACAGAAATTACCACTGGAGAACTCATTGGCGAGTGCTCGGAGTATGATCGCGTCTTTTATGTGGGAGGCGATACGATCTATCGCGTTATCGAGATGCCCAAGAAGCTCTTTATTGGCAAGAAGGCACTCTATGTGGCGCTCTTTGAGAAGAAGATTTTATCTGAAGCTATCTTTAACATTGTCTACAAACACAAAGAGAGTGGCTACCCTTATCTTAAACGCTTTAAGCTCAACCAGTGGATGCTGGGTAAAAACTATGGCCCACTCTTGCCTAGTCAAGGGCAACTGATGCACTTCTTTATTGGCGAATACTGGCAGATGATCCCCACCTACAAAGAGTCTAACCTTTTGAAAGAAGAGGAAATATTCTCTACAGAACAGTATCTCATCAAGAGTAGCTCCACCCAAGGAGTACGTCTCAAAGCCAAAGCCATCGCTAAAATCAAGCTCAAGGAGAAAAAGATTTAAATAATCGATAGTTTCTACTTGTCATAACTAGAAAAAAAAGTTATACTGTAACAAGAGTGGTAGATTATAATGAATACAGACAAATAGGCTATATGCATCGGGCATTCTTTCGCTTATTGACCGATGGCTTGGGCATCCTAGAGCGAAGTTCGGCTTCAAAAGAGGCAAATAACTAAGGTGAAATGGCTTAACAACTTACATATATCAGATAAAATCATCCTCTTTGTGGGCGCGTTACAGCGTAATCGCTACCTAAAGGCACTACAGCAGGGCATGGAGTTATCTATCCCGCTATTAATGGTCTTTAGTATTGTCAATTTGGTTTTGAGCTTTCCTTCTGTCTCTTACCAAATTTGGCTAAGAAGTATCTTTAATATTGCCGATGTGAATATTCATTATATTATTAACTCACTATGGGTGATTGTGAATATCAACTTTGTGGTGGGTATCTCTTATATTTTAGCCGAGTCATTTAATAAGACCTCGGTAGTGGGTATGGCTAGATATCGGTCGTTTATTAGTGTGGGAGTTTCGGTCTCGGCGTATATGATCTTTGCCATCACCAACCGCGACTTTCTCTATACGAGCTACGGAGGTGGATTGCAACGCTATCCGGCAGAGGTCTTTTTATCAATGGTGATTGCCATGGGGTCTTCGCGGTTATTTATCGCCTTCTTCTCGCTTCAGCAAAAGCGACGGCATCTCTACAACGATATGAGTAATCCCGTTCTCTCGCGAGTATATGATGCGATGATGCCGGCGATTTCTACGTTGTCGGTCTTTATTTTATTGAAATTGATTCAAATTTATGTCGATTTTAGCTTTGTCGTGGCGCTCTTTGATCGCATTTATCTCAGGCTTCATGGCAATTCCACGCCAACCAATTTGGGGCAGGCAATTAGCTATGTCTTACTGGAGAATGTCTATTGGCTCTTTGGCATCGATAGTTCGATGATTCTCAACGACATTACGGGGCATTATCTTACGACAATTAGCTTACCCGGATATAACATTTTTGAAGCGGATAGTTCAATTTTTATCTTTAGTCGTACGTTCTTTGCTCATTTTGTGTATCTTGGCGGTGAGGGCGCACTTTTGAGTTTGGTGGTTGCCTACTGGTGGTTTCGCGTACGCACCGACTACGATCGCACGATTCAGCTCTCTACCTTTCCCGTTATCTTTAATATTAATAAATTGCTTATTTATGGGTTACCAATTGTGGCAAATCCGCTCTTTATTTTACCCTTTCTCTTGACTCCATTAGTCCTTACGATTACGAGCTATCTTGCATTTTCTTGGGGATTTATTCCTGCTATTACGCGAAATGTCTCTTGGTATATGCCTATTGGATTGTCCGGATATCAATCTACAGGTAGTATTGCCGGGGCAATTTTACAGCTATTTAATCTTACGGTAGGCGTGATTATATACGCCCCCTTTCTACTTTTGAGCAAGAAGGTTCGTGATCATGACTATAATCAGGGACGTAAGGAGTTAATTGAATTTTCGATTAATCGCTATGTTTCTGAAGAGAATTATTTGAACGTTCGCACTGATGTGGTGGGCGCGGCTGCGCGCATTCTGAGTGCTGACTTACGGGTAGCTTTGCGTACAGGGCAACTTTATTTGGTGTATCAGCCTAAGGTGAATTTTTTAGAACAAAAAGTGCATGGCGGTGAGGCACTCATTCGCTGGGAACACCCCATTTATGGATTCATTCCGCCACCAGTTATCATTTCGATTGCCGAAGAGAATGATCTGCTTAATGAGCTCTCGCATTGGGTAATTACCGAGAGTATGAGTCAGGTAGCAAGTTGGCAACAACAAGGGCTTAATGATGTGCATATTGGGGTCAATTTGTCAGCACGAGAGATTAATCACCCGCATTTGTCAGACTTTATTCTTAATACTATCAAATTTTTTGGGCTTAAGCCAGAGCAGATTGAGGTGGAGATTGTCGAAACGATGGAGCTGTCGATGAACGATCTGGTGCAACAGCAACTCTCTCGTCTGGTGGAGCATGGGGTAACGTTAGCTATCGATGACTTTGGCGTAGGGCATGGATCGGCGATTTACCTGAAAAATTTTGATATCAGTACGCTGAAAGTGGATAAGGCGATTAGCGATGAAGCGCATCGCGATCCTCGTGTGGCTGCGATTTTCAATGGTGTGATGCTGATGTGTAACGACTTAGCTGTCGAGATGGTGATTGAGCATGTGGAGACCGAAGAGCAATTGGAGTATTTAGTGAGCAAGGGGGGCAAGATCTTTCAGGGCTACTTCTTTAGCAAACCGCTCTCTGCTAGCGACTTTTTTACTTACATGAAAGCCGTCGAGGCCGACCCGACTATCTTGACTAAATCGATTGTATCGGCGGATTTACGTAAGCTTTTTGTCGGCAACCCACCGAAAGATGCTGTGGATAAAGCGGGACAAAATTAGTTTATATTATTTTTTCATCGAATTTTACATATAAAAATAGCTGACGATAGAGTAAAAATTGTATATACTTAGGAATAATAGAACAAATTTGAGAAGGAAGTGAGAAACAAGAGACATTTATGGCAAAACGTGACTATTATGAAGTATTAGAGACGCCTAAGAGTGCAAGCGCCGAAGAGATTAAGAAAGCCTATCGTAAATTGGCGATAAAGTATCACCCCGATCGTAATCCCGATAATGCTGAGGCAGAAGCTAAATTCAAAGAAGCAACCGAGGCTTATGAGGTTCTCTCTGATAGCCAAAAGCGTGAAGCTTATGATCGTTACGGTTTTGATGCGGTCAATAATGCAGGCGGTGGGTTTGACCCTAATGCCTTTCGTGGCGACTTTGGTGATATTTTTAGTTCATTTTTTGGTGGAGGATCTTCTTCTCGTCGTGGTAATCCGGCGCAGGGTAGAGATTTACGCTATGACTTAACGATAAATCTCGCTGATGTGGTGAGTGGCAGTAAGCAAAATATCGTTATCAATAATCAGATTTTTTGCGACGCATGTTCTGGTTCGGGTGCTAAGGCTGGATCATCGAAAAAGACCTGTCATACCTGTCATGGTACGGGGCAGGTGGTGCGTTCGGCGGGGTTTTTCAGTATTCCTAGCACCTGTGCTACCTGTAACGGTAGTGGTCAGATTATTGAACAACCTTGTGCGAAGTGTAGTGGCAAGGGAGTTAAGGCTAACCGTGAGGAGATTGCGCTTACCATTCCTTCGGGGATTGAAGATGGGCAACGCTTGCGCGTGTCCGGACGTGGCGATGCGGTAAGTGGTAGTAGCCAGCGTGGCGATTTGTATGTCTATATTCGGGTGCGCCCCCATGAGCATTTTGAGCGCGATGGGGCTGATTTGTGGTGTGTTATTCCGATTTCTCCTGTGCAGTTGATGCTGGGTGATGAGATTATTATCCATACAATTACGGGTTCTCGTGTTAAGCTCAAGATTAAGGCGGGTAGTCAACATGGAGATGATTTACGTATCCGCGATCAGGGCTTGCCGATGCTCAATAGTAGTAAAAAGGGCGATCTTTATGTGAAGCTTCAGGTGTCGATTCCTGAGAAGATCTCTGGTAAGGCGAAGGATCTCTTAAAGGAGCTTGAGCGTGAGCTTAAGGTGGAAAAAGAGCCTCGACCGGTGCGTCTAAAAGATTTAAAATAGCAAAAAAAGAAGAGAGGAATCCGCTGGGCAAGTTGAGGATTCCTCTCTTTAGATTGAAGGTTTCTATTGTTTGTTTATGCAACAAAGATAGCTAGGTCAGCTTTGTTGGCGGGCTTGGCAAGGCGCTGGAGTGCTTTTTTCTCGATTTGGCGAATGCGCTCTTTGGTTAAGTTGAAGTATTCACCAACCTCTTTAAGGCTCTGCGCGCGATGATTATTTAAGCCGAAACGCATCTCCAAAACCTTCGCTTCCTTGGCTGGAAGGGTGGCAAGGAGTTTGTTAATCTGTTGGTGCAACTCACTTTGTTCTAATTCGCTTTCTGGGCTGGTGTAGCGACTATCAGTGATGAATTCGCCGAGGGTAGAGTTGCTTTCCGTTTCGCTACTGGCCGGTGAGTCTAAACTGGCTACGCCACGAGAAGTGTTGAGGAGAGATTGGATGAGTGCAGGCTCTAGCCCAACAAGATCGGCGATATTTTCGGCGGTGGGTTCTTTGTTGTTGGTAGCTAGGAAAATTTTGCGCGCTTTTTCGATTTGAACCAACTCATTGGCGCGATTTTGGGGTAGACGAATGGAGCGAGACTTCTCCCCTAAGGCTTTCATGATGGCCTGACGAATCCACCAGACGGCGTAAGAGATAAAGTGAAAACCTTGGTCTGGGTTGAAGCGCTCGATGGCGTGAATCATGCCGATATTACCCTCACTGATAAGATCGGCAAGAGGCAAGCCTTGGTTTTGGAATTTTTTCGCAACATTTACGACAAAGCGCAAGTTGGCTTGAAGCAGGCGATTTTTCGCATCTTCATCGCCGGCGCGCGCTCTTCTCGCGAGGGAATCTTCCTCTTCACGAGATAGCAACTCAATCGTGTTGATTTCTCTAAGATAGAGAGACAAGGCATTTTCGTCTTCATCGTTGAAGTAGTGATTTTTTTTAGCTTTTTCCATAGGTTTAACCCTCCGGCTATATCTATGCAAAAATCGTGCCAATAATTTTACCCTTTTGTCGACAGTCTTAGAGCTTGGAGTGAGTCAAAATGACACACCCCAATCCTTTTAGAAAAAAAGTGAGACAAAATGTTACAATAATGGAAAATTTCGCCCCACAAAGAGGACTTCTGGCTCGAGCATGTGGCCAGTTTGACGCAAAACTTCGTCTTTAATGTGCGCCACTAGTTGATAAATTTCGCTAGCTTTGGCATTATTTTGGTTAATGACGATATTCGCATGGAATTGTGAGACCGACGCGCCACCAATGGCATAGCCTTTGAGACTACATCCATCGATGATCTGCCCCGAGGGTTTACCAAAGGCACGATTGTTTTTAAACGTTGAGCCACCGCAGGGATAGGCAAAGTGTCCTTTTTGCGTACGGTCGTCCTTAAAAGATTGGGCGTGTTGTCGCAATGCCTCGATACTTTGTGTGCTGGCTTTGAGGGATAACGTCGCCTCTATCACTAGCGCTAGGCGGTGTTGCAGCGGTGATACCTTATACTCCCACTGCTCTGGTTTGAAGGGGATGACTTCTCGCTCCCCACGCTCATTGAGGATGGTAATATCAACAAGGATGTCTGCCATTTCAGCATCATAACAGCGCGCATTCATAAAGAGCGCGCCACCCAACGTCCCCGGCAAGCCATAGAAGGGGGTGAGCCCTTCTAGTTGTTGTTCTACGCTCCATAGCACGAGTTGCTCCATGAGGATACCCGCTGGCGCTTTGATGCGATCGTTTGTCAGGCGTGTGGGTGTTTGATGAGCACTAAGGGCTTGGGTGTCGATGACGATGCCTTCGATGCCCTCATCACTGATGACGAGATTGGAGCCGTCGCCCAGAAAGAAGAGAGGCACGGCGTATTGATGTGCAAGTGCCATCACCCGCGCTATTTTGGTGTGCTCTTGGGTATGGATGAGGAGGTCGGCCTTGCCCCCCACCTTAAACCAAGTACGCTCCTTGAGAGGCGCTTGTAGCGTGTACTCTTGCGAAGTGATGCGAGCTTGCTCGATGATGGCTTGGCGGTGAGTGCGCAGAGACATCCTAGATTAATCCTCTTTGGAGAAAATTTTGTTGAAAAAATTGAAGATGCCTTTAGACTTATCTTCGTGAGGCTTCTGTCCCTTTGGTTTGGGTGGATTGGGGTGGGATGCGCCTTTTGGTTTAGCCTGATGGGGGCTTTGTGGGCGATTCTGTTGAGAGGCTGTTGTATGAGAT
This sequence comes from Entomospira culicis, assembly GCF_028748145.1. Classification (NCBI taxonomy): domain Bacteria; kingdom Pseudomonadati; phylum Spirochaetota; class Spirochaetia; order Spirochaetales; family Spirochaetaceae; genus Entomospira; species Entomospira culicis. The sequence goes on along the minus strand of NZ_CP118181.1, from coordinate 1,500,808 downwards.
CGGGAATGTTTCGCACGCGATTCGTGTTGACCATTGCGGGGGGTACGGTCGCTAGGGGCAGAGCGTTGGGGACGATCGGGGCGATCATTGCGTGGGTGGGACGAGCGTGTGGGGCGTTCGGTTTGTGGGCGATCGTTACGATCGTGCTGGGATCGGGCTGGGCGATCGGGGCGAGGTTTACGCGTTGCTTCTCGTGGTGGGTGTACTTCGTGGTCGCGTTCTGGCGCGTGATCTTTGGTGGTTTTGGGGCGGGTATTGGTGGGTTTGTGGTTGCTTTTGGGGGATTTTTCGCCGTAATTGCGACTGGAGCGAGGAGAGGAAGAAGGTTCGCGTCTGGGATGATCTTTTCTACGATGTTCGTAATGCGAGGTTGACTCTTGCCCGACAGGTTTGGGGCGCGATGCTTCCTCTTTGATGGTGAGATCGACCAATTGTTGAAGCTCGTTGTCGATGATGGACATGGGGATCTTCTTTTTGATGAGCTTCTCGATGGAGGCGAGGTTGTAGACAAAGCGCTCACAGGCGAAGCTGATGGCAAGACCGGTGGTTTGTGAGCCACGGGCGGTGCGTCCGATGCGGTGGATGTAATTTTCGGCATCGTCGGGGAGGTCGAAGTTGATGACGAGCGAGAGGTCTGGGATGTGTAGTCCACGGGAGGCGATATCGGTGGCAGCGAGGATTTTGATGTTGCCATTTTTCATGTTATTGATGATTTGTAGACGCTTTTTCTGCTGAATACTGCCTTCGATGAGCGCACAATTATAGCCGGCAGCTTTGAGGCGCTTGGCAATTTGTCCCGCCCCCGCCTTGGTGTTACTAAAGATGATGACACTTTCGGGGTTCTCTTTTTTGAGGAGAGCCAAGAGGAGGATCATCTTTTCGCTACGGCTGACGTGGAAGAGGCGCTGTTCGATTCCCTCGACGGTGGGGGATTGGGCTTTAATCACGATGCTCTCAGGGTTATTCATGTGCTCCCAAGCGAGTTGCCCGACCTTGTTGTTGAGGGTGGCGCTAAAGAGGAGGTTGAGGCGATCTTGTGGGGCGGGGAGCATCTTGATGATTTTTAGAAGATCTTTATGAAAGCCCATATCGAAGAGACGATCGGCTTCGTCGATGACCAGAACGCCGGCGTTTTGAAGGTTGATGGCTTGCTTGTCGGCAAAGTCTAGGAGGCGGCCTGGGGTGGCGACGACGATTCGTGGATTGCGTCTAAGGCTGTGGAGCTGTTTGTCATAGGCGGTTCCACCGTAGATGGTGGCCATGTTAAAGGAGAGAAATTGTCCGATGGCTTTAGCCTCTTTCTCAATCTGAACGACAAGCTCGCGGGTGGGTACAAGAATGAGGGCGAATTTATCTTGGTTTTCTGGTTTGAGGAGATGCCAAAAGGTGGCGATAAGGAAGGATGCCGTCTTGCCGGTACCGGTTTGGCTCTGGGCGTAGACATCTTTCTTGGCCTCTAGTACGGCTTTGAGCGTGGCCTCTTGAACGGGTGTACAGGTTTCGTAGTTGATAGCCTGAAGCCCTTTGAGTAGCCGAGGATCTAGGGGAAATTGTGAAAATTGCATGTTAATAAAAGTGTACCTCACAGGAAAAGTCTGGATTGTGTTGCTGGAACACAAGGGTAGTTTTTGGCAAAAGAGGCCAAGGAACTATAATAGTTATATTGTGAAGGGAAAAGGCTATTCTGTCAAGCACCTAGGAGCGAATAAAAAAATCTGGGTAGATATTGACAAAAAAAAAGATTTCGGGTAGAATAGAGGAGTTCTATTTGGTGACATAGCTCAGTCGGTAGAGCAAACGGCTCATATCCGTTCGGTCGGGGGTTCAAATCCCTCTGTCACCATTAATATTTTTAAGAAATAAAATAGGCTTGCTGATTGGCAGTCTATTTTTTTATTCGCTTTTTCTCCGATAATAAGAGCAACAGAATGACAAAAAGAGAGAATCGTACATGAAAAAATTGGGAATTATGATCTTAATCATGGGAATAGTGGCGAGTTGTAATACGATGTTTAAGCCGACCAATAGCACACAGACCTCGGCAACGGGGCAGGTGATTGAGGAGCGTGGGTTTCGTTTACCTGAACGCTTTGACAACTTTCGTCTCGATATTATTCGCCGTAAAGCCAATCAGGGACGCGACTTTATTTACTTACGCGCGGAACATGTTGGCCCTGAGCGCCTGATGGTTACCAAGCTGTGGGTCAATATCGACGGCGATACTACGCGTGTCTACGAAGTACCCCCCTCTCAAACGTTGCGCGCCGATCAGCAGACCCCCGATGGTCGTGATCGCAACCGTTACTACCTGCGCCAAGTAGAACATTTCATCTTTACCGAAAATCTTTTAAACCTGATGCTCGAGGCAAAAACCAGCGTTACCTTCACCATCATCGGTGAAAATCAACACTACGGCGCCAACCTCTACACCGGCCAAGATCTCGAAAGTTTCCAAACTTCCTTGCGTGATCTAGCCAAAAAAGAGTAAATTCATTATACTAGTTCTTGATAGAATCTTAGAAGAAAAAGTTTATGTCTGCTGGTGATGTGCCGATAAATGAAAGAGAGTTTCCCTATTTGTCTACAAGGGAGAGCCTTTGTCGCCACCTTAAGAGTTAGACAAAAGAGTATGGAAAAACCAAAAAGAGTCGCCAAAATGCTCTTTTTGTACACCGATAGGTAAGGAGAGGGATAAAATGTATCGTGTTTCAAGCTCCATGGGGCAGAGCAATTTTGACTACCACAACCGCGCACACGAGTCGCAAAAACATAAAATCGACGGGCAAATCCAGAGCCAACGAGGCATCGCACGCCTAAGAGATAATCCAGTTAATGCCGCCCACTCGGTACGCTATCAGAGCAAAAATGTTCGCCTAGAGCGCTATCAGCAGAATGTCGATAACGCTGTCAACCGCTTAGCCATCGCCGAGTCGAGTGTAAGTGAGGCAACATCTATCCTTCAACGCATCCGTGAAATTGCGGTGCAGGGCGCTAATGGTACCTACGATCAAAACGATTTACGCTACATGGCTATCGAGGTGAATGAGTACCTCGAGGAGCTTGGTAATATTGCTAATGCTAAGGGTGGCGATGGTCTTGCCCTCTTTAGTGGTACGCGCACCGACGTGGATGCCTTCCGCTTGGTACGTGGCTCGGTGGTGGGCGCGGATGAGCAGATGATTACGGGTGCTATGTATACCGGTAATGTTGATCGCCGTGAGAGCGCCTACGCCGACAATGCCAGTATGACTACACAGTTTACGGGGAATTCACTCTTTTGGGCAGAGAATCAACGCATCTGGGGTGCTAGCGACGTAGCACAGTTTGTCGTGCAACAAGATAGTTCTATTCATATTGATGGGGTCGAAATTCCTCTTCAAGCAGGCGACGGTGTCCATGCGCTTATCCACAAGATTAATCAAGCCGATATTTCGGTACGCGCAAGCCTTGATCCTGTCGAGAACAACCTTGTGTTAGAGACAACCCAACCACATCAGCTTTGGTTGGTAGATGGCGAAAATTCCACTACATTAGAAGAGCTCGGGCTTATTGTCTCGGGGCAAGAGGCTTCGACTCCTAATAATTATCACCCCTTTGCGCGCGTTAGTGGTGGCAGTATGTTTGATGCGGTGATTGAGTTGCGTGATGCGCTCTTGGTCGGTGATAGTAATCGTATTGGTGGGGCCGCCCTTGGTGGCATTGATCGTGCTTTGGACAATGTCAACTTAGCCCGCGCGCAGATGGGTGCTAAACATAATCGCTTAGAGAGTGTGGGTGATCGCCTCTCGAAGGACTCTTTAACCTATATTCAGTGGGATGATCAGGTGCGTGGACTAGATTTAGCGAGTGCGCTGATTGAGCAGAAGATGTTAGACTCGGCAATGACTGCCAGCTATGCGAGTATGGCTAAGGTGATGCAACCGAGCTTGATGGATTTTTTAAAGTAATTAATAGTATATGACAACGATTGAGAGCAAAGACTATGGCGCAGTTACGGTGGATGAAGAGACGCAGATCTACTTGTTTGACGGGGGGATTCCTGCCTTTGAACACCTGAGGAGATGGGCGATTTTTGAAGCCGATCGCGCGCCTTTTTTTATCTTTCAGAGTTTGGATGAGCGCGATGTTGCGTTTTTTGTGATGAATCCGTGGCTCTGTCGCAAAGATTATGAGGTCAAACTAGAGCAGGGAGACCTCCTCTCTTTAGGATTAAATTCTACGGATTCGGATGCGGTAATGATCTTCTCGATTCTTTCTATTCCTGCTGGCGAACCGCACTTGATGAGTATTAACTTGCAGGCACCGTTGGTCTTTAATCAAACCAATCAGCAGGGAATGCAGGTGATTTTAAGCGACCATCGATGGGGTATTCGCCATATTGTGTCGCAGGAGTTGGCGCGCGAGGGCGAAGCCTCATGTTAATTCTTTCTCGGCGCAAAGATGAGAAGATTATTATTGATGGTCGTATTGAGATAACGATTGTGGAAGTCAAAGGGGATCAAGTGAAGCTAGGAATCGTCGCCCCCGAAGAGGTTAAAATTTATAGGCATGAAGTTTTTCAAGCTATTGAGCAGGAGAATATTCATGCAAATTGTACTCTAGCTAGAGACTTACCTAAAATAGAGATCCCTAGGTAGTTTTTTAGCTAGAGACAGTTTGTCGATAAGGTTTGAGAAGTAGGAGAATGATGAGATGAAAAGGGCAAGATTTTTACTTTTGGTATTAAGTTTGTTCACCTTAGTATACGCGTCGGCGCAACAAGAGGTGATTCGAGAGGAGCTTGAGGGTATTCCTACTGAAGGAATTACCTTTAGAAATTTCGATGGCGTCGTGGTGAACCCCAACACGGCTGCCGAAATTCGTGGTATTGGTCGTGCGCTAGCCAACCTCGCTGGTGATGCGCAGATGGATGGTCAGATTTATCGCTATGGTAATAAGTACGCCATTCGCGAAGCAGGCGATCAAGAGATTGATGGCAAGCTCTCGGCAGCGATTCTTTACGTGAATCCCGACGCATTGGTAGAGAATGTGCGTAATTTACGCTTGATTATTTCGGGTTACCTAGAGGGGCGTTTTGGCTATAGCACTGCTGATGCGGATCTTTTAGCCTATCTTTTAACCATGTATAATGCCTACCATCGTGGCGACATTGAGTTCTTTAGCGCGCGCTATAAGCCCGCAGTTATGAGCGATGTAACCGCACAAAATGCCGGTTTGGCGCTCTCTTACGACCAGTGGCCTGGGCAAACGCGCCTCTTTATCCCGCTTACTTTCGGTGGCAATCTTTATATTCCAGACATTGTCCCTAATCCTGATGATATCGACGATCAGACGCGCGGGGATTTAGCTGATCTTATTGAAGATTCTTTGACAGGCGATCAGCTAGAGATCGATGACCTTGAGAATCAAATCGATGAAAATGAGGATAAAATAAAGGCTCTTGAGGAAGAACGTGATAGACTGATTAATGGTGGATCTAATGGGACGGGCATTGGCGAGGAGAATGCCATCGAGAGCGAGAGGGGCGACTTTGATGTTACCATCCGCGATGTCTTTATGGATGGTACGATTCAAGAAGATGTCTACGACAATGTTGTAGAGATTATCACCAAGCACGAGCCCAAGGGGGAGTTTGACGAGACCGAAGATGACGATAAACGTTATATTATTGTTAAAGATAACACCACTGGCGTTACCCGTGAAGAGGTAAAAATTGATGAGGTGATTGTTGAAGAGACCACGGATGAGGATGGTAATCCTGCGTATATCGTTACCGTAATTATCCGCGATCGTGAAGCTGGCAACGACAACCAAGGTAGTACAACAGATCCCAAGAGTGGAGATCAAGGAAGTACAACAGATCCCAAGAGTGGGGATCAAGGAAGTACAACAGATCCCAAGGGTGGAGATCAAGGAAGTACAACAGATCCCAAGGGTGGAGATCAAGGAAGTACAACAGATCCCAAGGGGGGAGATCAAGGAAGTACAACAGATCCCAAGGGGGGAGATCAAGGAAGTACAACAGATCCCAAGGGGGGAGATCAAGGAAGTACAACAGATCCCAAGGGGGGAGATCAAGGAAGTACAACAGATCCCAAGGGTGGAGATCAAGGAAGTACAACAGATCCCAAGAGTGGAGATCAAGGAAGTACAACAGATCCCAAGGGTGGAGATCAAGGAAGTACAACAGATCCCAAGAGTGGAGATCAAGGTAGTACAACAGATCCCAAGAGTGGAGATCAAGGTAGTACAACAGATCCCAAGAGTGGAGATCAAGGTAGTACAACAGATCCCAAGAGTGGAGATCAAGGTAGCGACAGCTCAACCGACACCAGCACCCTCGATGAAGAGACTCAAAAGCGCATTGAAGAGCTTGAAGAGGAGATTGAGCGTTTAAAAGAGGAAAATCAGCAATTGCGTGATCAACTCAAAGCAAAAGAGGATGAGATCAAAGCAAAAGAAAAGATTATTGACGACTTGAAGAATAATCCTCCCTCCAACAGTGGCAGTGAGAGCGGAAGTTCCAGCGATCCTAAGAGTGGCGAAGACGGTTCTGAGGATGGTAGCGAGGATTCAACCGATACCACGGATGATCCAACCGATTCTACCGATGACCCTGCGAGTGGAACCGATCCAAATGGCGGGGATCAAGGTAGCACGACTAATCCTACTGATCCAAAGGAGGAGGATCAAGGAAGCACAACGAATCCAACCAATCCTGCGAACCCAGGGAATACGCAAAACCCAACTGATCCAAATGGTGGAGATCAAGGAAGCACAACGAATCCAACTAATCCTGCGAACCCAGGGAATACGCAAAACCCAACCAATCCTACTGATCCAAATGGTGGAGATCAAGGAAGCACAACTAATCCTACGAACCCTGGGAATACGCAAAATCCAACCGAGCCTCCCAAGCCAACGAATCCTAATCCGGATAAAGTCGACACTAGCTTAGGCGAAGAGGGTACCATCTACTTTATGTTAGACACGGGCGTGCGCCAAGGTGGGCGTCATCGCAAGGTTATTGTCTCTTTTGACCTCGCGAAGAAGGAGATTGTCAGTCGTAGTCCCGATAATATCTCTTCTGGTCAGTTCAAATTGACACCCAAGGGGCTTATCACAATCACCGAGAAGGGCGATCCTACCAATCCTAAGTTCTACCTTACCCTCCTCGACCCTCGCACGCTTCAGCCTATTGGTATTAGCGATGTGCCTTTGCATGTGGATAGCTTCTTGTTTGCTACGGAGGAGAGCATTTACGCGATGTCCGAAGCGCGTGGCGACAGCTCTGTTTTGATTCGTTTTAAGGATGATTTGAACATTGATACTCGTAGCGATGCGATTGTCAACCCAGACACCACCCTTACCCAACACGAGGATTATGTCTTTGTGGAGAATAAGGCGGGTACGGCAGTGTTGGTCTTGAACCGCAAGGATTTGAAGCTGATTGCAGAGATCAAGCTTTAAATCGATAGTCATTTTGATGTTATTATCCTCCACGGCGTTTCCTGTAGCGTCGGTGGGGGATTCCTTGCATCTTGCTAGGCGTTTTTATGAGGCGCAGGAGTATGTTGACGCGTTGCGTTATTACCGCGCCTTTTTGAATGAAAATAAATTTGTTGATCATTATGGTGCTATCGTTATCGAGGCGTCGCTAACATTGATGGGCGTACAACAACAAGTGCCCTTTATTCAAGAGTATTTAGCAAAAGCTCCCACGCTAGACGATAAAGCCTTGATCTATCAACACTTAGCATTTCTCCATGAGTATTTGGGCGATTATACAACGGCAATCAACCACTATATTCTTGCCTACGAGCACTCTCGTCCAGTACGTTACGAGCTCTATTTACGGGTGGCTAAGTTGAGTTTTGAGTTGGGGGAGTACGAGCGCAGTTTATATATGGCAAGACGGGTCAAGAGCGAGACAGCGATGCACCCAGCCTTGCACAATGAGATTTTGTTAGTGATGATTCGTTCGGTTTTGATGCTCCCTGACAACATCAATAAGTTGGAGGCGATTATACAGCATGAGCGTCTCTTTATGGAGGAGCATGCACAAGCTAATCTCTTGTATCTGCTCTATTTAGGTTATAGTCGAAATCATGAATTTGCTAAGAGTCAGGAGTATAAATTGAAATTGATTCGTCGTTATCCAGAATCTCCGGAGGCGCAAGAGGTGCAGGGATATGTGAAGCGGAGCATTGCTCCCTCGTTGTTGTGGTGGTGAGCATGAAGCGATTTTTGGTACATGGTTTTTACGCGTTTGCTTCTGGCGTATTGATGAGCCTGATTTTGCCAAACGATTGGGCAGAGCAGGGCTGGACGATGCTTGCATTTGTCGCTTTGGTACCCCTTTTGGTGGGTACGTATCGCAGTAAAAAGAAGCGAGAGTTGCTCTTTATGGCAGTAATTTTGGGGACAACGCACGCGTGGGTGGGGCGCTACTGGTTGAGTTATTTCCAAGATTTTAGTTATATTATCTTGATAGCGTTGAGCGTTGGTTTGAGTGGTGTCAACTTCATCCTTTTGTTGGTGATACGTCGCCTACGATTTTTGCGCGCTTCTAGCCGTATTTGGGCGATAACGTGGCTCTGGGTCGCCTTTGAGTTTGTGCGCAGTCAGGGCTTCCTTGCTGATCCTTGGGCGTTGTTGGCCTATGGTTTTGGGCAGAGTCGCTATCTTATCCAAATTTTGGATATTACTGGGCCGATGGGTTTAACGTTATTGGTTGCCTTAAGTAATGCGATTCTGGCGCAGTGGTGGGTACGCCCTGTAGGATGGCGTCGCTACTTTGGGCATGCGCGGTCGGCTTGGTTAAGCTGGATCTTCTTGATGCTCTTCAGTTTAAGTTATGGATTTTGGCGCGTTTCTTCCTATTCTGTGGAGAGCGAGCATTATGCAGAAGTTATTTTGGTACAACAAAATAAAGACTCTTGGCAGGTGGATTGGGTGGAGCTGATCGAGGCACACATCGCTGGGGTGGCAACGCTTGAACCATTTGTGGTACAACCCGATATTATTGTCTCCAGTGAGACGACCTTATTAGGTGATTTTTCGCAGATCATGCGGATGGGGCAGTCGTTACCTTGGGATCGATCGTTGCGTGAGTTTATCCTCTCTACGCATAGCTACCATCTCTTTGGCGCGTTGGATACGGAGGATAAATTTTACTACAATGCTGCGTTTTTGGTTGATGCGAACGCGCAACAAGTGGGCTTGCCCTATTATAAACGCGCACTGATTCCTTTTGCCGAGGCGTTGCCCTTTGTCGATTGGACATGGCTGGGCAATCATTATCGTAAATGGTTTGGCGGCGATCTGCTCCAACGCGCGGGGGAGGAGAGCGTCCTTTTTACTGTCCCTTTGCGTAGTGGTGGGACATTTACCTTTGGTGTGCCGATTTGCTTTGAGGATGCCTTTCCGTCGGTTACGCGAGAGTTTGCTCGATCGGGGGCGCAAGCGATTGTCAATATCACCAATGACTCTTGGTCGCAACGCCTCTCGGCGCAACTCCAGCACATGGCGATTGGACGTTACCGTAGTATCGAAACGCGTCTGCCAACGCTCCGCGCGGCCAACAGTGGCATGACGGTGCATATCAACGCGCTGGGTGAGTACGAAGCGACGTTAGAGCCGTTTGTCAATGGTGCGCTGGCGGTCTCGTTGCCTGTGGTCGATCGCCCGTGGACTGTATATGTGCGCTTTGGCGAGTGGCTAAGTTATCTTGCTGTGTTAATAAGTGGCTTGTATCTGTTGATGAGCTATCACCCTGCTGGGGCGACATCGCTCTTTTCTTGGTTAAAGAGATTTTTTTAAGGGAGTGTGAGGGGCAGATAAAGATTCACCACTTACGCCTTGATTATATCCCAAAAGTAGCTGATGGAGGTACCAAGGAGGATAGCACTGAATGCATTAATCGCTATTTTGTTGGCGCGCAAAGCGGAGGCTTTGTCCTCTTCATACTCATCATTGATCGCTTCAAGGTTGTTGATAAGCCCTATTCTTCTGTAGACAAGTGTGACTAATGCGCCACCATAAGCAATCATCGAAGGCAATCTGAGCGTTTTGATCATGCTCTCTTCCGATGAAAATTCATCATAATAGATCTTGATGGCAAGGATAGTAAGCGCCCATAGCATGGAGAGGATAAAGAGAAGATAAATCCACTTTTTCCCTTGTTGATAGGATATCGTCGGGCGTATTTTTTTCATTTGCTAACCTCATAGATCGCTGTGGCATCTATAGAGAATTTCGACGTATTTCGGCACAACCTTAAGACAAACAACTTAATCATATTCTTCACTGTCGTATTCACTTTCATACCCCGCTAATTTATCCAAATAATATTCACATCGCGTAAGCATATGCATGAGAATTGCGTCTATTTCTGTCATATCAAGGGTAGATGGACGCCCATCTTCTAGCGCCCATGCATGCATGCCTAAGGCCATCTCGATAATATCGAATTTACCTACCAAATCATGACATATCTCTTGGGCAGAAGTTCCTAGATGCGCAAAAATGATAGGTGCATCTAGGTGATCTTTATGTACCTCAAGCAGTTCGTGAGCAAAGGCATTCACGGCGGCATAGGTGGAGTCAAAGGAGTATTTTTTGGCAAAATATCCATCCAACCAGATTTTCGTTCTTTCAAATATTTTTTTGATTGTTAATATTCTTTTTCTCCTAATGTGGACTAAAAATAGAGTTGCTAAGGCGTAGCCTTTGTTTGATTGTCAATCACAAAATTATATCAGTTATTAAATTCAATTTTCCCCCCTTATTGATACGATATCTTTTTATATTTCATCATGTGGAGAATTTTAGTGATTCCCTAGGTTAGAGCCAGTCGCCGGTGTCGTCGCTTTGGAGCTGGGGGAAGATGCGCCTTAGAATCGTCAGTAACTGGGTATACGAGCGAAAGGCGCTGGGCTTTTGGTCGCAGAAGAAACAGACACTTTGGAGTTCTTGCAGGAGAGCTTCTAGCGCTTGCGGGGTGAGAATTTCTTGTTCTTTGGTAACTTGGAGGAGTTTGGGATAGTCGGTAGCGCTGATCATCTCTTGCTTGGAGGTAAGCTGTTCCTCAAGCGTCTCTCCGGGGCGAAGACCAATGTATTGCAGGTCGATATCGCCTTTATCAACATCAAAGCCGTAGAGTTTCGCCATCTGCTTGGCAATGGTGAGTGTTTTGATTGGTGTGCCCATGTCTAAGAGGTAGAGCGCTTTGGGATTGGGGACTCCGCCTGCCATGAGCACGAGAGAGGTGGCCTCGGGGATGGTCATCCAGTAGCGTTGCATGCGCGCGTCGGTGATGGTGAGCGGGCCGCCTTTGAGGATCTGCTCTTGAAAGAGTGGGAGAATCGAGCCCCTACTGCCCAAGACATTACCAAAGCGCACGACGAAGAAGGGAAAGCCTTGGTGGTTCGCTTGGAGGAGAATCTCTTCACTTAGCGCTTTACTCGCGCCGTAGATGTTGGAGGGATCGACGGCTTTGTCGGTGCTAATGAGGACAAAGCGTTCGGGGGGGAAGTGTTTCGCCGCCTCGACGAGGTGGTGGAGACCAAAGACATTATTTTTGATCGCCTCAATCGGATTTATCTCCATGAGCGGTACATGCTTATGCGCTGCACAGTGAAAGATGGCATGAGGTTTAATGCGTTGGATGAGGTAGTGCATGTATGCTTTGTCTTGCATCTCGCCGATAATGGGGCGAATGGTGGTTGCTGGGGATAGTCCGTGTTGTTGGAGCTTACGCACCTCTTTTTCGGTGTGATAGATGGAGGTCTCGCCATGTCCAAAGAGGTAGATGGTTTTGGGTTGGGCGCGTAGGAGCTGTTTGGCGAGTTCACTGCCAATCGATCCGCCTGCACCGGTTACGAGGATATCTTTGTGTTGTAGGTAGGAGAGGTGGGTGTCTAAAGGAAAGGAGACGCTTGGGCGACCAAGGAAATGCTCGGAAGAGATCTGTTGAGAGCTAAGCCAGATGGGAAGTTGCGGTAGATGGTGGAGGGTAGGGAGGTAGGCGGTATGTTTAAAGCCGTGATTTTTGAGTTGATGGAAGAGATCGGCGAGGGTTTGCGTGGAGATGTTGTCGAGGGTAATGGTAAAGTCAAAGTGGTAGTTAAGTTCAGGCAGAATGGTTTGATAGTTACCTTGGAGAATAGGGAAGTTACAGGCATCGGGCAGCTGCTGGTGCGATAAATCGGGGTCGACGATCAATGTGATGCTAAGTTTTGGGCTAAGTTGTTGCATCATAATAGCCAAGTGATAGGCCGTTGCATTACTGCCTAGAATATAGTGTCCAGAAGAGCTCATGGCTATAATTATAGCAAATTTAAGTAATACTAGCAATAGGTTACGATTTATAGTATAATAGGTCGTAGATACGAGAAAGAGAAGAGGTAGAGAGGTGAAAAAGATATTCATTTGGTTGGTGATGAGTGCGGGGGTGCTTTTTGCACAGGAGATTAATTGGCAGGGGATCGACTTTCCCAAGAGTGCACAGGCGACGATTGCCCAGATGGAGCGCACGCAAGGGCCCGGCGAATGGGTGGAGAGCGGGCGTCGTTATCGGGGTAAGGGGATGTTCTTGGGGACAAAGGCCGAGGTGGAGCTTCTGGTGGATGGCGATTTTATTCAGCAGGCAATCTTTACGTGGCAAGAAGAGGGCGATGTATTGGCTTCGAAGAGCTACTGGCGCACTCTGTTGCGGGAGCTTTTGGGTACGCGTTTGTCGGTTGATCTCTTTAGTGGCGCGCATCTGTGGCGCATGGAGGGTGGATCGCATGTTAAGTGGAGCCAAGAGGTGCATCAAGAGGTACGAGCGCGCGAGGCGAGCAAGTTAGAGGGTAAGATCCGTAGCGAGAGCAAGAGCCGTCGACTGTATAGTATCGATCGTGAAGAGCATGAGCATGAAGGAGAACTCACCCTCGATGGCGTGCAACTGGGTAGCGATGAGGAGATCACCGTAGAGATTGTGCACCATCGCGTGGAATTCTATCAACTTCGCCCGCTAAGTAGTACAAGCACTAGTAATGAAGAAGAGCAAGAGAATCTTACTGATACGCGTGGCAGTGAGGAGCGTGAGGATTCCGTCGATGGAAATGAGTAGGGAGCGTTGCTTGCGTGGGTATGATTTTATCCGGCTAAAGCGTGGGTGTTTTGGGATGGGTCTTTATCGAGATGGGGGAGCGTGCGAATGGGCATGATTAGCGAATTATGCGTGGGTGGACAAGATTTTATCCAGCTAGAGAATGAGCGTTTTGAGGTGCTTATTAGCCGATATGGGGCGCAGATTATGGCGATTTTGCCCAAAGGTGGCGACGTAGATGCGCCTGATTGGCTCTGGTTGAGCGAGAAGAGTCCGCTAACTGAGGGCAAGGCGATGCGTGGAGGTATTCCTATTTGTTGGCCCATTTTTGGTGAGGATATGCAGGGGCGACTACCTAAACATGGCTTTGCGCGTCTGCAACAGTGGAGCTTTATCGGCGATCATGAGGACGAGAAAAATCAGGAGGTGGCGGTGAGTTTTCGTTTACGCGACAATGACCTTTCTCGTCGATACTGGCCGTACGCTTTTGAACTGGAGTTTGCCGTTCGTCTCACCATGCAAGGGGTGGAGTGTCAATTTGAGGTTAAAAACACTGATGTCAACCCGTTTGAGCACGCGTTTGCTTTGCACCCGTATTTTCATGTGAGTGGGTTATCTGCCGTGGAATTATTGGGGATAGAGGGCGCTTCGTACCAGCGCGCGGGGGAGAATTCTTTACGTACGTGGCAGCTAGGCGACTCGTTGGATATGGCACGCGATGATGCATTTATCGATATGGCAGATGCGACGATAACGCTTAAAGATCACGGCTGGCAACGTTCCATGCAGATGCGCTATGAAGGAGTTTCGGACTTGGTGGTGTGGAATCCCCATGCTGAAGGAACTAAGCAGATTAGCGACATGCATGCCGATGGTTATAAAACGATGCTCTGTGTGGAGCCTGCACAGGTAGCCCGCGTAAGCTTGACACCACAAGCTAGCTGGATGATGCGGATGCAGATGCACTTTACCTAAAGGAGGAGAGGATGTGGTCATTTCGTCGAAAAGCGCGTGCCGTAGAGGTAACGCCTTGGCAAGCGTTTGGTCAGCAGTGGAGCGAGCGCTTTGGCGCAGAGATTCTCTTTCGTGAGGCTAGCGAGTCGCAAGATTTTAAGGAAGTTTCCGCGCACTGGCTGGTGCATAAGGCGCAGATTCTTGCTTGTGTGGTGGGTGAGCGAAGTCAATCGATACAGACGCTCCTCCGTGCGATGCCTAGTGTTAACGCTAGCTATGATACGCATCACTTTTCGTTTTTTACTACGCCGTCGCCGGCTATTGACGGAATCCTTGATGACTTTAGCTCATATAATATAGAAGTGGCGGGTGGACGATATTACGTATGGCTTGAGCCTAGCCTCTATGCTATGGATATGGAGCCTAAGCCGATGAGTAATCGTCTCTTTGGGTATGCGCTTTTTTATCGTCTATTAATACCGCGATTTAAAGAACAAGAGAAGAGCTTTGGTTGGCATGTGCATCAAGTGAAGGAACTTAGAACTTGGCAAGAATCGGCAGATTGGGCAAGTTTAGAAGTCATTGGGCAGAGCGCGAGCAAGGAAGTGCGTTATCAATTTTGGTTGGCATGGCCGCAAAAAGGCGATAGTCAAGGCATTTGTGCGCAGATTATGAAACGATTTTGCTATCACACCGCACGATTTTGGCAACGCGAGGGCATTGAACTTATCTATAAGGAGACAAAGCACCCGTTGTCGTTACAACAGGTTTTGGCGATGCAGGGGGAGATTCGCTACAAAGAGCCGTATCGCCTTCCGTTTTTGCTCTTGATGAATCAACAGGCAGTGCGTAATATTGCGCTTGGCTTGGGTGGTAGCGATTTGCCTTTTTGGTCGGCCTACCATTATAGCATGTTGCGGATATGGGCGACCTATGGTTCTAGCTTGCAACATATTGCCGTGTATGGTGCGGTAGAGAGTAAGGGGCGCTTGGCGAGCTTGGCAGATCTCTTGTTTTACTTACCGATGAGCGAGCAAGAGAAGATCCTGCATAACTTTGTGTCGGTCTCTTATGGGAGCAAAATTAGGGCACTTTTTGCCTATCAGCATGCGCTTGACCCAGAAGATGTGCGCTGGATGGTGAGTGATTTTTTCCCTAGCGATCTCTGTGCGCGTTTGCCCAAGGCGTTGATGAGTGGGTGGCAAGAGCAGAGCGCCTCGCTTGATGTGGAGCAGTGGCAACACCTCAACGAGGAGGTGTTATTGAGTTTAGTGCGGGCGATTATGCAAGGGCGTTTGGTGGTGAATGCATGGACAAAAGCGTTGCTTTTGGCGGAGATCTTTGAGCCACATCAGCGACAGTATATTCAAAAATTTGAGCAGAGTTATCGACTCTTTTTGGAGCACTGGCAGGCACTAAGCGAGCGTGAGCGCATCTTTATTGTAGAGCAGGTGCATAATGGGCAGTGGCGCGAGCTTTTGGTCGTAAAACCGAAGCTTTTGTCGCTTCTTAAGCCGGCTATGAGTCAACGTCGCTACCACCTGCTTGATGAGGAGCTACATCTAAGCCCCGATTCCCAGAGTATCGCCTATCAGGAGCTTACGCGTATCTTAGAAAAAATCGTTTATATCACACTTTAAAAAGGAGTAAAATTAGGAGGAAAGCTCTTGTCATTAATGAGCATACCTGCTATCTTAATAGTATGAGTATAGAGAAACCAGTAGAACAGAAGAAGAAATCTTATTTGGATGGCATCGACTTTACCATTCCTACGTTGGGGGAGAACAAATACGATAGTCCCTTTTTTAAGACATCAGGTTCCGATAGCATCGATTTTGTTAGCGATGGAGATTACACGCTCTACAAGGTTGATACCAATGACTTTACCGATAGAAAGCTTCAAGAAGAGGCGATTCACGACCCACGTAATCGTATGGAGCGCGCAGGGGCGAGAAAGAAGCTCTACTTTAATCCCGATAACGTGCGGGCGGGTATCTCTACTTCAGGCGGACTTTGCCCTGGGTTAAACGATGTGATTCGATCGTTAGTACGTAGCCTCATGCTCGGTTATGGCGTAAAGACGGTGTGGGGTTTTCGTTATGGATACCGCGGTTTTTTACTCGACAGCCCAATGGGGCCTATGCGCTTAGATCCAGATATTGTGGATGATATCCACCTAGAAGGTGGTACGATTCTGGGTAGCGCACGTGGTGGTGGTGAAAAGACCGAAGAGATTGTCGATACGTTACAGCGTTATCGCATTAATATGCTCTTTGTGATTGGCGGTGATGGATCGCAAAAGGGCGCTGCTGCCATTGCCGATGAGGCGGAGCGTCGTGGGTATGACCTTGCGGTGGTGGGTGTGCCTAAAACCATCGACAATGACTTATCCTTTATTAACAAATCGTTTGGCTTTGAGACGGCGGTGGGTATTGCCCAAGAGAGCGTGTACGCTGCCCACGTAGAGGCCAATGGCGTAATGAACGGTGTTGGTTTAGTTAAGGTGATGGGGCGCGACTCTGGATTTATTGCTGCCCAGACGGCATTGGCTAGTCAGCAGGCGAATTATGTCTTGATTCCAGAGGTTCCTTTCGATCTTGATGGCCCTAAGGGCTTGCTCAAGTCGCTCACCGAACGTTTGGGGCGCAAGGGGCATGCGGTGATTGTGGTTGCCGAAGGTGCTGGCGCCGATCTTATGGAAGCAGAGTGGGGAAAGATCGGGGAGAAGGATGCTGGTGGTAACGCCCGCATGCACGATATTGGTCTCTTTTTAAAGGAGAAGATCTCGGCGCACTTTAAGAGTATCGGTCTCGATGCGATGGTGCGTTACATCGACCCAAGCTATACGATTCGTGCCAGTGCTCCTAATAGTAATGATGCCATCTACTGCGCTAGGTTGGGGAATAATGCCGTACATGCTGCCATGGCAGGTAAAACCAAGGTCTTGATGAGTCAGTGGAATGGTATTTATGTGCATGTGCCTATCAAGTTAGCCACGCGTTCGCGCAATAAAATTAACCCTCGCGGTCGCCTTTGGCAAGATGTTTTGGAGAGCACGTGGCAGCCCATCAATATGAAGAACTAGCCACTGCCTTTATCGTATGATGCTTTTTAGGAATAACGTGGGCTAGTTGACATAATTTTTTCCTCAAGGTAGAATGATAGTGTGAAAGTAATAGTTCCTACAGTTAATGCGACCATTGGTCGCTTCCAAGATAATCGCACAAAAGTAGAAGAGACTCTTCATGGGGTCTCTCTGTTGTCTTCAGACGCATTGCTGGTGCTTCACCCTTATACGCTGGCTGGTTGCGAGCCTCAAGATGCGTGGGAGCATCCCCTTTTTCTCTCTCATTTTGAGACAGAGCTGGCAACAATGGCTAAAGGCGCAACGAATGCTGTCAGTTTGATTTGGCAGGAACAAGAGTGGTTGGTTGCGTTCAAATATGCCAGTGGCACATTACGTAAAATGCCCTTTAACTCCAGCGGTTATCTTCTCCATGAGGGGATGCATATGATCACGGATCAAGGGCTTATGGATACGGATTTGGAGCCGTTGGCAGGTGAAGATGGTCTGTGGATTGTCTTTATGCTTGATGCCTATAGCCGTGAGGGTGTCGCCTTATTACAGCAACGGGCGCAGATGCTAGCCCAGCAGAGTGGGAGTACCGTGGTATTGGTGGGCGCACTTGGTACGGCGAACGATCGGCTCTTTAGTGGCGATGTTGCGCTAATAAGCAATGCAGGGTGGGGCTATGGGTTTCTTTTGGAAGATCAATGCACCATGCTCGATACGGATAATATCAATATTGCGTGGCAGGTCGGTAAGCAGCAGGTTGATATTTTAGAGAGTTTGGTGAGTCGAGAGTATGCACTTATCCTCTTTGCCTTGCGCGATTTTGTCCAGAAGAGTGGCTTTAGCAAGGTGCATCTGGGGTTGAGTGGTGGGGTGGATAGCGCGTTGGTGGCGACATTGGCGGTGCATGCTTTGGGTGCAGAGCAGGTGGTGGGGATCCTTATGCCAAGTCCGCATAGTAGCGAGCATAGCGTGAGCGATGCTTTGGCGCTTGCGAATAATTTGGGTATCGAACACCATACGATAAGCATTAGCCCGTCCTATTCACAGTTACAGGGTGAATTAGCCTCACACTTTACACTTAGCACGCTGGCCGACGAAAATATGCAGGCGCGTCTACGTGGGCTCTATCTAATGACCTACGCCAATAGCACGGGGAGCTTTCTCTTAACAACGGGTAATAAGAGCGAGATTGCCTGTGGCTATGGTACGCTGTATGGCGATATGTGTGGGTCGTACAACCCGATTGGCGATCTCTATAAGACGGAAGTTTATGCGCTCTGTCATTATATTAATGAGCAGGCGGGCAAGGCGCTTATTCCCGAACATATCCTCACCAAAGCACCATCGGCGGAGCTTCGGGAGGGGCAGTTTGATCAGGAGAGCTTACCCGCATACGATCGATTAGATCGAATTATTGAAGAGTTATCAAAGAATCAATCTTCTCTGGAAGAGGTGGTGGCGAAAAGCAACACCACGACAGACGAAGTAACAAAGGTTGCGCAATTGTTGCGTAATAGCGAGTTTAAGCGTTGGCAAGCTGCGCCTGTGCTCAAATTGAGTACTACGCATATGGGCAGTAGTCGAGTGCATGCGTTATTGTCGCGTTTTCGTATTGACGAGAGCTAGGAGATAGGTAAAATGTCAGATGTGAGTAGAATGAGTGAGCGTAGTAAGTTGGTTACCTTATTGTTGGCGATTTTTGGTGGTCTCTTTGGATTTCATCGTCTCTTTACGGGGCATCGCTCTTCGGGTATGCTTCAGTTGATCACCACGCTTTCGGCGATAGTGGGTATTTTTACGGTCTTTATGTTAAACTACTCCCTATTCGACAAACAGAGCACACAGCTTGTCTCGGTGGAGTACTTTTTAACAGTGTTAGGTATTATGGTGGCTGGGGCTATCCCTATTGCCTTGATTTTGGGCTGGCTGATCCTTGATCTTTTTCGTATTATGTTTAACCGTTTTGACGATGTCGATGGGCATCGGGTGGGGCGGTGGTTTGTACGTACAGGATTTTAGGCGATCTCCACGGCGTATAATGAAAAGAGTCATGATGCTTGTACTATGATGCTTAGAGAGAGGAATAATGCAAAAGAGAAAGATAAAGATTATTGCGGAGTTGGGGACGAATCACTTAGGCGATTTGTCTAAGGCCCGCAAGATGATAGAGGCTGCCGCACGCGCGGGAGCAGATGCGATTAAATTTCAGTGGGTTATTGCCGATGAGATTGTGCATGCGCGGGTGGGGAATGTACCGCTACCGGGCGGAAGCGTCTCGTTGTATCAACGCTTTAAGGAGCTGGAACGTCCAGCCTCTTTTTACGAAGCGCTAAAAGTCATTGTTGAAGAGGAGTTTGGCTTAGAGTTTATGTGCACGCCCTTTGGCTTAGAGAGCGCGCGTCAGTTGATCGCGCTGGGCGTTAAGAGCATGAAAATCGCTAGCCCAGAGCTCAATCACTATCCGCTTATCGAGAGCTGTGCGCAGGAAAATATTCCGATGTACTTAAGCCTTGGCGTAAGCAAACTTAGCGATATTGAAGAGGCAATGCAGTATCTAAACCCTAAAACAACCACGTTATTACACTGCGTAACCTCGTATCCTGCCGATCCTACCGAGTATAACCTACGTCAGCTTCCCCACCTTAGATGCCTCTTTGGCACGCAAGTGGGGGTTTCTGACCATACCATGGATCCGCTTTTAGTGCCTGTTCTTGCGGTGTTACAGGGAGCAATGGCTATCGAGAAGCACATGTGTTTAAGCAAAACCGATGATGGCTTGGATGACCCTATCGCCCTTGACCCCAAAGAATTTGCCCGCATGGTGGATGCGGTACGGATGGCCGAGATCTTCCCTGAAGCAATTCTCGCGGAGTTGACATACTGTTATGGTGGCGATCTGATTGAGTGTGTCTTTGGGGATGGACAAAAAATCTTAGCACCCAATGAGCAGGCGAACTATGGCAGAACCAATCGATCGATTTGTGCGCTGGTTGATCTGCCTGCTGGTACGGAGCTTACTAAAGAAAATACCGCGCTGTTACGGGTGGAAAAGGAGCTTCGTCCGGGGTTACACCCAAGACATTACGCGTTCATATTAGGGCGTAAATTAGTTGCTGAGGTTAAAGCTGGCGATGGCATCACGTGGGGAGAGCTTTAAATTCTATTGAGGGCTACTACCTTTATTTTTTAGGTTTGGGTTGATGAACTTTAGGGTTATTTGTTTTCCCAATGCTATTGCCGGAGGTTCCTGTAACGTACCAGTGAACGGCACTTTCGGGAAGCTCTAGTGGTACTCTTCGTCGATTGAGGGAGCGCGTTGCCGTAACGTACTGAATATCGATAGGATCGCCTTGCCACAGTTGCTGATCGAGGAGGTACTGCCACTGCTGAAGAAAGAGTTGGCGTTGTGAGGAGTTGGTCTCACTGGCGCTGGCTTTTTCATAGGCAAGACCAAAGTAGGCGGGTGCGTAGGGATTGGTGGCGATGGTGATCACTTCGCGCGTGTTACCAAGTTTGGGACTGTTATCGAAGGTAAAAGGCGCGGGAATATCGGCGTGTAAGACAAGGAGATCGCCCTCTTTTACCTGATGATCGGCAAAGATATAGCGGGCGCGATAATTTTGGGGCGTTCCTAAGTAGACGGTGGTGCCAGCGAGATTACCTGTGGCTAATGCACGTAATTCGATGGCATCGGTAATTTTCTTATTATGGATAATGGAGAGTTCGTTGATGACCAGTGGGATAGGCTCCTCTGCTGGTATCCCGTAGAAGGTGAGCGAAAAGTCTAAGGAGCTAACCCCGACACTGGCCGTTGCCTCTAATGTATAGGGTTGGGCAACGTGCGCATTGCCAAAAAAGAGCGTATTTTTGTCGACAGATTCTAAGGTTAATGGAGAATATAGGACGATATTAGAGAGGTGTACGGGTCTATCAAAGTGTAGAGTAAGGCTATTGTGCGTAATTTTTTCGATACCTAGAAAAATTGGGGGCGAGAAGTATTGACTTTTTTGCCCACAACTGGTTAAAATAAGGAATAGTATGAAGAGTAAAAATCTTTGTTTCATATAAAAGAGCATAACATAAAGTACGGCAGTTTGACAAGTGATAGAAATGGAGAAGAAGGATGAATCGGGTAGTTCTAAAAATCATCGTGGTGAGCAGTTTCCTCATCTTGGGTCTTTCGGATGTCTGGGCAAAGAAGCAAGAGGTTACCCCAAAGGCGTTGCGCGCCCCTGTATCGATGCGATCGGAGTATCAGGGCAATATTTATAAAATTAAGTTGGATAAAAAATTACACGCCTCCGTAGAGCGACAGATTGAGCGCTTTAGCAGTGGTAAGCTACAAAATTTTGTGAAAGAGGGTATGGCACGTGCCGAACCTTATTTGCCTTATATTATGGAGCGTATCGACTATTATGGGTTGCCACGCGAGTTGATTTATCTGCCTTTGGTGGAGTCTGCTTATCGGCATGATGCGGTCTCTCGGGTGGGGGCGACAGGTATGTGGCAATTTATGTACACGTCGGCGCTTCCTTATGGTTTGGTCATCAATGAGTGGCAAGACGATCGCTTAGATGTTTATTTAGCCACCGATGCAGCCTTACGTAAAATTCGTCGAGAGATGGATTTATTAGGTGATCCGCTCCTTGCCATGGCTGCATACAATGGCGGAATTACTCGAGTGCGTCGTCATCAGCGCAACCTCGAGAGTGCCGGCGAAGAGGCAACCTTTTGGCAGATGTACGACCAAAAATTGCTTCCGCGTGAGACCTCGGAGTATGTGCCGCAAATTTTAGCTATCGCCAAGATGATGGAAAAGCCTCGTAAATATGGCTTTAAACCGATTAAGTGGCGTCCTAGGGAGCTTAATAGTGGCAAATCACGTTTTTTTGTCGAGCTAGAGTTGAGTAAACAGATCCACCTTGAGCTTATCGCCAAAGATGCAGGCATTCAACCCGAAGAGCTTATCTATCTTAATCGCGCGCTCAAGAAAAATATTACCCCACCCATCGCAAAAAACACGCCCTTTATGGTACGCCTACCTATTAGTTATGTGGAAGAGCTCACCCAAGCCATCGAGGCTAGCGACTGGGCGCCCATCCTTTATAAAAAGTATCGGGTGCAAAAGGGCGACTCCTTTGCGCGCATTGCTTCTCGCCATAATGTACGCGTTGCTGATCTCATTGAGGCAAACCCTGGGAAAAATCCGCGCCTTATTCACCCTGGAGATATCATTAATGTGCCAATATAGGTAAGGTTTTCTACACTAAGTATCGATAATATAGAGTGAGGGTAGGAAACGTGAAGAGAATCGTAGCTATGATATGGATGTTGGTGGGGTTGACTTTCAGTCTTCGTGCAAATACTGCGCAGAGCATTAGCGTAGAAAAAGAGATCGATTGGCAGGCACAGCAAATTCGCTTTACCTTGCGGGTTGCTGTCGATCAACAGGCATTGCCTAACTCTCGCCAACAAGCCGAGGGGTGGATCGAGCGTGAGCGCTTTCGCCTTATCGCCCAGAGTTTGGGAGATGTGGTACTCGATGCACAAGGATCGTTTAAAGAGAATGCACCACGTAAGAATCAAGTGCATTGGAACCTCAACCTTGCAGCTACCCATGCGCAACGCGAATACGCCGTCTTGAGCGCCGATTTACGCTACCTAGAGGCGGTCTACACTCTCTCAATTACCGATCTGATGCGTCATATCTCTGTCGATGTAAAACAGCGCGTCTTGCCCTTACTTACGACGAATCAACGCGAATTTGCCTACTCGGGCATTGTTATCTTTGTCAAGAGTCGCTTACCTATCCGTGGTAAATTTAACCAATTTTCAGCACTAGAGCCAGCCCTTGCTCCCTCGATTTTCGATGAATCGGGCGAGACACTCTTGAGCTTAGCTACAATCAATAGCCGTCTCTTTAGTGAAGGCAAAGGCGGATTATCCTACACCTTCGATACCAATAGTCAACACTGGTCGCCATTGCAGGTGGGCTTTAATCCTCTGATTCTTTCGGCGGTGGCAGTTAGCGGCGAGTATCACATCACCGATATCGTGATTGCCCAAGGTGATGCTGATCGTCTGCGCGCCTCGGCACAAGCGATGGAGATGCTCCATAATGCGAAGGTATTGGTGGTTATTCAACCCTAACTAAAGAGAGGATTTATTGCATGGAACTTGTGCGTGATTTGTTTGTGAAGTATTTTGTTATCTTGTTTATGCTTGTAGGGTTATTAAATGTTCTATTTTTTTATCTTCCTTTTTTTAAAAAAATACGAGACTTAAAACAACGCTACAATCTTCCGACAGAAAAAAATAATGGTACGGGTCGATCGAGCTTTTTTACTAGTGAGGCTACTAAGGAGCTAGCAAGCCGTAACCTCGATTTTGCTCACGAACTATCCAACCTCAAACGCCGATATTATATTAATACTGCGATGATGCTTATTATCTTGGTACCGTTGATGATAATTAATGTTTTATTGCAGAGTTAGAGGGTCAGCCTCCAGTTGAGTCAATTGTTCCTAAGTTGATATCAATTTATGCGTTACGTCTGTTTCCCAGCTTAGTGCTGAGAAGTGGGAGTGTCATGGCTACCAGCAAGAGGGTTAGGTGGCTAAGGGATAGGCTGGTTTTAGGCCAGATTTTTATCACCGAGAAGAGGATAAGCCCGAGGGCAAAGCTAAAGAGGGCGTCTTTGTGGCGATGCATAATTTTTGCCACGAGTACGGCGTAAAAGAAGAGTCCGATCAAAATGCCAAGAGCAAAAGCGCTTAGTGCGATAAAGGGGGCCCAGACCATTTCGCCTTGGAGTAGGCGATCGATCCAGAAGTTCATTAACGATAAAATTTGGCTATACTGTCCCATGAGTAAGAGGATCAGGCTTCCTGAAATGCCAGGCAGCGCGATGGCGATAGAGGCGATAAATCCGACGGCAAAGAGCTGTAAAATGTATCCTACGGTGATTGTAGGTAGGTCGGCAGAGAGAACGGATGTGTTTGCGCCAGTGTAGAAGTCCCATGCGAGAATGGTGATCATCAGGAGCGCACCGACGCTAAAGCTTATCGTTTTTTTTCGGTTGACGGGGAAGAATTCGCCTTGCCGAACGATGGTGGGGATTGCACCAAGAATGAGACCCGTGAAGACGATTTGTGTATGGCTGGGCCAGTGCAGGAGCAGAAATTTGATGATTTTCGCAAAGAGAACCAGCCCCATTCCGACACCTAAGAGGATGGGTATGAGGAAGCGTAGATGCGAGAGGAAGGCCAGTCGATTTTTGGCTTTGATGGCGTGGATGCTTTGGCTAGCGTGCGCGATGATTTTGTCGTAAACGCCCAGAAGCATGGCGGTGGTGGCACCGGAGACTCCGGGGATAACGTCGGTAATGCCGATGGCGATGCCTTTTAATAAGAGTGCGATAGTTTGGATCATGGGTACTAGTGTAGCAGAGGCGATAAAAAAAGTCTAGAGCGATAAAACTCTAGACTCTCTTTTTTTGTGAAAAAGTAGATTAGAACGGACGATCAGCGAGGTATTTTAGCTCTTTAAATTGACGATCGAGGTCGGTCTTAATCTTGGTCAAGAGCTCCGTAGCGCGCTCTGGGTTGACCTTCTGGAGACTCTTAAAGCGAACTTGCTTATAGAGATAATCTTCAACGGGGGTGCTAGGGGCTTGGTTGTCGAGCATGAAGGGGTTCTTACCATCAGCAACTTTGCGTGGGTCATAGCGGTAGAGAGGCCACATACCCGAGGTGGTTGCCTCTTTTCCTTGATTCATACCCTGCATCATATTACCGCCCTGACTGATACAGTGGCTATAGGCAATGATAAGGGATGGCCCGTCGTAGGCGACTGCCTCTTTAATAGCCTTGATGGTCTGGGACATATTGGCACCCATGTTGATTTGTGCAACATAGACATTACCATACATCGATTGCATAAGACCAAGCGGTTTCTTGGTAACAGCCTTACCACCAGCAGCGAATTTAGCGATAGCACCGGTTGGGGTTGCCTTACTGGATTGACCACCGGTGTTACTGTAGACCTCGGTGTCCATAACTAGCATATTGATGTTCTTACCGCTAGCAAGAACATGGTCAAGTCCGCCGTATCCAATGTCGTAAGCCCAACCATCACCACCGACAACCCAGTGTACTTTTTTCACGAGGTAATCAGCCAAGGAGAGGAGGTGCTTAGCCTGATCGCTACCGATCTTGGTGCAAGCCTCTTTCAACTTAGCAACGTCGGCACGCATTTGGGCGAGCTTCTCGTCGGTGCTCTGGTCGTTGCCCTTAATGGATTCAACGAGACTGGCATCCAATCCTACTTGAGGAAGGATATCGAGAGCATGTTTGTTGAGGTTCTCGTAGGTGAGAAGCATACCAAAACCATATTCGGCAGCGTCCTCAAAGAGGCTGTTACCCCAAGTTGGACCCTTGCCATCATCGGTTTGTGCGTAGGGGTTGGTGGGCAGGTTACCCGAGTAGATACTGGAACAACCTGTAGCGTTGGCTACCACAAGGTTGGTACCCCAAAGTTGGGTGATAAGCTTAATGTAAGGGGTCTCACCACAGCCAGCACAAGCGCCCGAGAACTCGAACATGGGGCGACGAATTTGTGTACCAAGAGGTGTGTCAGTGGAGACAGGAACGTTGCTCTCAGGGAGTTCATTAAGGAAGAAGTCCCAATTTTTAATGCCCTCATCACGGACAGTGCGCTGATCGACAAAGGCTAAAGCCTTGCCCTTTGCAGGACAGATGTTGATACAAGCACCACAACCAGTACAATCTTCTGGGGAGATTTGGATAGTAAATTCCTTCTCTTTAAGAGGACCTGCGGCCATGGTTTTGCGTCTAAAGCCCTCTGGGGCATTCTCAAAGACGCTCTTATCTTGGAAGGCCTTCATGCGGATAACGGCGTGAGGACAGACCATCGAACATTGACCACAGGCGATACAGGTCTCAGGAAGCCACTCTGGAATGGTCTCGGCGAGGTTACGCTTTTCGTACTTGGTGGTGGCAGTAGGATAGACGCCGTCCATAGGAAGCTGACTGGTTTTGAGGTGTTGACCACGACCATTGATGATCTCGGCCAAGACTTCGCGCACAAATTGAGGCGCATCGTCTGGTACAGCCTTAGCCATTTGGAGGTTACCCTCGATGGTTTTAGGATAGTTGACCTCAAAGATATTTTCAAAGGCAGCATCGACGGTCTTGATGTTTTGCTCAACCATCGCCTCGCCCTTACGACCGTAGGTCTTCTTGATGGCCTCTTTAATGTAACCAATAGCTTGATCAACATGCAATACGCCAGAAATTTTAAAGAAAGCAACTTGCATGATAACGTTAATGCGCGCGCCCATGCCATTTTCCCGCGCAATTTTTACCGCGTCGATGACATAGAACTTGAGTTTTTTGTCGATAATCGTCTGCTGTACGTTGGTAGGAATCATGCGCCAAACGGCATCGGCAGCAAAGGGGCTAGCCAAGAGGAAGGTTCCGCCTTCTTGAATGTTGGAGAGCATATCGACACGCTCTAGGAAGCTAAACTTATGACAAGCAACAAAGTCAGCACTGTCGATAAGGTAGGGACTACGGATAGGCTTATCGCCAAAACGCAAGTGCGAGACGGTAACGGTACCAGCCTTCTTACTGTCGTAACTAAAGTAACCTTGGCCATACTTGTCGGTGTGGTCGGCGATGATCTTGATGGAGTTTTTGTTTGCGCCAACGGTACCGTCGGAACCAAGACCGTAGAACATCGCTTGGTTGAGACCTTCTACTTTGAAGCGGAAAGATGGATCGTACTCAAGGCTGGTGCCAGTGAGGTCGTCAGTGATACCAATGGTGAATTTATTCTTTGGCTTCTCGCTCTTGAGGTTATCAAAGACCGCTTTAGCCATCGCAGGAGTGAACTCGGCGCTACCCAATGCATAGCGACCGCCCACAACTTTTGGCCAACCTTTAAAGGGAGCGTTACCACTCTCCATCATCTCGCCAATAGCGGTGCGGATATCCTCATAAAGAGGCTCACCTAGAGAACCTGGCTCTTTGGTGCGGTCTAAGACAGCGATTGCCTTAACAGTAGCAGGCAGAGCCTTGATAAAGTGTTCGGCAGAGAAGGGTCTAAAGAGGCGTACCTTAATGAGACCACACTTGCCACCCTGTGCATTGAGCAGGTCGATAGCCTCTTCTACAGGCTCTACACCCGAACCCATGGCGATGATGACGTGTTCGGCATCTTTTGCACCATAATAGTCGAAGAGGTGATATTGGCGACCAGTGTGTTTCGCCAAGCGATCCATATAGGATTGCACGATAGCAGGAGTATCCGCATACTCCTTGTTGATGCTCTCACGGGCGGTGAAGTAGACATCGGGGTTTTGCGCAGAACCACGCATGGTTGGATGCTCAGGATCCATAGCACGGGCGCGGTGGGCAGCAACGTAATCGTAGTCGATCAGGTCATTCATCACCGCTTGAGGGATCTCTTCGATCTTTTGCACTTCGTGAGAGGTTCTAAAGCCATCAAAGAAGTGCATAAAAGGCACACGTGCCTTAAGTGTAGCTGCATGAGCAACAAGGGCTAAGTCCATAACCTCTTGCACGTTGCTACTAGCAAGCATCGCCCAACCTGTTTGACGACAAGCCATCACATCCGAATGATCGCCAAAGATGGAAAGGCCATTAACCGCAAGCGCACGTGCGGGAACGTGAAAGACGGTGGGAGTCATCTCACCGGCGATTTTATACATGTTAGGGATCATCAAGAGAAGACCCTGACTTGCTGTGAAAGTGGTGGTAAGCGCACCTGTTGAGAGCGCACCATGCACTGCTCCAGCGGCACCGCCCTCGCTTTGTAACTCCGAGACAATAGGGATATTTCCCCAGATATTGGTGCGTCCCTGAGCGCTCCACTCATCACAGACTTCTGCGATGGGTGTTGAGGGAGTAATTGGGTAAATAGCAATTACTTCGTTAACTGCATGGGCAACATAGGCAGCAGCTGTAGCGCCATCTATGGTTACCATTTTTTTGTCAGCCATTTTTGATACCTCATCTTATATATTTGATAGTATAATTATTCTAACATTTTTGTACAAAGTCCACAAGGGGATTATACAAAAACTAATCAATATTCATATAAACGCAAAGCGATTTTTATAACTTTTTCTCTTCTAATTGCCAAATAAGCAAATAAATCATAAAAAAGCGTAAAGATGCGTAGCGCGTAAAGAGCGGATTCTGGCAGATGCGGAGCATACTTTGCATGAGCGGGGTGTCGTTTTTGGAGCAAGATTGGATGAATGTGCGCATCTGTTGCATGAAGTCTAGTTGAGAGGCGTGGTGAAAGATGATCTGTTCAAGGCTCTGCTTAAGGGCAGGCTTGGTCTTTTTTTGTGCCTGCATGACCTCTTTGAGCTCGTTGTAGGCCTCTGGTTGATTGTGTAACCAGAGCAAGTAGCGATGGTAGAATCGATCGAGAATACCAAGCAGTTTCGCGGCTCCAAGGATAGACTCGTTGAGGATAGTTGGCTCTACCTTTTGCCAACTCAAGGGCCATAAGAGCACATACATGTCATTTACCGAGAGCAGAGTCGTGAGCGATTGGATGGAGCTTACCAGAACATAGTGATTGTTGTTGTGGTAAATCTGGCGCTTGATGAGAAGGATGGCGCTGCTATCTTTGAGATTGCCTAGAGCGGTAATGGCTTCGGCTTTAAGGCGATAATCTTCGCTCATAACGGCACGTCGCAGGCTAGGAATGGCTTGCGAAATTTGGTGTTGTCCTAAAATGCGCGCAGCTACATGGGCGGTGCTAAAGGGGTGATTGCGTAATTGTTGTAAGAGCGCTCGGGTGAGCTCTGGCGGTTGGTCGGCACTGGAGATATTTTCCAGCGTGGCGAGGGCTTTACGACGGATCTCGAATTTGGGTGATTGCAAACTCTCAACAATGATATCGACGGCAGCGTCAGACTCTAAGCGACTAATTTGCTCCAAGATAGGACCAATCTCACTAGGAGTAGCCGCCCCAAGACGATTGGCAAGGCTAATGGCCTGAATGTCGCGTGGGTTAATAATCAGACTAAGGCCAGTGCGTACCGAGGTTTTGTTGGTGTTTTTAAGAAAGGACATCAACACCAAAAGCGGGATCATAAAGCCAGCTGCCACACCAAAGAAGATGCGAAAGACCGTGCTAGAGTTAGCAATGCCTGCCGATTGTAGCGTGTTAAGCAGTTGTCCACCGGTAAACGAACCCAAGCTACCCCCCAGACCAAAAATCATGAAGAAGAGGATAAAGGCATCCATGGTTTCGTTACGCTTGATGATGCCAAAGAGGTAGGTTTGCCCTGTCGATTCAATGCCTTGGAGCCCAAAGACAGCCAAAAAGTTGAAGGTACTCAAAAAGATAATCAGGTAGAGACCACTTAAATTGGGGCTAATGGCTGCCGGCAAGAGGCTCACGCCTGAGAGCGCGGTAAAAAAGATAAAGAGCGTCTTTGCGCCTACGGTCTGTACGATCGTTTTACTAAAGGCGCTCATTAAGAATGCACCAAAGAGCCCTGCAACGGTAAAAAGGATCGCATTACTGTCATTTTGATAATAAACGTCGCGCATGTAAACCACAATAAAGGGGCGTGTCGCCGCAGTAACAAAGGAGATAAAGAAGAAGACAATCGCAAAGATCCGAAAGTCTGCACGTCCAAAGATGTTCTTTAAGAAGGTAAAGAAAGAGAGTTTCTGTGTGCTTTTGGGCGCACGCGGGAGAATAAAAAGATAGTAGCAGGAGAGAAATCCCAAGGCAATGCCTAATGCAATCAAGAGCGTGTAGCTAAGGGTAGAGGCATTAAAGCGTAAGACTAATCCAATAAGCACCGTGGCAAGGATCATCGCGCCAAAGTTGAGCATAAAGGTAAGCGAGAGATAACTGGCTCGGTTTTTTGGCGTGGAGAGCTCACTAACGACGCTATTATTTGCGCCCATGCCTGGCCCGCGCGTAAGGTTAAAGCCGATACTACTAAAGAGCAAAATGGAGAGTGCTAACTCCGTATTGCCCCAAATCATGATAATTGGAATGCTAAGAATGGGGAGCATCATGATATTGCGCATCAGCCATGCCCAGTAGTAGAGAGGTACAGCCCCAATACGAGGCTCTAGGATGCGCCCAAAGTAGACCAAGATAAAGGCCAAATAATTGAGACTGGAGATAAGACCGATAAAGGTAGCGTCCGCCCCCAGCTGAATAGCCAGAAGCGTGATAATCGAGCCGTTGATAAGCGGAAATGATGCACCGTTGAGGGCTTGATAGGTGTTAAAGTTAGCCCGTCCTTTACGCACTTGCATGCCCGTTAGTGCTTGATTACTCTCCACGACTCTCCTCCTTATCCTTATGGAATTTTTTCGATCTGCTCAAATTGTTCAACGGTGCTCTCGACAAGGGGGTAGGAGCCAGCAACAAAGAGGCGCGTTGGCTTGAGTTGCAATAATCGCAAGCGATGTAGCCCGTCGTTCTCTTCTTTAAAGACGACCTCAAAGCTCTGTTGCTCTTCGATTAACCCGTATACATTTCGATAGCGCAGTTGCATAATCAAGGTGTTCTCCAGCCTAAAGAGGCTCATGCTCCCCTCACGAACAACGCCTTTGGCGTTTTTTTGTTGAAAGAGGGGATAGTTAAAGAGGAGCGCCTCCCCATTTTGATGCGTGAATGTCCCGCTAAAGGGGCTTTCACTTAGGGTGATGGGGGTGAAGGCTTGGCTATTAACCAACTCTTGTTGGAGATTGATGCGAGTATAACGGCCTTGCCATGCAACACTAGGAGTAGGCTGGGTAAGGATGATGGTGTTGTCGTCGATGATGGTGATGTTGCTGTTGCCACTGACTTGTGCAACCTGTTGGTTACGCGCTTGAAGAGTGATACGATTACCAGAAATGGAGCTGTTAAGCCAATCGTAAATTTCCACACGACCTTGTTGAAAGAGAATCTCTTTCTCTTTTGCGTTGAAGACGACCAGACCTTTAGCCTCGGGTGGGTCGCTTTGCCAAGGACCTTCAAGGAAGGCTTCAAGCCGATCGCGGTTGGTGGTGAGTTGTTGTAGGGTTGATTCGCTCTTGGTCAGTAAAAATTGTTGGCTTGCACGATTATATTGATAATAGTCAACCTGTAGGCGATCTTGATTACTGGTGGTAATGAGGATGCTTGAGTTACTGGGATTCGCTTCATCGAGGAGATAGGAGATCTCTCCGGGGGTGCTAGTACGAAAGAGAAGGTCGGGATAGCCATTGTGTAGTTGGTAGATGTCGAGGGTGGTGGGCGATTGGTAGGTCGCCTGACCTTTGAGAAGCACGTGGGGCATAGGGTTTTCTGGATCGAAGGCGATCGTATCTAACTCTGCCCAAGTAAATGCGGAGTGGATGATGGTTTGGCTTTGGTCAAGTTGAAGGGTATGTCCAAGGGTTAAATCTTGCCATGCATGGGGGTAGATGTAGACTTGGTGATCGTGTTGTTGCCAATAGGCACTGTTCTCGCCAGTGAGCGATGAGGCTAAAAGTTGGATTTGGGTATCAATAGGTTCTGGGGTAGCGGGGGGGGTGGGGGTGAGGATAACCTCATCAAAATCTTTGTAGCCACGACAGCCAAAGAGCATTAGGAGGAGGAAAGGTAAAATTCGTAGGTTTCGATATTGCATATATTCTATTATTTTGAGTATAATATACACCAGATGACAGGAAAAAAGCAAGGGCTTTGGCTGTTAAAATGAGGAGAAAGTGGTGAGAAAAATGTCGATACTACAACAAATTCTATTATCCTTGATACTTGCTGGGTGTGCAACTGACCCAAGTGTTTCGGAGGGCGAGCCGACCGGCGAGGATCCAAGTGGTGATGATTCGGTGGTGGAGCAACGCGTAGAGCCAAGTGATGAGCTTCGCTTGAGTGCGCGAGAACTCTTTTTCTTGCGTTACGATCAAGAGGAGTATCAAGTGGCCATCCGAGGTGGGCGCATCCAGCAAAGCCAAATCCCTGCTAGTCAAAGCCCACGGCAACTGGTCTATCGCCTTGATGATGCCCCCTTGCGCCTCTTTGCTCGACCTAATTATCCTCAACAGCTAGCATTACAGATGACAAGCGAGCAACAGCAATATTACCATGGGCGATTATTGCGTCATTTTTTTGTACAAGAGAGTCCGCTCGTACAGGTTGATGAGGCGTTGGTGTGGTTGCGCTGGCTTGAGAGTTTTGTCTATAATGCCGAAATTCTCACCAAAAAAGAGGATGCCCTTCAATTTTTCCAAGATCCTGATCGCTTGCTCTCTAACATCAATCCTTTTTTCTACATTAATTACGATGGCAAGCTCTTCTCGGTAGATTATTTAACCATCCAAGAGAACCAGCTTTGGCAAAAGCGTATCAGCTTTACACCGACGGGGGAGATTACGCGTCTTCAACAAGACCCTCTGGATTTGGAGCGACGCAGTGGGCTATAAGAGGATCTGGGTGGTGATGTTATTAATAAGTTTTTTGAGTTGCACCAAGAAAAAGATTGATTATCTCCAGCTACCCGAACATAGCATCATTAGTCAAGATCGTTACTGGGGCGTGGTGCGCGTGCCTTATTTACGCTTGAGCGCAGGCATTGTCGACGAAGGACAAATTGAGGGCATTTTGCGCGCCGGCGACGTAGTACACATCCTTGAGATACGTTCGGTATATCAACAGGAGGCAGGATTTTGGCGCGATTATTATCATGTGAAAAGTGTTACCTCTACGCTCACCGGGTGGATTACCAGCGACGCGCTAGAGCTCTTCTTATATGAAGAGGCGGCGAGGCGTAATAGCGATCGTTTTCGTCAGCGTGATGGTGCTTGAGTGTGATGACCTTTTGTGTGGATAAATTGAAGCAGATTAACCTCTAGGCTAGGCATTTGGCAAAAAGCGTTGCTCATTTGGGTAAAGAATGTGGTAGAGATGGCGAAGAATTCCGCTAAGTCTACGCAATTTTCCCGATTGAATTTAGCTTGTAGTGTTGCCCAATGTTGATGATCGGGGTGGGCATAGAGATCGGCGAGGTGGTCGTTTAGCGCGTGTACCTTAACATGGTGATACTCTTCTTCTTGCCGATAGGCTTGCCACAAAAAGGGTTTTCCTGCGAGTACGGCACGGCTCAAGCTATCTTCTCCACGAATAAAGAGTGCATCAGCAACCAGAAGTAATCGATCGAATATCGCTTGGCTACAACGACGCTTCACCAACCAAGCATCTTCTATGGTGGTAGGAGATGCGCCAATTTGGATGATGGCAAAGTGGTCAAGCAGTTGGTGCAGGAAGGTCTCGTTAATTTCGTACAGATATAATAGAAGCCACGGTCGGCTTAGATAACTTTTCGGAAGATCCAACTCTACACTAAGTTCTTTCTTGGTAAGAGAAGGATGACGCTGAACAATCTCTTTCTCTTCGATAAAATCGCCATGCGTAAGCGAGCCTTGTGCGGTGAAGCTCGGAAAGAAGAAGAATTTTTTGCCTGCGGGATTCATGCCAAACGACTCTAAGCCATGATAGTCGTTGATCCAAGATTCAGCGGTGAGGTACTCGAGGTTTATGATGATGGGTGGTAGCGGATAGTCTTGCGGTAGGGTGCAGGCAAAGGCCTCGATGGCGACGTCGGCAGGCATGGCTTGGCCGGATGCACTGGTGTAGGGTAAGAGCGCGATACTCTGTTGATCGTGGGTAGGATGAAGGGCAAGAACTAAGTCGGGGTGGGTGCAGTAGAAGCGTAGCGTGAGGCTGGGTTTGCGCTGTTTGAGCGCTCTGGCTAGGCGATAGGTTACAGCGACATCGCCAAAGTAGTCGATAACCTGACAGAAGAGATCAATGTTCACGGATCTGCTTCCGGTAGAGCTTGCGGATCTGGCTAAGGTCGGCTTGGGTGGTGGCATCGCGAAAATCGGGGTATGTCCAAGGCAGAATTTGCCAACGCTTTTGGCTATAAAAGAGCGTCAGCTCGCCGTAGATGCCCGATTGTAGGGCAAAGCGATGCGCCACGCTCTTGGTGGTGGCTAAAATGAGCCTCCCTGTATTGATGAGACCGGGGTCAAGGTTGATGGGACGATAGCCAGCGTGCATAAAGGTTGCCTCGATGGCGTTGGTTTTTATTTTGATCTCGGCGAGTGCTTGCGGATCTATCAATCTTTCCACACTGATAAATTGACGAAAGACCGTCCCGCCCATCTCTTTATCATAATAAGGAGAGTGGTCGGAGAAGGTGTAGGTATCGCTGACAAAATCTAGCTCTCCCCATGTCTGGACGATCGTCTTTTTGGCATCCTCGGCTTGCTCTTTATCGCGAAAGAGTAGACCCATCATCAACTTTTCTGGTGCAAATGGCGTAATGTTCCCCATAGCATCCCCTTATTTATCAAAATAATCTCTATTTTAGCCGAATCTTACAGAGAATGCAAGTATTGCCTATTGAAAATTTTGATGAAATCGGGTTTACTGTAGGGTATCGTGGAAAAGTTATATTACGCAACCTGTCAACTCTTTTTTGAAGATCTCTTAGAACAAGAGCTCACCACCTTGGGCGCCACTTCAACCGAACGTTCGGTGGGGGGAGTCTTCTTTAACGCTAGCGAGCCAGTAATGTATCGCGTCTTGATTCATGCACGCACTATCGCGTCGTTACGCTTGGTGTTGCTACAGTCTGATATTAGTGAAGCGAAGGATCTCTATCAAAAGTCGCTCTCGATTGCTTGGTTTGAGTATTTTAGTCAAGACGATCTCTTCGCCTGTCATGTGAGTTCTTCGGGTAAGAACATCGCCCCAGAGAACTACTTGATGCTGGTGATGAAGGATGGCATTGTCGATAGCTTTCGCAAGATTGGCCGTGCACGCCCCAATATCAACAATGAATTAGCTACACATTATGTCCACTTACAGGTAGTGGATAATCATATCGTTATCGCGCTTGAGCTTGAGCATGAACTCTTCAAGCGTGGTTATCGTACCAGTTTGGACGAAGAGAATCAGGAGATGGCTAAGGTTAAGCTTATCAAAAAGCGCAAGAGTCATAACCATCCTGCCCCGCTTAAAGAGCACTTAGCCGCCTCGCTGCTTTACCGTGCGCACTGGTTAGAAGAGGTGGAGCAGTCGCCCGATAAGATCTTCTACGACCCGATGTGCGGTAGTGGCACCATCGTGATTGAGGCTTTTATGATGGCCTATCAGATGTCGCCCCAGTGGCTACGCCAGCGTTGGCGTATCAAGCATTGGCGTGGGTTCAATGCCACGTTGTTCGAACAAGAGTGGAAGGCGATGGCGCTGAAGTACCATCAGCTTTTGAGCGAGCATGCGGGGTTGACCTTTTGGGCATCGGACAAAAACGAACACGCCGTTGCCATGACACGTCTTGCTACGGAGAAGCTAGGAATTGCGCCTTATATTAAGGTGTTTAATCAAGATTTTTTCGACACCAAGCGCCCGCCCAAAGCAGGGTTTATCCTCTCCAATCCTCCCTACGGCGAGCGTATGGGTAGCCGTGATGACGCCAATCGCCTTTATGCACAGTTGGGTCAGCATCTCAAAACCCAATACCAGCAGTGGCAGGTGGCGCTCCTTGCCCCTGATAGCGATATTTTACGCTGTTTGGATATTCGATCGGAGCGCATTAACACCTTCTTTAATGGCGCAAAACGCGCGGTCTTGCTTCGCTTTATGATTGAGGATCGTGAGGAGCAACGCTTTGTCTTGAGCGATGAGGCACAGGAGCTTAAAGCGTTGATCAGCGAGCAGTTTGCGCGTCGTAAGGCAGAGGCGCAAGAGCTTTATGCAACGAACGCCTTTCGTTTCTACAATGCAGAGAGTCCGCTCTACTCGGCAACCTGTGAATATTTTGCCGGTGCGGTGGTGGTGCAGGAATTTGTGGTGTATCGTAGCAGAGAGGAGCAAGCTCCAGCGGTTAAGCAGGTGCGCACTACGGAGTTTTTACGCATTATTCAAGAGGTTACGGGGCTACCTAAGATGGATATTTACCATAAACAGCGCCGACCGGCCTCGTCTAAGAGTCAGTACGATAAGGAAGCTTCGGTGGATGCGCTACAGCGTGTGGTGAAAGAGGGTGGGCTCGAATTTATTGTCAACCTCTCTACGTATATTGATGTGGGGCTCTATTTGGATCATCGTTATCTTAGGCGCGAGGTGATGAAGCGTAGTCAAGGTAAGCGATTTTTAAATCTCTTTAGCTACACCGCCTCGATGAGTGTGGCAGCTGCGGTGGGCGGAGCGATTCAGACGGTCTCTGTGGATGCCTCTAAAACCTATCTTATACAGGCAAAGAGTAACTTTGAACGTAATCATATTGATTTAGAGGGGGGTAACCATCGCTTGGTTCGACGTGATATTAAGAAGTATTTACGCGAGTTAGAGAGCGAAGAGTTCGATATGATTTACCTTGATCCGCCCACCTTTAGTAACGGTAAGGGGCGTGATGCGCTGGATATTCAGAAGGATCATGGGGCGATGATTACGCATTTGATGGATTTTGTTTCGCGTGATGGGGTACTCTACTTTTCGGTGCATTATCGCCGTTTTCGCATGGATGAGCGCATTCTGCGTAGTTATAATGTTACTGATTTGACAAAAGTCTCGCATGATAAGGATTTTGATGGCCGCTTGGAGCACTATTTGTGGTCGGTGGAGCATCGGGTGTAGGGATAGTTAGGAAGGGGTATGGCAGGCAGAAGAAGTAAGCGATACATGCGTAATACACGTAATCGTAGTCAGTTGCACGGTAAGATTAGCGTGCAGGGGGTGGAGATTTGGCGTCATTTTTTTTGGGCGACATCCTTAGAGAGTGGTCTGCTTGAGCCATTTTTGCTCGAATTTCTTCTGCTCAACCCTGATCACAAAGAGCGAAAACAACAGCCCTACTTTCATGCTAAGGGATCCTCGTTTGCGATGGTGCGCGTGGTGCGCCTCTTGGATGGTAGCCATCCAGCGACGTTTGTAAGCATGCAGGAGGTGGAGCTTAGTAATCATATTTTGTCGCTACGTTTTGGACGCAACGTCTGTTTGGAGGATGCCTCTACGGGGCAGATTGTTACGCTGGATAAGGATATTGGCGTGCGTTTCGGTCTGGCGAGTGCCGGTAGCGCGAGTTGGGAGCTTCAGATAGAGAAGAGCCAAAGTTATGGTTATGGGTTTATTGCTAGCCGATGGATTACAGCGTATCGCTTGGTGGGAATGAGCTGGCATGTGGGCGGATTAAAGGCAACCTTTGATGGGCGTCTCTTTATGGATGAGGATGAATTTAAGGTACATGCCTCTACCAGCTATGGGTATCAAGATAAAATTTGGGGTGGCTACATTGGGCAAGAGTGGGCAAAGCTCTACGGTGGAGCGCTCTACGATGCGGATAGTGGGCAGGAGGCGAAGAGCGATTGCTTGACGATCTTTCGGCATCAACAGATTTTATTAGGCAAGGTAGATGGGCATACGTATCGCTTTATCTATGTGCATGAGGGCGTGCTGTACGACTTTTCTTCGGATCAAAAGAAGACGATCTATGCGTTTAAAGAGAGTAAAGATGCCGATATATACACGGTGATGCTGGAGGCAATTACGGCGCATGAGCGCTTGTTGGTTACCTTGCGCTTTTCTCTTGATGCGCCCAAAACATTGGAGTATCCTTACGTGCAGGGCGGGAATTTACGCTTACGTTTAGCCACACCGGTTACAGGCGAGGTGGAGCTCTTTCGATTAATGCCTCTTAATGGGTGGCAACGTGATGTGCATCAACGATTAAATTATGCTCTTTACGAGAGTAGCTCTCTGCCATGAGCGATATCACGCCCGAAGAATTTCATCATTTATTGATTTTAAGCGAGCAGTATCTCTTAAATGATGGCTGGGAGCTTGCTTCCAGTGCGTTGGTGCAAGATATTGCGTCAGTAGATGAGAGCGTGGCGCAAGACTACTCTTTTTTAGCAAAATTTCAAGATGATTCTACGGAGTTGGACGAAAAATTTGTTGAGCAAAAGATATCCGTAAAAAATGATGCAAAGCCTACGATTCAGACCCCTAATGGTTGGAGTGATCTTATCGATTATATTAGAAAGATCGGCTATGATACTCCACATGATGAGTATCGATTACGCCCGAAGGTGATGATGATTGTTTCGTATGCACAGGGCAAGTTTGCTGAGGTAAAAGCCTATGCGCAAAAGTGGATGCAGGCGATTGGGCTTGGGCTGGAAGATGTCTATTATACGACTGTTTATAAAACAACGCACGCCCAGCACGATATTTGTTTGAGCGAGGAAGAGGTCGCAATTATTAAGCAAGAGATTGCATTGATTGCTCCGCAGTATTTGATTTTGGGTGGAAGGCTTGCCTATGAGGCGCTTTTTAGCGCGCGACCTTCGGTGAGCAAGGCAAGAATGCGCTTGCATACCTATGAAGGAATTGCTACGATGGTAACGTATGATCCGCAATTTGTTTTACAGTATCCGGTTTTGCGCGAGGATGTCTGGGCAGATTTAAAACGCTTACAGGCGTATATGGGTAGAAAGCGCGAGACTCACGGGAAGTGAGTCTCGTTGAGAAAAAGGACGCCTTGATAAAATCGTTTAGGCATTAAGGGTGGCGATGACATCCTTCATCTGTACGATAATATACTCTACGCCGTCAAGTTTAAATTGATTGGCAGCGTATTTGTCGTAGATGACTTTATCGCCGACTTTAACTTTGATTTTTTCATGATCGTCGCCAATGGCTACAACT
This sequence comes from Entomospira culicis, assembly GCF_028748145.1. Lineage (NCBI taxonomy): Bacteria > Pseudomonadati > Spirochaetota > Spirochaetia > Spirochaetales > Spirochaetaceae > Entomospira > Entomospira culicis. The sequence continues at coordinate 1,461,911 of NZ_CP118181.1, read as the reverse complement.
TGTGCCACGTGCGTCTTTTCTTGGGTGGCGCTATCTGGAATAAAGAGACCTGAAGCAGTCTTCTTCTCGGCAACCTCCATTTTTAGTAGGACACGATCGGCTAAGGGTGTAATGTTCATTCTTCACTTTTCTCCATTTTGGCTGATTTATCTAAAAATTGCTAGTATTATAATACTAAAGAAGGCGATAATCGTCAAGCTTTTTGGCGAAAAATGCTAGGGATGGAGCGATTGATCGTCTTGATTGGGGTGGGTGTGGGGGATAAAGCCCGTGTGGTGGTGCATCATGAAGTTGTAGCGGAGCATGAAGTTGGCGTAGGCGATGCGAATATCTTGATTTTCTGGGGCAAAGCGCAAGGCTTTTTCGTAGGAGGATTTGGCCTGTTTAAAGTCGCCAAGTTCGTCGAGGAGTTGGGCTTTGCAGAAGTGGATGGAGGGATCTTTTTTGATGTAGCGAAGGCTCTGATTGTAGGCATGAAGCGCGCCAAAGAGGTTACCGTCTTCGTGGAGAAGGGAGGCAAGGAGAAACCAGATATCGCCGTTGTTGTTTGCTTGGGCGAGGGCCAACTCGCAGTCGATGATGGCGAGATCTTTGTGATCGAGGAGGTGGTGCACTTTGGCACGATTGAGGTAGAGAAAGGAGTACTCTAATTGAAAGCGATCGATGGCGGTATTGTAGACCTCGAGGGCGTGCTCGAAGGCGAGGAGCTCTTCGAAGAAGAGGGCGTAGCTATTCCAGAGTTCGGGATTTTGAGAGTCTAGGGTGAGAGCTGTTTGGAAGTCGATGCTGGCTTTGTCGTACTCTTTACGCATTTGGTAGACGATGGCTCTGGCGTGATAGCTCCAGGCGTCGGGGGAGTGGCTGATGGCTTTGGCTGCGTAAAAGGATGCTTCATCGAGGTGAGATAATTCGGCGCAGAGCACGGCTAAGAGTGCCCATGGGGTGTGGTCGAGGAGGATGTGGCGAAGGGAGAGGAGGTAATCATAGGCACCTTGAAGATCCTCTAACTCATAGAGCAGGAGCGCTTTTTCAATATAAGCCTCTGGAAGTTGGGGGTCGATGAGGAGCGCTTGCTCGATGGCGCTAAGGGCGTGCTTAAACAACGAGAGCTCCTTGGCAATGAGAGCGTAGTCGAAGTAAGCATTATAGGAGGGTTCATACTGATAAATGAGCTTGGCAAAGGCAAGCGCTTGTTTTAGGTCGCCCTCCTCATAGGCTTTGTCCATAAGGATCTGAAGAAGAGCAACGTCGGTGGTTTGCATATTATCTATCATTAATGGAGTCATTGTAGAATAAAAAGAGAGAAAATGCAAGCCTTGGCTCTAAAAAAGAGGTGTTTCTGGTGTAAAAGATATCGCCTAGAGTGAATTTGCACCGACAAATTTACGATAATCATAAAAGCGAAGATCAAAAAAAGAACCAAAAGCCAGAAAATCCCCCGCGCACAATCATATGGAAGGCAAAAGTATTTTTATTCTAGGAAGAACGCTTGCATGATATTGAAAGATGTGTTAAGATAAGGAATAGATAGTATAGACTAGATTTTCAGCTAGGATAATTCAGCCAATATTAGAAAAATAAGAGGATTGACCATGAAAATTAAGAACAAAGCAGTAACAGTTATCTCCCTTACGCTTCTTGTTTCTATCTCCCTGCTAACGATTTTTACGCTTGTTGCTGTCAAAGATATGGTGAATAAACGTAGCATCGTGATGGGTAAACAGTACACCGCGATGATGGCTGCTTTGGTTACCGAACAATTAGTAACGGTGCGTACCGAGGCGTTTATCAATCAGTTGCAATTGACGAATTATCCTGATGAGCGTAGTGAGCGACGTCAGTGGTTGAGTAGAGCGCTACGTAATTATAGTCTTGGTACAAAGCTTTTTGATGGTGTTTGGGCTATCTATCTCCCCAATGCCTTGGATGGCTTAGACGATCAATTTATTAATAACCCTGAATACTTTGGCGATGACCGCGGACGCGTGCAAATGTACGCGCGTAATGGCGAGGTAACCTTTTTGGGGGCTCGCTTTGATGATATTGATGATCATGAGCGTATTAATTTAGTATTGAAGAATCGATCGCCACAGGTAACTTCTCGCTTATATGGTGATTTTGATAGTCGGGTGAATATCGCGCGCACCGGCTATTCTGTTATTCTTCCCATCGAAGACCCTGTAACGCGCGAGGTGTATGGTGTATTGGGTATTGATGTGGCTGCTGATTTTCTCTACATTCCTTTTGGTCGCTTTGAGGTGCCGATGCCGGCGGCCTTTCATGCGGTATCTACGGACAGCGAACGCTTAACCCTGATTAACCACAGTGTGCCTGATTTTATTGGTACGCACTTTGTTGATAGATTAACGGCAGAGGAGTCGCGCACGATTACACAAAATATTACGCGAGGAAGTGCTTCCGATGTCTTTGTGATGGAGAGACAAATTCCTAGTGTGCTAGGGGATGGAACCTATCGCCACGGCTACACCTTTTACGCAAAAGTCACCATGCCTGGTCGAGATCCCGCGCGTGAGTGGATTGTCTACTATACTGTCTACGATGAGGATATGCTAGAGGGCGTGGCTGAATTTAGGGCCATAGTTATTGGTGGGGTTATCGGTATTTTAATTCTGCTTGTCTTCGTTATTACGGTACTGATGTCGGTTATTTTGCGGCGCTTAGATGTTACCAATCGGGCAATTGCCTCGGTGGCTGCTGGTGGTGGTGATCTCACGCGACGCATCGATCGTCAAGGCAATGATGAGCTTACCGATCTTGCGGGTAACTTTAATCAATTTACAGAAAATCTACAGGGGATCATCAGCACAGTTAAGTCCAATACGAGTGGCTTGAGCAAAACATCTAACATGCTTAATGTAGAGATGGAGAGGGTGAGAGAGGATCTTGATGGTATTCGTGGCATCATCGATGCGCTTAAGGTGAGTGTAGATGAGCAAGTGACTGACTTAAGTGATAATAATAAGATTGTTACAGACTTAGTTAATCATATTAGTAATCTTGATGATCTCGTTATTACACAGGCTGCCGGGATTACGCAGAGTTCTGCAGCGATTGAAGAGATGGTCTCTTCGATTAACAGTGTAGATAAGATTGTCAATATTATGGCTAGCCAGTATCGCGAGTTACATCTTGCTGGTGAAGATGGGCGCGACAAGCAGGCATTGGTACGGGAGCGTATTCGTGAGGTGGTGAAGGGTTCGGTTAAACTTCAAGAGGCGAATGCGATTATTGAAGAGATTGCGAATCAGACGAACCTTCTTGCAATGAATGCCGCCATTGAGGCTGCGCACGCCGGTGATGTGGGCAAGGGTTTTGCCGTTGTTGCCGATGAAATTCGTAACCTTGCCGAGAGCGCGGCATTACAGAGTCAGAATATCGGGCTAGAGCTAAAAGCAGTGCATGAGACGATTGCTGGCATTGAAGAGGCCAGCAATGAGGGTGAGATCTCTTATACTAAAGTGTTTGATGGGATTAGTAATCTCTCCAGCTTGGTGAATCAGGTGCAAGGGGCGATGAGTGAGCAGAGTGCGGGGAGTCAGGAGGTTTTAAAGAGTCTTAAGATGATTACCCAAAGTTCCCAAGAGGTTAAGGATGCCGCTAGCAGTATGCGTTTTGGTAGTGGTGCTATTATTAGTATGATGAAGAAGCTTACCGAGGAGATTCAAAATGACCGACAAAATGCAGATAATGTAGAGGCTATGACCGAAAACATTATGAGCACAACGAATCAGCTGGGGCGCTTGGTGGAGGATAATGATCACAAAATTAATGAAGTTACCGAGATGATGGATAAATTTAAGGTCTAAAGAAAAGAGTGGGGTTAGGGCGATGCGCGCTGACCCTATCAGCGATGAAGGCATAGGGGTAGTTGGGTAGATGAAAATAAAGACGCGTGTTATTTTTTGGATTTCTATAACGTTAATGATTACGATGACGGTTTTTGTTCTGGGTATGAGCCTTTTGGCACGAAGAATCATTATTAATCGCAATATTAGCCTTGCCCAGCAGTATGTGGTTACCATATCTGGTGCGGTTGCTAGTCAAATAGACTTTGTGGAGAATGAGGCCGAGATGTTGGCGCGAGCGTTAGTTAATTATCCAGCAAACCCCCTTGAGCGCAGGCAGTGGTTAGCGGGGCAACTCTCTGATGCAAGTTATCGAAAGGCGCATATTGATGGCATTTGGGTGGTGATGTTACCCAATGCGTTGGATGGCTTGGATAATATTTTTGTGAATGAGCCTGCCAGTTTTGGTGACAATGAGGGGCGGGTGCAAATGTATGCAAGTGATGGTGATGTGCGTTGGCTTGGCGCCAGAAGTGAAAATATTGATCGCCATACGATGATTCAGCGTGTGATTGAGGATCGACAGGTGCATATATTAACGCGCATGCGCGATGACTTTGATACGAGTGTCAATATTGCACGTAGTGGCATTACCATTATGGTGCCTATTGAGAGCGAAAAGAGTCGGCGTATTTATGGTGTGTTGGGTATCGATATTTCTTCGGATTTTATCTTCTCCCCGCTCTCTAAGTATGCCACATCATTAAATATTCCAGCTAAAGCAATCGTGAATGAAGAGCTGACGATGCTCTTTCATACTAACCCCGAGTTGATTGGTGCTAGCTTTACCCAGCGTGTACCGGATACAGCTAATCAAGAGGCATTGATGAGTATGGCTAATACGACGCTTATTGCGGATAATGAGTCGTTGCTCTTACACTGGAAAGTGGATCCTGAGGGTAATGGTCGCTATGTGAAGGCTTATAATTTTTTCTCTCCTGTGAGAGTAACTGAATCAAAGCAACGTTGGCTTGCTGGTTTTAGTGTTACCGAGAAGGAGTTACTTGTTGGGCTTTCTGAAATTGTTTTCTCGTTAATTATTAGTGCGATTATTGATATTGTTTTAGTTGTTTCCTTGCTTATTGTGATTATGAGTGGGATTTTATTACGGTTGGGCGTTTTACGAAAATCTGTCTCACAGACGGCGGGAAGTCGTGATTTAACCCAGCGTATAGAGCTGACAGGTAGTGATGAGGTGGGTCAGATATCTGGGAATTTTAATCAATTTTCGCAAGTATTACAAAAAATTATTTTGCAAGTGAAGAAGAGTATCAAAAAGATTGAGAGCAGTTCACAGGGGCTTAACCGTGGCGTATATCAGGCAGAGAGTGATGTTATGTCTTTGAACGGTGCGATGGAGGGCTTAAAGCGAGCTGTCGGGGATCAACGACAGACGGTGCAAGAGAATAGTCATACGGCGCAAGAACTTTTTGGCGATATTGCAAAAATTGATGATCTGGCTGTTACGCAGGCCTCAAGTATTACGCAAAGTTCCGCAGCGATTGAAGAGATGGTCTCTTCGATCAACAGTGTCGATCAGATTGTCAATAAGATGGCTCAGCAATATCGAGATCTCTATGAGGCTGGCGAGATTGGGCGTGAAAAACAGACTTTGGTGCGTGAGCGTATCCGTGAAGTGGTGAAGGGTTCGGTTAAGCTACAAGAGGCGAATGCGATTATTGAGGAGATTGCTACCCAAACAAACTTACTGGCAATGAATGCTGCGATTGAGGCAGCACATGCTGGTGATGTGGGTAAGGGCTTTGCGGTGGTTGCTGATGAAATTCGTAATCTTGCGGAGAGTGCGTCTGAACAGAGCAAGAGTATCGGTATGGAGCTGAAAGCGGTGCATAAATCGATCGCTGGTATTGAGAGCGCTAGTAATGAGAGTACGCGATCCTATCTTGCTGTCTTTAATAGCATCGATAATCTCTCTAGTTTGGTGAATCAGGTGCAGGGAGCAATGCAGGAGCAGAGTGTGGGTAGTCATGAGATTTTGAAGGGATTAAAGATGATTACACAAAGTTCCCAAGAGGTGAAGAGTTCTGCTAACAGTATGCGTGTTCAGAGCAAGCAGGTCGTGCAGGTTGTCGATCTTGTCTCACAAAACATGCGGGATAATGATGGGAAGGTTGATGTGCTGGTTGCCCAGACCGAGGCAGTACGCGATAAGGTGCTTCAGTTGGTTCGTTTAAATCAAGATAACCAAGTGCGTGTTCATGAGGTTACTCAGATGATGCAGAAATTCCGTGTATAGTGAGTGTGTATAGATGGCGATTTTAGAGAGTAAAAAGGTGAGATTCTATGAAAATTAAGACACAAACCACATGGTATGTCATGGTGACGTTAATTATCTTGCTTAGTAGCTTGTCGGCATATGCAATTAAGGTTGTATACGATAAGATACTGCAGACAAGCATGGAGCGAGCCGAATCGCACGCGATTACCATGGCTACTGCGGTGCAAGAGCGTGTCGATTTAGTGGCTACGCAGGCGGATGTTTTACAGCGTATTCTTACTAATTATCCAGATAATCCCAGTGAGCGAAGACCCTGGTTAGCGCAACAATTACGTAGTGCGAGCTTGGATCAAGCTGATATTGATGGCATTTGGGTGGTCTTTTTACCTAATGCGTTTGACGGTCTTGATGATTTATTTATTAATGATCCGCTTAATTTTGGCGACGAAGCCGGTCGGGTACAGGTGTATGCCGAAGATGGAAAGATTACTTTTCTTGGGGCTGATTATCGTGATTTGGAGAACGATGCAGCCATTTCTTCGGTGGTTACCGAACGTCGTCCGCGGGTGCAATCACGACTTTATCCTTCCTTTAACCAACACTTGCCCATTGCGCGTACTGGTTTTACGATTATGATTCCCATTGAGGATCCTAAGACGCGTGAAATTTTTGGGGTTTTAGGGTTTGATATTCCTTCTAGTTATCTCTTTAGTGCTTTCTATGAATTTGAAGAGCCTATCCCGATGCAATTTCATGGTGTAACGAGTTTTAGTGCGGTATTTTTAAACCATAGTATTCCAGAATCTATTGGCAATGTCTTTACCGAGAGTTTGACGATGGAGCAGAAACGAGAGTTTGAGTGGGCATTTGAGCATGAAATTCGTGAGCCTAATGCGCCACCGCATACGCACAACCTCATACGTAAGGATATCGATCCTAACCGTCCGGGCACGAGTTATTCTTTTATGTCGATAGTGAAGTTGCTTGGCGATAACGAAACGTTGGTGGTCGGGAATGTTGATCGTTGGTTGGTTGTGTATACGGTACACAAAAAGGATATGCTTGATGGGATTGTTCTGTATCGTCGCGCAACTGTTGCGGGTATGTTGGCTATTCTAGCGATATTGGCTGTGGTTATTAGTTACATTGTTAATCGTAATTTTAAGAATTTAGATACAATTAACCGTGCGGTAGAGAGTATTGCGCGTGGCGAAGGTGATTTAACTCAGCGCACGGCTATTCGTGGTGAAGATGAGGTTGCAGAACTCTCTATTGAGTTTGATCGTTTTGTAGGAAACATTCATGATACGGTGAGTAGTGTGCAGGAGGATACGCGTTTATTATCGCGTACGTCTACCATTTTACAGGAGGAGATGGAGCAGGTGCGTCAATCTCTCACCGATATTCAACGAGGAATTTCTGAATTGGTTACTAATATTGAATCAAAATTGGTGGATATGGTTATAGAAACGAATAATACGGTGAGTTTGGTTACGAATGATGTGAATCATTTGGAGACGCTTATTTCTAGTCAATCTTCAGGAGTAACGCAGAGTTCGGCAGCGATTGAGCAGATGGTGGCTTCAATTGGTAGTGTGAATAATATTGCGCAAGAGGTGGCAAGGCAGTATCGTGAGCTCTACTTAGCGGGTGAGGATGGGCGAGAGAAGCAGTTGATTGTGCGTGAGCAGATCCGAGAGGTTGTTAAAGGATCGGCGAATTTGCGTGAAGCTAATGCAATTATTGAAGAGATTGCGAATCAGACGAATTTACTTGCTATGAATGCGGCGATTGAGGCTGCACATGCAGGTGATGTAGGTAAGGGCTTTGCGGTGGTTGCTGATGAGATTCGTAACTTAGCCGAGGGCGCTGCGATACAGAGTAAAAGCATTAGTGATGAGTTGGCTATAGTTCATGAGACAATTGCTAGCATTGAAGCTGCCAGTGATGAAAATGAAAAAGCCTACGAAGAGGTCTTTGGTGCGATTGAGGGGCTCTCCAAATTGATTAGTCAAATTGAGGAGGCGATGCAAGAGCAGAGCATTGGTAGCCAAGAGGTGATGAAGAGTTTACGCATGATCACCCATAGTGCATATGACGTAAAAGATATGGCTAGCAAGATGAAGCGAGAGGGCGAGGCGATTACTTACTTGACCAAACGTTTCTCGGATAAGATGGGTAATGATAAGGCTGATATTGAAAATTTGGTGCGGGTGATTGACAAGGTGATCCAAACTACCAATGACTTAGATACGATTGTAACGAGAAATTACGACTACAGTAATGGAATTAGCGAGGTGATTGGTAAGTTTAAGACATAAAAGAGCTTACTCCTTTAAAAATAAAAAAAGATAGCCTTTGGGTTATCTTTTTTTTGTTATGGATTAAAAAATTGCTTTGGTATGATAAGTATTATCTGCTCTCTATGTCAATAGCATAAAAGAGGATATATTGGGGAATTTTGTTGAATTTTATCCTTTTTTGAAATAAAATACAATATGTAAAATTTCAAAAATAAAGGGAGCATGCAATGAATATCTCCGCAAGAGTGGTACTTTTTCTTGGGACTGGGTTGATGATTTTAACGTTGCTTGTCAGTAGTATTGTGATTGGGCAGGTACGCGATATGGTGATGAAGCGCAGTTTGAGTATGGGGCGTCAGCATTCGTTGATTTTGGCTTCTGCGATTGAGAGTGAACTTTTGATGGCCATTGATCAGGCGATCACGATTCAATCTTTTTTACCACATTATCCAGAAGATACTTCGCTACGTAGGGAGTGGCTGGCGCATATTTTGGCGGATGCTAGCGAATTGAATAAGGGATGGGATGGGGTTTGGGTCATTATGGAGCCTAACGCCTATGATGGTTTGGATGAGTCATATATTGATGATGCACAACATTTTGGTGATGATCAAGGGCGTATTCAAGTGTACGCGCGCAGGGGGGAGAGTCGGTGGTTGGGGGCTAACTTTGCTGATGCACAGGGTTATTCGGTATTGCAACAAGTGCGTCAAGAGCGCCGACCGGCAATTATCAACAAGCACTATCATAATTTTCCGCGTAGTAGCTTAACAATTGCGCGCACGGGAACGTCGATTGTGGTGCCTATTCATAACGAGGAGACAGGCGGTATTTATGGAGTTTTGGGGATAGATATCTCTAATGAGAGCATTTTTCATTTTTTGCGTAAATTAGATTATCCGATGGAGCCTCGCTTGTATGGGGTGATTACGGGTAATTTTACGGTGCTAGAGCATAGCGATGAGGAGTATATTGGGCGAAAATTTCAAGAGTTTTTGACACAAGACGAATTTAATGTCATGAAAGGAATTTTTGATAAGGTTGATAAAGAACAGCATCATTCACATGCGATACAAAGAGATTTGAATGTTCTTGGGCGACAGACACGTGGCTATACATTTGGGACAATTTTGCATCTACCGGGCGTGCAGGATAGCTCTTGGATGGTGCTTTGGACGGTTACTGAGCAGGAGATGTTGAAGGGAGTTCCCGAGTTATCGCGCTTTTTGGGCTTTTCTTTGGTGATGATTATCGTGGTGATTGCGGTGCTGACGTATATTGTTATGCAATTGGTTTTGATGCCGTTAGTGGCGATGAATAAGGCGTTGAGCATGATTGCGCGCGGTGGTGGTGATTTGACACGGATGATTGAGATTAAGCGAGAGGATGAGGTGGGCGTGGTTGCGGTGAGCTTTAATAGTTTTATTACTAAGCTTAAGGAGATTGTGGTACAGATTAAGCAGAGCATGGTGGATTTGACGCATAATAGTAATGCGTTGCGTCGGGAGATGGGACACTCGGAAGAGAATTTGGAAGATGTTCAACTTGCGGTGAATAAAATTGTGGTAAACGTGCAGGGACAGCAGGTGGTGGTGGAGTCTAGCCAGAGAAATACGGCAAGCTTGATTACGAGTATCGATGAGATGGCGGGGCGCACGCAGGAAGAGGCAACGGCGATTGTACGAAGTTCTGCCGTGATTGAGGAGATGGTAGCCAATATTCAGAGTGTGGATCGGATTGTGCGACAGATGGCGAAGGAGTATGAGGTGTTGCATAAGGCTGGAGAGGTGAGTCGTAATCAACAAGGGGTGGTGCAGGAGCGCATTCGCGAGGTGGTTAAGGATTCTGTGAAGTTGCAGGAAGCCAATGCAATTATCGAGGAGATTGCGACGCAGACGAACTTATTGGCGATGAATGCAGCGATAGAAGCAGCACATGCTGGCGATGTAGGAAAGGGCTTTGCCGTGGTTGCTGATGAGATTCGTAATTTGGCAGAGCGAGCGACGGTACAAAGTAAGGATATCAGTATGGGGCTACGCGCGGTGCATGAGACGATTGGTGGCATTGCTGGAGCAAGTCGAGATAGCCAATCGAGTTTGGATGCGCTTTTTGCGGGGATTGAGGATGTCTCTGGGTTGATTAAACAGGTGCAAGAGGCAATGCAAGAGCAGGCGCAGGGCAGTGTGGATGTCTCTAGGAGTTTGTCTTTACTTACACATAGCGCGCAAGCAGTGCGAGAGGCCTCTCAAGAGATGAGGCATGAGGGACAGCGTATTGAACAGGATATGAAGAGCATGGTGAGGTTTATTGCACAGGATATGGAGTCGGTGCAGATTGTGTGCGATGCCACCGAGCGCATCACGACCAGTTTAGGGGTGCTCAAAAAGATGGTGGTGAGCAACGAACAAAAGATTGAAGGGGTGAACAAACTGATGAGTAAATTTAGAGTAGATGAAGAAAAACGTTAAAAAGAAGGGTTTATGTACTTGCTTTTTTTTAGGATATATGTTATGATAATGTAAATGATCAATTTAAAGAGATGATCTTTAAATAAAGATGGGATGCTTACTTGATGCAAAAGGCAAGCTAAGCCGCTTCCAGAATTGAAATTAATTTGTCTATTTTGATGGATTAGTTATATTTTGTGGCTAGTAAGTCCTCCCTTCGACGATAATTTATTGATTTAAATACATTGAATGGAGGAAACAATCAATGGCAAAAGAGAAGTTCGTGCGTACGAAGCCACACATTAATGTTGGAACCATTGGACACGTTGACCACGGTAAGACAACATTAACCGCAGCCCTTTCAGCCTACTGTGCACGAAAGAACGGTGGTAAAGAGATGAAATACGATGATATCGATAACGCCCCAGAAGAGAAGGCGCGCGGTATCACGATTAACACTCGACATATTGAGTATGAGACCGAAGCGCGTCATTATGCTCACGTGGACTGCCCAGGTCACGCCGACTATATCAAAAACATGATCACAGGTGCTGCGCAGATGGACGGTGCTGTCTTGTTGGTTGCTGCCGATTCTGGTCCAGAGCCACAGACTCGTGAGCATATTTTGCTTGCTAAACAAGTAGGTGTACCTAATCTTATTGTCTTCTTGAACAAGATGGATCTTGCCGATCCTGACTTGGTAGAGTTGGTAGAAGAAGAGGTTAAAGATCTTCTTAAAAAATACGATTATCCAGACGATGTGCCTATTATTCGCGGTTCTGCCTTTAAGGCGATGTCTGCAATTGATGATCCAGAAGCTACGCAACCTATCGCCGATCTTCTCCATGCAATGGATACTTACTTCCCTGAGCCAGAGCGCGCCATCGATAAGCCATTCTTGATGCCTATTGAAGATGTCTTCTCTATCTCTGGTCGTGGTACGGTTGTTACTGGTCGTATCGAGCAGGGTGTGATTAAAGTGGGCGAGGAAGTCGAAATCATCGGTATTCGTGATACCCAAAAGACCACGGTTACGGGTGTGGAGATGTTCCAGAAACTGCTTGATCAAGGTCAAGCTGGTGATAACATTGGTGCGTTGCTCCGTGGTATTGATAAGAAGGCGGTTGAGCGTGGTCAAGTTTTGGCTAAGCCAGGTTCTATTAAGCCACACACCAAGTTCAAAGCAGCTATTTATGCATTGACCAAGGGTGAGGGTGGACGTGAGAAGCCCTTCTTTACGGGCTATCGCCCACAGTTCTACTTTAGAACAACCGACATTACTGGTGCTGTAGAGCTTACTGGTGGTAAAGAGATGGTGATGCCTGGTGAAAATACCGAAATTTTGGTTGAGTTGATTCACCCGATTGCTATGGACGTGGGACTAGGCTTTACGATTCGTGAAGGTAGCCGTACGGTAGCATCTGGAAAAATCATCGAGATTATGGATTAATTTGGTGATTTAATAAGGCAATATATAAAGGCTCCTGCAGGAGTGGGAGTCTTTTAGTTGAGGAGAATTGGGTGAAAAAAGATAAAATGCGTGTTCAATTACGCGGATTTGATACGGAGTTGGTAGAGAAATCTGCGCAAGAGATTGCCAAAGTAGCAAGAAGCAATGGAGCTAAGGTTGCTGGGCCAATCGCCTTGCCAACCAGAATTCAGAAGTACACAGTGTTGCGCTCTCCATTTGTCAATAAAAAATCCCGCGAGCAGTTTGAGATGCGAACGCATAAGCGTTTGGTGGATATTATCGATCCAACTCCTGCCGTGATGGATGCCCTTATGAAGCAGGAATTGCCTGCTGGTGTAGACGTTTCCATTAAGTAGTGGAATAGAGAGGAGTTCGTTGCCCCATAGATGCACTAAAAGTTTTTTAGTATGGCGATGGATTTTGCAAGGTTGGAAAGAAATATACGGAAAAGTCCGAGGTAGAATTTGATGATTGGGCTTATTGGTCAGAAAATTGGAATGACACAAGTGTTTGATGACGAGGGAGTATTGATTCCAGTAACCGTTATCAAAATTGAACATAACGCGGTGGTAGGCGAAAAGACAAAAGAGCGCGACGGTTATAGTGCCGTTGTCTTGGGGTCGGTTGATGTAAAACCTTCTCGTGTAACCAAGCCTTACTTGGGTCAGTTTGGGGATGGGATAGCTCCTAAGCGTCATTTAATTGAGTTTAGGGATTATGAAAAAGAGTGTAAGCCAGGGGATCACTTTGGTGTAGAGATTATGGACGGTGTTCGCTTTGTTGATGTCGTTGGTACAAGCAAGGGTAAAGGTTTTGCCGGTGTTATGAAGCGCTACAACTTTGGTGGTGGACGCGAGACGCACGGTTCTAAATTTCACCGTGAGCCTGGATCAACGGGACAGAGTACAACTCCTGCTAACACGAAAAAAGGTCGCAAAATGCCAGGACGTATGGGTGGCGATCGTGTAACAGTTCAAAATTTAAAAGTGGTGCGTTTAGATGCCGAAGCAGGTCTTTTATTGGTGCAGGGCGCAGTTCCTGGTCCTAAGAAGAGCATGATTGTGGTGCGTGACGCCAAGAAGAGAGGTTAGTGGTGGACAAGAAAGTTTACTCTATTGATGGTAAAGAAAAAGGCAAGGTTATCCTTAGTGATGAGGTCTTTGCAATTGAAGTCAGTGAAGGTTCCATTTACCACGCTATTCGTAATGAGGCTGCTAATCGTCGTGTGGGCACTGCTTCTACCAAGACCAGAAGCGAGGTCAATACCAATCACCAAAAACCGTATCGCCAGAAAGGCACTGGTCGCGCCCGTGCTGGTCGTCGCAATAGCCCTGTTTGGGTGGGTGGTGGTACCGCTTTTGGTCCTAAGCCTCGCGATTACTCTTACTCTCTACCTAAAAAGGTAAAGCGCCTTGCGCTCAAGAGTATCCTTGCGATGAAGGCCTCTGATGACGATGTCTTTAAAGTGGTAGAAGATTTCACGATTGCCAGTGGTAAAACCAAGGATTTACGTGTGATTTTGCATCACTTTTTTACACACGAGCGTGCTGTGGTTATCATGAAGGATGACGATATGATGCTAAGAAGAGCGGGTCGAAACTTTCCTAATGTAAGATTTTTGGCTTACAATCGTCTAGAAGCGCATGAGCTTTTCTATGCGAAGAAAGTTTTGATCTTAGAGACCGCTACGCAAGAGCTTGGCAAATTTTATGGAGAACGATAGATGAAGGCAGATGAGATTCTTATTAGACCGATTTTAAGTGAAAAATCGAGCCTTTTACGAGAGGCAAAAAATAAAACTTATGTCTTTCAGGTTGCCAAGCAGAGTAATAAGATCGAGATTATGAAAGCGGTGAAGACGATGTTTAACATTGAACCTCTCTCTTGCTCGATTGTGAATGTGCGTGGTAAAAAGAGAGCGAATATTCCTTATCGTGGTAGCGTTAAGCGCGGGCATGGTAAGACAGCTTCGTGGAAGAAGGCTTATGTCGTGCTTCCTGAAGGCAAGACTATTGCTGAGTTGGAGGCATAAAGAGAGTTATGGCAGTAAAAGTATATAATCCAACATCTAATGGACAACGCAATCGTCAGAGTTTGACCTTTGAAGAGTTGACTGGACACGAACGTACCAAGAGTTTAACGAAGGGTAAGAGCGAGAGTGCTGGTCGATCGAATGGTCGTATTTCGGTGCGTCGTCGTGGTGCGGGACATAAAAAGTCGTATCGAACCATCGATTTTAAGAGAAATAAAATCGGCATTCCCGGTAAAGTTGTCAGCGTTGAGTACGATCCTAACCGTTCGGCATTTATCTCGTTGATTAATTATGTGGATGGTGAGAAGCGCTATATCATCTGGCCTAAGGGCTTGAAGGTGGGCAGTGAGATTATCGCGAGTGAGGATGCTCCGATTGAAGTTGGTAATGCGCTTCCTTTAGAGAAAATTCCTGCAGGGCGAAACATTCACTGTATCGAGCTACATCGCGGAAAAGGCGCACAGTTGTGTCGTACTGCCGGCGTGGGCGCTACCTTGGCAGGTATCGACGGTGATTATGCGATTGTGAAGTTGCCTTCGGGTGAGACGCGCTATGTGCACAAAAAGTGCTATGCTACGCTTGGTGAGGTGGGTAACGAAGACCACATGAATATCAAGCTTGGTAAGGCTGGGCGTAATCGCTGGTTGGGTAATCGCCCTAAAGTTCGTGGTGTTGTGATGAATCCTGTTGATCACCCGCATGGTGGTGGTGAAGGTCGTACCTCGGGTGGACGCCATCCAGTAACGCCATGGGGTCAACCTACGCGCGGTTACAAGACACGCAAGAAGAAGAACAACACTGATCAGTTCATTATTAAGAGACGTAAGTAGGAGAGCGGTATGTCGAGATCTGTTAAGAAAGGTCCCTTTATTGCCCAACATTTGTTGAAGAAGGTTGAGGCGACCAAAGCAAGCGATAAGAATCGCAAAAATATAAAAACATACTCCCGATCATCTACGATTATTCCAGATATGGTAGGCTTGACGATTGAGGTGCATAACGGTAAGATTTTTGTTCCTGTCTATGTGACAGAGAATCTAGTTGGGCACAAGCTTGGTGAGTTCTCGCCAACACGTATCTTTCGCGGTCATGCTGGATCGGACAAGAAAGGGAAGAGGTAGTAGGTAGATGAGAAACGAGAGTGGTTTTCGCGCTGTAGCAAAGTATCTACCCATGTCTGCGCACAAGATTCGTCCCGTAGCAGATGTGGTGCGAGCTAAGAATTATGAGCAGGCTATGGCTATTTTGGAGGCGATGCCTCAAAAAGGTGCTTTCTTCTTAAAGAAGGTTATTAAAAGCGCAGCTAGTAATGCGATGGATAGAGATGCTCAACTTGATGAGAGCGTGTTGGTGATTAAGGAGCTTTATGTGGATGAAGGTCCTCAGCAGAAGCGTCTTTGGGCACGTAGTCATGGTAAGGCGGATCGTTTGTTAAAGCGCTCGGCGCATATTACGGTTGTAGTGGATCGCAAGGAGAGTAGTCGCTAATGGGACAAAAAGTTCATCCATACGGATTACGTTTAGGGATTAATAAGAAGTGGAAGAGCACGTGGTACGAGGCTGGTAGTGGATATGCTAAGTCTTTGCATGAGGATCTATTTTTACGCAAGACCTTGATGAGTTACCCTGAGTGCAAGAATGCTGATATTGCTGATATCGAGATTAGTCGCCAGTCGAATAAGGTGATTAATGTGATGATTCATACGGCACGTCCTGGTGTGTTAATTGGTACTAAGGGTGCTACTATCGAGAAGATTAATGCCTCATTGCAGAAGCTTGTTGATGGTAAGACGGTTAAGGTTAAGGTGAAAGAGATTCGTCGCCCAGAGCTTGAGGCACAGATTGTTGCCCTTAATGTGGCGCGTCAATTGAAGGGGCGCAGGCCTTTTAGAAAGGCGCTTAAGAGTGCGGTTTTTGGTGCGATGAAGGCCGGAGCTTTAGGTATCAAGATTAAGATTTCGGGGCGTCTTGGTGGCGCGGAGATGAGTCGTGATTTTGAGCAGAAAGAGGGTCGTGTGCCTTTGCATACTTTGCGTGCTAACATTGATTATGGGTTTGCTGAGGCGGATACCACCTTTGGTGTGATTGGTGTGAAGGTATGGATTTTTAAGGGCGAGGTCTTGGGATCTGAAGCAAAGAAAGATGATGCTGGCACCTTGTTGCGTAAGCGCGAAGATAAGGAGATGATCAATGCTTAGTCCAAAGAGGGTAAAACATCGCAAAGTTCAACGCGGGCGTATGCGTGGTGAGGCTACTCGTTGCAATACTGTGGTCTTTGGTAGTTATGGCTTGATGAGCATGGGTCTTAGTTGGATTACTGCTCGTCAGATTGAGGCTGCGCGTATTGCCATGACGCGTCATATTAAGAGAACGGGAAAGGTTTGGATTCGCATTTTCCCAGATATTCCTTACACTAAAAAGCCTGCAGAGACGCGCATGGGTAAGGGAAAGGGATCGCCGGAGAAGTGGGTGGCTGTGGTTAAGCCCGGTACGGTGATGTTTGAGATTGGCGGTAATGTGCAACCAGAGCTAGCACGCCGTGCGATGGAGTTGGCGGGTGCTAAGTTGCCTATCCCAACGAAATTCGTAACCAAGAGAGAGGTACTTGAATAATGGCAAAAGAGAAGAACGCGTTGTCTGCCAAGAGTCTTTCGACCTTAACTCTTAGCGAAAAAGAGAAGAAAAGAGACGAGTTGGTAGGCGAATTACGTCGTTATCGGTTTACGAGTGTAATGGGTAGTGTGGAGAACAAGATGCAAAAGCGTAACTTACGCAAGGGTATCGCGCGCTTGAACACTATGATTCATGAGCATAAATTGGGTAAGAGGACGTAAGAATAGATGGATCCCATTGTAAAGAAAAACAATAAAAAGATGCTTGTTGGTATTGTTACCAGCGACAAAATGGATAAGACTGTAGTGGTTGCCGTAGAAGGTCGTGTGTTACATCCTCTTTATAAGAAGTACATTACACGCACCAAGAAGTATAAAGCTCATGATGCAGAGAATCAAGCTTCAATCGGTGATCGCGTGCAAATTCAAGAGTGTCGTCCTGTTTCAAAAGATAAGCGCTTTCGGTTGACTGCGGTACTTGAAAAAGCTCGCTAAATAAGGTAGGATAGAGAAGATGATTCAGAATTTGACTGAGCTAACCGTTGCCGACAACTCGGGAGCGAAAGTAGCAAGATGTATTAAGGTTTTGGGTGGAAGCAAGCGCCGTTATGCCTCGATTGGTGACATTATTGTTGTTGCCATCCGTGAGACGACGCCCAACACCCCCATTAAGAAAGGTGATGTGCGCAAAGCAGTAGTGGTGCGTGTAACCAAGGAGTATCGACGCATTGATGGTACCTATGTGCGCTTTGACGATAATGCTTGTGTGATTTTGGATAACAATCTTAACCCTGTGGGAAGACGCATCTTTGGCCCGGTTGCCAGAGAGTTGCGCGAAGATGCCAACTTCATGAAGATTATCTCGTTAGCCCCTGAGGTAGTATAGGCATTAGTTGAGGATAAAAGATGAGTAAAATCAAATTGCGTAAAGGCGATACTGTTGAGGTAATTGCCGGAAAAGATAAGAACAAAAGCGGAAAAATCCTGAAGATCGATCGCACCAAAATGCGTGTGGTGGTTGAGGGCGTGGGGATTATGAAGAAGACCCAGAAGTCTCGTCAAGAGGGAGAGCAGGGTTCGATCATTGAGGTTGAAGCACCAATTGCTATTTCCAACGTGCTTTTGAAGTGTGGCAAGTGTGCACGTGGTGTACGCGTGGGTATCAAGGTAGAGGGCGAGAAGAAGACTCGCGTCTGCAAGAAGTGTGGAGAGGCAATCTAATATGGCGAAAAAGAGTGATGGTAAGTATGTACCTCGATTAAAAACCATGTATCAAGAGAAGATCTTGCCCGATCTTATGAAAGAGTTGTCCTATAAGAATGTGATGCAAGTGCCTAAGATCGAGAAGATTGTTATCTCGATGGGTGTGGGTGGCGCAATTGGGAATAAGAAATTGCTTGATGTTGCCGTTAAAGAGATTACCCAGATTACGGGGCAAAAAGCGGTAAAAACTAAGGCACGAAAGTCGATTGCGAACTTTAAGTTACGTGAAGGCATGGAGATTGGTGCTAAGGTTACCTTGCGCGGATATCATATGTACGAATTTCTTGATCGCTTGGTGAATATTGCTTTGCCACGTGTTAAGGACTTTCGTGGGGTGAGTGCTAAGGCCTTTGATGGTCGTGGTAATTATAGCTTGGGTATCAAGGAACAGATTATCTTTCCTGAAATCAATTTTGATGAGATCGAAGCAGTTACGGGGATGAACATTGCCGTAATCACCAGTGCACAAAGCGACAGCGAGGCGCGCTCTCTTTTGAGTGGCTTTGGTATGCCTTTTGCGAAGTAGAGAGGGGAGAGGATAAGATGGCAAAGAAGTCTTTGATTATAAAGTCTCAGCGAGAGCCTAAATTTAGCACACGTGCTTATAATCGCTGTAATGTTTGCGGTCGCCCTAGAGGCTACATGCGCAAGTTTGACATGTGTCGTATTTGCTTCCGTGAGCTTGCAAGTTCGGGAATGATTCCTGGTGTTACAAAATCTAGTTGGTAGGAGATAAGTTGGATGAGTGTTTCTGATCCTTTAGCGGATATGCTAACAAAAATACGCAATGCTAGCCGAGTGCGACACGAGAAGGTAGATATTTCTCTTTCACGCCTAAAGTTAGAAGTTGTGAAAATTTTGAAGAATGAGGGATACATCAAGAATTTCAAGAAGATTACGGTGGACGAGAAGAATGTGATCCGTGTCTTTTTGAAGTATGATGATAAACAACAGCCTGTGATTCGTGGTGTAGAGTCGATCTCTACCCCTGGTCGTCGCATTTACTCGGGATACGAGAAGATGCCTCGTGTCTTTAATGGGTTTGGCTCATTGATTGTGTCCACCAGTAAGGGTGTGATTACCGGTAAAAAAGCTGTCGATGCGCAAGTTGGCGGTGAACTTTTATGTAAGGTGTGGTAGAGAATATGTCACGAGTTGGAAAGAAAGAGATACCACTGCCTAAGGGAGTTACCGTTAGTGTTGAGGGTAATACTCTGCGGGTAAAGGGTGCTAAGGGTGAGTTGACCCAGACGTTTAGAGATGATGTTTCTTTTAACATTTCTGCCGATAAGGTAGAGGTGGTGAAGGTGAAGTCGGGTAAGGATTCTTCTGCGATGCATGGGTTGTATCGTGCGCTATTGGCGAATATGGTTAAGGGAGTTTCTGATGGGTTTGTCAAGACGCTGATTATTTCGGGTACGGGATATCGTGCGGAAGTCAAAGGCACGAGTGTCTTTTTGAACCTTGGTTACTCTACACAGATTGAGTATGTTGTCCCTGAGGGCGTGAGTGTGGTTGCAGAGATGCCTACCAAGCTTAATGTTAGTGGCATTGATAAGGCAGCGGTTGGACAAGTGGCTGCTGAAATTCGCGGTATCCGTAAGCCTGGAACGTACTCGGATAAGGGTATTCGTTACTCTGATGAGATTGTCAAGCGTAAAGTCGGCAAAACTGGTGTCAAGTAGGATAGTAAGAGTATGAATAAGGTAGAGAGAAAGATAAAGGCCAGAGAGGGTCGAAAGGTACACATTCGTAAGCGAGTGGTAGGTAGTGTGGAGCGTCCTAGAGTCTGTGTCTACAAGAGCAACATGCGTCTTTATGTGCAGGCGATTGATGACGTAGCTGGGCATACCTTGGTAGCTGCTTCAACCCTAGAGAAAGAGTTGAAGGATGCAAAGCCTAATATTGCTGGGGGCGAGAAGCTTGGTGCAGTGATGGGTGAGCGTCTAAAGAGTAAGGGAATTAGCAAGGTGGTATTTGATCGTAATGGATACAAGTATCATGGCGTGGTAAAGGCGTTGGCCGATGCCATAAGAAAAGCGGGCTTGGAGTTTTAGATGTCTATGCGTAATGATAAGAGAGAACGAGAAGAGAAAGAGTTCAGTGAAAAAGTTGTTACCCTCAATCGCGTAGCTAAGGTTGTTAAGGGAGGACGTCGTTTCTCCTTCTCGGCTTTGGTTGTGGTGGGTGATGGTAAGGGTCGCGTTGGTTATGGCTTTGGTAAGGCGAATGATGTCTCTGAAGCGATTCGCAAGTCGGTAGAGCATGCCAAGCGCAACTTACGCGTTATTCCTATGCGTAACAACACGATCCCTCATGAGGTGATTGGTCGCTTTAAGAGCTCCAATGTGATTATGAAGCCTGCTGCCCCTGGTACGGGAATTATTGCCGGTGGATCGGTACGTATGGTGATGGAAGCTGCTGGTGTGCATGATGTCTTGAGTAAGCGATTGGGTTCTAAGAATTCGATTAATATTGTTAAGGCGGTTTTTGCTGCATTTGACGATACGATGGATATTCGCAAGGTCAGCGCAGCTCGCGGTAAATCGATTAAAGATTTCTGGGGATAAAAGATGGAAAAGAAGTTATCAATTAAATTGGTTCGAAGCCCCTTGGGTCGTCTGCCTAAACAGCGTGCGACGGTGAAGGCGTTAGGCCTACGAAAGATGCATAGTGTGGTAGAGCTACCGGCTAACGATGCGGTTAAGGGCATGGTTGCCAAGGTTGCGCACCTCGTGCAGGTTGAGGAGATTTAAGATGTCGATGCAGATTGTACCACCACGCGGAGCGGTTCATTCGCGAAAACGCCTTGGGCGTGGGCAGGGTTCTGGTTTGGGAACCACATCGGGAAAGGGACACAAGGGACAAAAGGCTCGTTCTGGTGGATCGGGTGGACCTTATATTGGCTTTGAGGGCGGACAGGTACCTCTTTATCGTCGCTTGGCAACGCGTGGGTTTACAAATAGTCGCTTTGCTACCAAGTATATTGGCGTTAATCTTTTTCTTATTGAAAAGGCGTACGAATCTGGCGAAGAGGTTACCTTGGAGACTTTGCGCGCTAAGAGGCTGATTAAGAAGAGTGAAGAGTTGGTAAAGATTTTGGCTAAGGGTGAACTTAGCAAGAGTCTAACCTTTTCTACAGTCAAGATTTCTGAACAAGCAAAGAGTAAGATAGAGAAAGCTGGGGGCAAGGTTCTTTAGAACTTTGCCTTATGGCAAAAGTGTTTCAGATGGTAGCTTAGATGGGAAAGGTGTAAATGGCGATGGCAAAGAGTTCGATTGTAGATATATTTAAGGTGCGAGAGTTACGGTCGCGCATTTTATACACGTTGATTTTACTATTGATTTTTCGCATAGGAACGGTGATTCCTATACCGGGAATCAATGTTGCGGTCATTCAGGAGCGTATTGCGGCGTCGCGTGCGGCAGCCTCAGGCGGTGGGATGGGCTTCTCTGACTTTTTGGATTTCTTTTCGGGTGGAGCCTTTAGTAATTTTTCGGTCTTAATGCTGGGTATTATGCCCTATATTTCGGCACAAATTATTCTGCAGATAGCCCTGTTGGTCTTTCCTACGTTCAAGCGAGCGGTGGAAGAAGATGGTGGTAAACGTAAGTTTCAGAAGTATACACGTTGGTTGACGATTTTAGTTAGCTTTGTGCAGGGTGCGGTTACGGCACAGGGTGCTTTTGCGATTGAAGGGGCGATTGTTCCCCAGTTGTCTAGTGCGGGATTTTTTGTCATTGCGATGGTCTCGATTACGGCGGGAACGATGTTTTTGGTCTGGTTGGGTGAACAAATTACACAAAAGGGTGTGGGTAATGGTATCTCGCTGATTATTTTTGTGGGAATTGTTGCACAGATGCCAGGTGCGGTTTGGGAGCTTATTAGTGGTGTGCGAAGTGGAAACATTAATGTGATTGCGGCGTTGGTATCGATGCTGATGTTTGTAGGAATCATTGTTTTTGTTATCTTTGAGCAACAGGGTGAGCGTCGTATTCCGGTAAATTATGCAAAGCGTATTGTGGGTCGACAGATGGTGCAGGCACAAAACACCTACATTCCGTTTAAGCTTAATCCCTCTGGCGTTATTCCGATCATCTTTGCTTCGAGTATTTTGACATTTTTTATTCAAATTTTACAGCCTTTGGCTATCGGTAATGATACGATGGCATCGGCGTTAAATGCGTTGCGTATTAATGGTCCCCTCTACAACACCTTGTACGCAATTTTTATCATGTTTTTTGCTTACTTTTATACACAGGTTTCGTTGAATCCAATAGAAGTAGCACGACAAATTCGTGAGCATGGTGGTTCTATTCCTGGTGTTCGTAGCGAACAGATGGAGAGGTACTTGAAAGATGTGTTAAATTATATTATAGTACCAGGAGCACTCTTCTTAGTAGTCATCGCATTGTTGCCTACTTTGTTGAATAATTGGATGGGTCTTCCAGATTCCGTGGCGCATCTGATGGGTGGAACGAGTTTGTTAATTTTGGTTGGAGTAGATCTTGACTTAATGAACCAGATTGAGAGTCATTTACGGATGCATCGGCATGACGGGTTGACGGTTAAGGGTCGCATTCAATCGAGAAATTTATAGGATGGGTGAAAATGAAAGTTAGAGTCAGTGTTAAGCCTATGTGCGATAAATGTAAAGTCATTAAACGCTTTGGTGTGATCCGCATTATCTGTGAAAATCCCAAGCACAAACAAAAACAAGGATAGGAGATAGAGAACAGTGGCAAGAATTGCAGGTATTGATTTACCAAATAAGCACACCGATATTGCACTAACTTATATTTATGGGATTGGCAGAACGACCGCAAGAGAGATTTGTCAAAAGAGTGGCATTGATGGAAGCGTTAAAATTAACGAGCTATCTGCCGAAGATATCAATAAGTTACGTTTACTTATTGAGAATGAGTATAAGGTGGAAGGTCGACTTAGAAGCGAAGTGGCGTTGAATATCAAGCGCTTAATGGATATTGGTTGTTACCGAGGTCTTCGTCATCGTAAGGGTCTACCGGTTCGCGGTCAGCGCACCCGTACCAATGCACGTACGCGCAAAGGTAAGAAGAAGACAGTTGCTAAGAAGAAGAAGTAAGGTAGGGTAAAGAGAAGTGGCTAAAGCAAAACGAGAAAAGAAGTCAATTTATGAGGGGAAAGTCTTTGTACAAGTAACCTTCAATAATACGATCATCACCATCACGGATATGAAGGGTGCAACCATCTCTTGGTGTTCTGCGGGGCAATTAGGCTTTCGTGGTGCCAAAAAATCGACCCCCTTTGCTGCGCAATCGTGTGTAGAGAACGCTGCGACCAAGGCTAAAGATATTGCTGGCTTGCAAGAGGTGCATGTCTTTGTGAAGGGACCTGGTGTAGGGCGTGAATCTGCGGTACGCAGTTTGGGTGCTCTTGGGTTAAAGGTGAAGAGTATCAGCGACGTTACTCCGATTCCACACAATGGATGTCGTCCACAAAAGGCACGCAGAATCTAGGCTAAGAGGAAAGATAATGGCACGAAAAAATCTGTTACAGGGGATTAAGCGACCTAAAGGGCTTGATTTTGAGCATCTTGAAGATCATCAAGATTCGGGTCGGTTTATCGCATATCCGTTTGAGCCCGGCTACGGACAGACGATTGGTAATAGCCTAAGGCGGGTGCTCTTATCGAGTATTCAAGGTTATGCGGTGGTGGCGGTGCGCATCACCAACCTCGAGGATGACGGTAGCTCGCATGTGATTACCTCGGAATTTGAGATGATTCCGCATGTGATTGAGGATACACCTGTCTTCATTCAAAATTTGAAGCAACTCCAGCTCAAGTTACCAGATGACATCGAAACACTTACGGTTGCGGTGGTTAAGCAGGGTGAGGGGAGCTTTATGGCTAGCGACTTGGCCATTGAGGGTATTGAGGTGATG
The DNA here is from genome assembly GCF_028748145.1 of Entomospira culicis. Classification (NCBI taxonomy): domain Bacteria; kingdom Pseudomonadati; phylum Spirochaetota; class Spirochaetia; order Spirochaetales; family Spirochaetaceae; genus Entomospira; species Entomospira culicis. The sequence continues at coordinate 1,437,752 of NZ_CP118181.1, read as the reverse complement.
AATCCTGATCATCTGCTCTGTACATTGGCAGAAGGGGCGCATCTTGAATTTGAGATTCAGGTGAATCTTGGGCGTGGGTATGTTCCTGCCGAGGAGAATGCACAAGATATCAATGTGATCGGTGCCCTTGCTGTTGACTCTATCTTTAGCCCTGTGCAAAAGGTGGCGATTACGGTGGAGGATTATCGGGTTGGGCATCGTGCTGATTATGATAAACTCATCTTAGATATCAAAACAAATGGCATCATTCGTCCATCTGATGCGTTGGCAGAAGCTGCCAAGATCATGAAAGATCACCTTTCGATTTTTATCAACTTTGACGAATCAAGTGTCGCCGAAGTGGAGGAGATTGATGAGGATGAGTTCTTGTTACGCGAGTACTTGGAGACACCTGTGGAGCAGTTAGAGCTCTCGGTGCGTTCGAGTAACTGTTTGAAAAATGCTGAAATCCGTACGTTGAAGGATTTGGTTAGCCGTAGCGAGGACGAGATTGCTAAGACGCGCAACTTTGGTAAAAAGAGCCTCTTGGAGATTAAAGATAAGCTTCGAGAGTGGGATTTGAGCTTTGGCATGGTTGACTTTAAAAATGTTAAACAGCGCTTGCGTCAGGGCAAAACACAAGATAGTGAGGGGAAGTAGGAGATGAATAATAAAACTGGATTCAATCGTTTGGGGCGTAACGCAAGCCATCGCCGTGCATTGCTAAAGAACTTAGCCACATCGCTGATTAAGCATGGTCAAATTGAGACCACGCAGGCTAAGGCAAAAGAGTTGCGTAGTGTGGTGGAAAAGTTGGTAACGCGCGCACGTGTAGATAGTGTACACAATCGTCGTGTGGTTGCTAAGTTTATCACCGATAAAGAGGTTGCGAAAAAACTTTTCACCGAAGTTGCCGTACAGTACGTGGGTCGTCCAGGTGGCTATACGCGTATCGTTAAGACGGGTCAACGTCGTGGTGATGCCTCTCCTATGGCGATCATCGCCTTTGTGGAGCCTAATAGTAGTGCTCCTGCAAAAAAAGAGGCAACAGTTAGTTAATGAAACTTATAAGCGGATAATTTAGGTTATCCTCTTGGGTCTGTAGCTCAGTCGGTTAGAGCAGCGGACTCATAATCCGTTGGTCCTGGGTTCAAGTCCCAGCAGACCTATACATGAAGATCTAGGAGCGTGGTATCCTAGATCTCTCTTTTTTGTGGCATAAAAAATCTTCTGCCATAGGTGACAGAAGATCAATATCAATTTAATTGTGGCATGTTTTTAGAGAAGGTCGTGATTTTGTTGATCGTGCCAAAGCTCTTTGCGTAACTGTTTGATGTTTGCGTCGGCGAGATAGTCATCAAAGCTCATGCGACGATCGATGATGCCATTTGGGGTAAATTCGATGATACGGTTGGCAATAGCTTGAACAAATTCGTGGTCGTGGCTATTAAAGAGAATAACACCGGTAAATTCTTCGAGCCCCTGTTGCAATGCGGTAATACTCTCAAGGTCTAAGTGACTGGTCGGTTCGTCCAAAATGAGTACATTGCCAGCATCGAGCATCATGCGGCTAAGCATACAGCGCACTTTTTCGCCTCCACTTAGCACGCGCACATCCTTGAGACTCTCCTCACCTGAAAAGAGCATGCGTCCTAAAAAGCTTCGGATAAACGTCTCGTCTTTGTTTTCTGGGCTATATTGACGCAACCAATCCGTCATCGAGAGCGAGTCCTCAAAGAAGCGGGTATTATCCTTGGGAAAGTGGCTGGCTTTGATGGTCTGTCCCCACTCAATGCTCCCGCCATCGATGGGGCGCTCTTGCATGATTGCCTCAAAGAATGCGGTTTTGGTGGTGTGCATCGAGCCGATGAAAGCGATTTTATCGGTATTTTCTACGATAAGATTGAGATTGTTGATCGTGATCTCGTCTTGATTGAGTTGCATATTTTCGATACGTAACACGAGATCGCCACAAGGACGCTCGGGACGAAAGCTTACATAAGGAAAGCGTCGACTACTGGGGGTAAGCGAGCTAAGATCGAGCTTTTCGAGCACTTTTTTACGGCTGGTAGCCTGCTTGCTTTTACTGGCGTTGCTACTAAAGCGCGCGATAAAGTCTTTAAGCTCCTTTGCCTTTTCTTCGGTCTTTTTGGCCTGATCTTTACGTTGTTTTTGGAGCATCTGGTTGGTCTGATACCAGAAGTCGTAATTACCTGTAAAGAGCTTCATCTCGCCGAAATCGATATCGACAATGTGGGTACAAACCTTGTTGAGGAAGTGGCGATCGTGGCTAACAACGATAACAATATTTTCAAATTTGATAAGGAATTCTTCAAGCCAGCTGATACTCTCGAGGTCTAAACCGTTGGTGGGCTCATCCAGAATAAGGATATCGGGATCGCCAAAGAGTGCCTGCGCAAGAAGGGCGCGCACTTTACGGCTATCGTCGAGATCACCCATCATCTTCTCGTGATCTTGTTCGGCAAGCCCTAGTCCGTTAAGCAGGGTGTGGGCATCGCTTTCGGCCTCCCAGCCACCCATTTGGGCGAAGGTATCTTCAAGTTCACCGGCGCGAATTCCATCTTCATCGCTCATCTCCTCTTTGGCGTAGATGGCATCGCGCTCTTTCATGATAGCGTAGAGCGCCTGATTACCCATAATAACGGTCTCCAACGCGGTGTATGCATCGAAGGCGAAGTGGTCTTGCTTGAGCACGGAGATACGTTGATCTTTGGCGAAGTTGATGCTGCCTTTGTCATGATCGAGGTCGCCAGCTAGCACCTTGAGAAAGGTCGATTTTCCCGATCCGTTGGCACCAATCACGCCATAACAGCCACCCGGAAGAAACTTTAAATTGACATCTTTAAAGAGGACGCGTTGTCCAAAAGTAAAGACTAAATTTTCAATAGTGATCACGTAAAACTCCTTTGTCCAGCTAATGATATTAGCTATCTAGTGATTCTATTATAGCCAATATCTCCTTATTGTTGCAAGAGTTTTTCTCTTATTTAGCCAAAAATCACCGTAAATTCGACAAAGATCTTCCCTTTTTCGGGATAATCGTGTACACTAGAGAGCATGCAACTGCTTTATGGCGCACCTGTTGCGCAACAAATTGAGGATGATATCGCTCTCTTGAAGGATCGGCATCAATTAAACGATGTCGCTATTGGTTTGACCATCGTCGTGGTGGGTCGTGATCCGGCCAGTGCCTTGTATGTGCGTAATAAGACCAAGGCTTCGGAGCGTCTGGGCATTATCGCACAGGTACTAGAGCTAGCTGAAGATATTTCATCTAAGGAGTTGGAGACGCAGATCCGCAGGTTAAATGAGAATCCCGATGTGCATGGCATTTTGCTGCAAGCACCCCTACCCAAACATTTGCCTTTTGATCAAGCGATTAGTTGGATTGATCCCTATAAAGATGTGGATGGGTTTCACCCGCTCAATGTGGGTAAATTGATATCTGATCAAGCTGTGCTTAAACCTTGCACACCGGCGGGGATTATGCGCATGCTCAATTTTTATCAAATTAAAACAACAACAAATATCTTGGTTATTGGGCGCAGTTCGATCGTCGGTACGCCCTTAGCGCTGATGCTCTCTCGCCCCGGTATCGACTCTACGGTTACCCTAGCGCACAGCAAAACAACGAACCTTGAACCGTTGGTGCGTCAGCATACCCTGATTATTAGCGCCGTGGGCAAGCCGATTATCCCCAAAGAGTGGCTCTCTACGGATGCGGTGGTGATCGATGTGGGTACCGTACCCATGACCGACGCGCAAGGCAAGCGCTATTGGGTGGGCGATGTCGACCCGCAAGCTATCTGTAAGGCGAAGAGTCCCGTGCCCAAAGGCGTTGGCCCTATCACCGTGGCGATGTTGATGTACAATACCGTGCAGGCCTATCTTTTACAGCAGGGGTTACGATGATGGCTAAGTTCTTTTTTCATAAGGAGATCGTGTTAAAATGAAAGCCAGACTCTTTTATGGACGTGCAGGGCGCTTTGGCGTGCAACTTGAGGGTGAAGAGGCGTTGCGCCACGTGCAGATTAAGGGTAAGCGCCTGCAAGGTGTCGACGAATATAATCCCCTCGCTCCCGGTGATTGGGTGGAGCTGGATAAGGATCTCCTCATTATCCGACGTATCGAACGTACTAATGCGCTTCAGCGGTTTAATTGGAAGCAGAACAAACCCCAAACCTTCTGTGCGAATATCGATTTAGTCTTCTGTGTGTTGGCGTCAAAATCGCCTGAATTTCATGTGCGCTTCCTCGATCGTCTGCTCATCGCTGCGGAAGAAGGCGGGGTTGAACCTGTTATCGTGATTAATAAAATCGACGAGGGCATCGAACATTTAAGCGAATACCTCGCGTTATACCAAAATCTTGGCTATACCCTTGTGCTTGCTTCGGCACTGCATGGCGACGGGTTAGAGCAATTACGCGCGCTCGCCAAAGATAAATTGGTCGGACTCTGGGGCGCAAGCGGCGTGGGTAAGAGTACGCTTCTCAACGCGTTAGAGCCAAATATCCAACAAGAGACGGCGGCCGTCAACCGCAAGTGGAATCGTGGGAACCACACCACCAACTTCGCGACCTTCCTGCCCAAAAGCAACGGTGGTTACTGGGTGGATACCCCCGGTATGCGCGACTTTACGCCCTTTGTTCCCTCGCAAGAAGAGCTCGTCTTGGCGATGCCCGAGATCCAAGAGCTAGCGCACCACTGCCCCTTTAGCAATTGTCAACATCTCGATGAACAGGAGTGCGCCGTAAAAGACGGGGTGGAGCAAGGCACAATCGCCCTAACCCGTTACCAAAGCTACGTAAAAGTGCTAGAAGAGAGCACCAGCTACCGCAAAAAGTGGTAGTTACTGAAAGTTATGTAAAATCCCTCCGCCAAAGTTAAAATCATCTTTACGTACTACTAAGATATGTTCTCTTGTCATGCCAAATCCTTGATGGAAGACAACGTAACGATCATCAATGATAGTAAAGAATTTGCTAACAAACTCCTGATCATAGTAGGCATCTTGCGCAAAAGCATCGGTGTAAAAAGCATAAATCCATGCCTTTTGCGTATCGGTTAGCGGAGTCTTCTCTTTGAGCAATGCTAAAAATTGATCTTCGCTGGTATCGTCAAAGTTAAAGATGGTTGCAGAGGTGATACGCGCCTCTTCGATGGTGGGGTGGTCGAAGCTATCGCTTGCCGTGTTATAATTTACGGTGAGGGGAATGCCGTGCCAGAGGATATCTTGATGATAATGTATGGTGAGTAAGTTGGATAACGAGCGCTGAATTTTTAGCGTACCGGTAACGTCGTAGGTGGTAAAGAGATCGCGCAAGGTTTTGGCTTCGTCAAAATTTGCCAAGACGGGTAGCCCCTGCTGACTTAGATCTAGGCGCTGGTAGGTATCGGGGATAAAGATAAGGGTGTTGAGGTAGTCGCCATGAAATTCTAGCCGTATCCTCCCCATTACGCCGAGCATCTTGGTGCGATACTCGTAGATGATAGGGCGGTTATGCAGATAGGCCACTGCCCAGTGCGTCCAGTCAAAGCCACCCATTGCTTCTATGGGTTCCTCCCTGTCGAGGCGATCTAACTCGATAAAATTACGGCTATACAATGCAAGTTCTTGTGGCGAATTTGGGAGAACGGTGGGGTTGGAGATGGCGATATCGGGGTTTTCTCTTAGGGTTGCCACACGTAGCGTGTCGCGCGGATCGGGTGTAGCCTCCTCACTAATATAGACGATGGGGGTAAGCTCTTTCAGCTCTGCCATCACGCTGGCTAGAGAGCGTTCGCCTATCCGTAGCCAACTTGGGAGTAGTTGATGGTCGCGATTTTCGGGGAGTGTGTTGGTTTGATTGAGATAGTGTAGGCTGCTTTTAAACCACCTTGAGGGCGTTTCACTTGCCGAAAAGAATTCCATTGCTACCTTATTTTCGGGGATAGGGGGCATAGCCTCTACCGTAGGGACAGGGAGCGCTTGTCCTTCCATTAATGCAGGCGGTTCGTCGCTTGTAGAGACCTCATTGTTTGGTGCTTCTTTACAGCCAAGCAAGAGGGCAGTGAGGAGAAGTAGCTGAAGATAACGCATTGTAGCCATGCTTATTTTAATTTTACCCCCGAGACGTAGAGCCGATCGATGGTGCTGGCCTCGCCTAAAGTCATCAAGACAAAGAACTCTTCGTCAAGGTTCTCCACTGTCTGCATGCGTTGGCTAAGGGCGCGGGTGGCGTGAGTGTTAATAATAGCGATATCGGCTTGATAGCCCGGTGCGAATTTACCTGTTATCTGATCGATAGAGAGGCTCTCGGCTCCACCTAAGGTATGGAGATACAAAGCTTTAATCGGGCTCAATGCGTGGCGATGGCTACGGCTAGCACGATAGGCGGCTGCCATGGTATGCCATGGGCAGAGCGATGTTCCTGCACCAATGTCGCTGGCAAGGGATATGTTAAGATCGGGGCGTTGGCACTGTAAGCCAAAGAGGTTCAACGGGGTATTGCCTAAGAATTCGTTTGAGCTAGGGCAGTGCGCGATAGAGCTCTTTCGGTCAGCAAGGAGGTTAATCTCTTCCTCGGAGAGGAGGTTGCCGTGTCCCAAAACCGTTCTTGGCGTGAGCAGATTATATTGATCAAAGATATCGGCATAGCTCTTAGCCTTGGGGAAGAGTTCGAGCGTCTTGGCGACTTCTTGGCTATTCTCGTCGATGTGCGACTGAATCGTCAGATCAGGATATTTCTTTACAAGTGCCTGTGCTAACTCTAATTGTTCCTCACTACTGGTGATAGGAAAGCGCGGTGTTAGCGCGTAGCGTAAGTTGCCGTGATTATGCCACTTCTCGATAAGGGCAAGCGTCTCGTCGTAGCTCTGCTTAGCCGGGCGAATGATGCTCTTTGGGGCATGGCGATCCATCCAAACTTGTCCGGCGGTGATATGCAAATTCGCCTCATCGGCAGCCTCAAAGAGTGCCTCGACACTCTCGGGGTGGCTACTACAGTAAACACCGGCCGCGGTAATGCCATTGTCGATCAGGTTGAGAAGAAATTGCTTAGCTTGCGCTTTCGCATAATTAATATCGTGATACTTTGCCTCGGCCTTAAAGGCGTATTTGTCGAGCCATTGAAGGAGATCTTCGCCAAATCCACCAATCGCCTCCCACTGGGGATAGTGCAAGTGGCTATCGATGAAGCTAGGCATAATGATATAATTTTTATCAAATTGGATAACCTTTTGCTCTAATAATTCAAAATCTTGGTAGCTACCTACATCAACAATCTTATCTAGCTTAATGAGTAGTACGCCATCCTCGTAGTAGTGATAAGAAGCTTCGTCGCCAACGGTAAAAGGATTGGCGCGAAAGGTAAAAATGCGTCCGCGTAGGGCAAAATCGTAGTGAGTATGCATGCTGTTGCTCCGTTTAGTTCAAAGAATTTAAGAAGATCGCCATCTTAGGATGGCTTTGTAAAGAAGAAATGACATGGGCTAGATAGTCATTGCCATGGGGAATCCCTGCCCATGCTTGTTCCCTGGCGCCCAAAAGCGTGGCAACAAACATTACGTCCTCCATCTGGCTGTAGCCTTGCGAGGCTAACCGATTGCTCTGATGGATACGTAAGACATGACCGTTTTCATATAATTTATAGGATTTTTCTAGTAAATCTAATTGATCACGTGTTTCGGGTATAGGGTTTTTTTGTAGAGATAGCGCGAGATCACGTATCTCATTTCTAATGGTTAAAAGCAGATCGATGGGCGTGGGTTCAATGCTAAATTCGACGGTAATGCCACTCTTTTGGTTGTGATAGAGGTAGTGAGGATGTTCGAGGCGGGTGGCCACTTGGTGGTTGAAGCGATTATAATGAATGCGCTCAGTGATGCGGTAGAGTTCGTGTTCGTCGAAGGTGATAGCACTGTAGAAGCCCTCGAATTTGAGGGGCGAGTGACTGGCTTTGGCGGTGGGTTGTTCGGCAAAGAGCGCTTCGAGTTGGGCGATACGTTCTTCCTCCATGAGGGTGGCGGTGAGAAAGCCCGACTCTTCGTACTGTAAGACGAGGTGGGAGAGACCTAAGCCAAAGTCGTGAAGGTCGCGCATCGCCTGTTGCTGTGGGTCGGGTGCCACGCCATAACGCAGTGGATCGGGCGAACGATAGATGACGACACTTTCATCGTCCCAGCGACTACCAGTGAATGCACTCACAAGGGTTGCCATGGCGACCATAGCAGTAATACTACGCAAAATGAACCTATTCATATAAGATATATCGGCTACTATGGAGTAATGTTACAACATAATTGCAATTTCTTCGAGCTCTTTTTTTGAAAAAAGCAAATTTTTGCTCTCGGGCAGGAGCTGTTTGAGCTCCACTTCGTAGAGAATGTGGCTTAGTTGCTTGAGGAGTTCGATTTGGATGTGGCTAGGATTAATCGTGCTATAGTGATGAATTTTTTGGTGATAGGGGGCGAAGGGCAGGGCTTTTTCGCGATCTTTGGGTAGGTTTGCGAGGGCACGATCGAATCTTAGATGCCAAATTTTGAGGAGCTGGGGTAGCCGACGCACTTTGGCTTGCGACATCCACAACCAAGCGGACTTTCCGGCTAAAAATGCAAGATTTTGTTCTAATCTCTCCAGATCAGGTAGGGAATTGCCTTTGCTCTTGGCGCGAGAAAGCTTCTCTCTTGCCTCATGGTATAGCTCCAACGAGGTGGTAAAGGCGGTAAAATCTTGTGCCACATCTTGCCAGAGCGCTTGACGGGCAGTTGCGCTATCAAGCGCCTCAAAGGCTTGTTGGGTGCGAATCGCACCTAGACGAACGTATTGCATGCGCGTGTAGTTCTCAAAGAGACGATTTGCCTCTTTGTAACTCGCCCAATAGCCCAAGTGGGGGTGGCGTTCTTTGAGCTGAAAATTCTTCTTTAGGGCAGATAGTTCACTTTTTAGGAGCTTTAGCACGAGCGCTTCGATGCCGGCAAGGTGCGCATTCTCGGCACTTGGACGATCCTCAAAGAGCTTAAGAGAGATTTGCTCGGTGTTATCATGATAAAAGAGCGCTGGATAGGCTTGTCCGTAGACCTCGCCCGCGCTGTTGGTTACGGCAATCACGGGTGGGATGGTGGGGTGATGGGTCGGCCAGGTTTGCAAATTCTCTTGATGCCAGCGCTTGGCAAGTTGCGCGAAATCTTGGGCTTTAGCTTGAGAAAAGGAGAGTTTTTTTAAACTGCCCAGCTCTTCTGCGCGAGCGAGATCGTCCTCTTCGTTGGGAGTGTGGCGCACAGCATAATGCATCTTGAGACGATCTTCTATCTTGCCATAAGCCTCTTGCCAAAGCTCTTTGGAGATCTGCACATGGAAGGCTTCTTGACAAAAATGTTGAAGCTGGGTAAAGAGATTGCCATTTTTAGGCATCGATTGGTGGATGGTCTTTACGCTCTGCGCGGTGGGGTGGAGTTTGATGCGTGAGGGCTTGGGGAGTGCTTTGATCATCGCGGTGATTTTCTCCACAAAGAGACCCATTGGTTGCCAAAGGAGGGCATCCATATCGGTAAGCTCCGCGACTTGCTTGGGGGTGAGGATCGCAGTAACGCCATCGGTGGGCTGGTTGGGGGCAAAGCGATACTCCATGACGATCGCCTGCTCCTCTACGATCACTTGGCTGGGATAGGCTTGGAGTTCGGCAAGGAGATCGGGATCGATCGCCAAATCGCTCTCTTTGAGGTAGAGACTCGCCTCCCACGCTAAATCTTGTTGAAGCTTTTTGCGTAGCGCCACGACGCTAGCAATGCCCTTCATTTTAGGCAGATAAAATTGCACAATTGCCTCTTTATCCAGAAGAATGGTCTCTCGGCGAAGCTTGGCTTGGCTAGTGGCAAGGCTCTCTTGAAGTGCGACATTGTGGCGTAAAAAGGCAAATAGCTCTTCCTCTAAGAGCGTGGTAATCATTTCGGGCTGGGTGAGCGCTTGGGTAACAAATAGGAGCGTTGCCTGTTCTGGATTGTAGGCAAGATAGCTTCGATTCGGGTATTGCGCGATAGGGTAGGAGTAGAGGTAGTGGGTCTCGGTGCAGACAACCTCTTGGCTCTTCTCGCTATAGACAGGTAAGCTTGCGCGCTTTTGGATGAGGTGCTTGGCAAGATCCTCCAGCCATTGGGGATCGATGCTGGCAACTTCGCGGGCAAAGAGGCGCGAGGTTCGCCACATCTTGGTGGCAAAGACCCATTGCCAGCCTTGACTAAGCAGGGAGCTTGTCGGGAAGAGAGAGAATTCTTGCATGCGCATATCAAGGTAGTGCGCTTGTTTTTTAGGGCGATCCTTTTGATTTTTCTTGTAGGTTTGCTTCTCCTCAGCAGGTTGATAGACACCGATTTGACTCAAGTAACCCGTTAAGATAGCTCGATGGATTGCAATATACCCGATGGGGAATCTCTCTTTGGTGGCGCCTTGCCAAGGGCGCTCTTTGCCCACAGCCGAGGGCTTGTAGCCACGTTCTTGCATGAGGTTTCGGATCTGCTCGGTGAGCGAGAGCCACTCATTGACGCGCATGGGATGCAGGTACTGTTCTTGGCAGAAGCGTTTGAGTTGATTCTGGCTTATCACTTTACGTTCAATGGCTTTATCGTATAATTGAAGGTACCACAGGAGATCGCTAGCACTCTGATGGAATGTTTGGTGGATGGCTTTAGCTACCTCACGTTTATCTTCGGGGACACTACGCAGATCCATCACCGAGAGGGCGGCGGCGATGATGGTAACTTCTTCTAGCGCGCCCTCTTCATCGGCGGCGATGAGCATGCGCGCTAGGCGCGGATCGAGGGGGAGATGGCTCATGGCACGCCCAAGGGGAGTCAATTTGCGTTGCGATTTTTTAAGGGACGGAATCGCTTGAAGTTCAAATAGGGTTTTAAAGCCCTCGTTAAAGAGACGCTGTTGCGGTTGATCGATAAATTCGAATGCTTCGGGTTCTTTGATGTGCATCGCCATCATACGCAAGATGGTTTCGGCAAGATTAGCCCGTTTGATTTCGGGTTCGGTGTGGGGCGCACGACTATGAAAATCCTCTTCGCTGTAGAGCCGAATACAAATACCGTTACTTACACGACCACAACGTCCGGCGCGCTGGTTGGCAGAGGCCTGACTGATCGGCACAATGGGGAGGTTTTGGATACGTGATTGGGCGGAGTATTGGTTGATACGCGCCAGTCCCGCGTCGATAACATAACGGATATTAGGCAGTGTAATCGAGGTCTCGGCAATGTTGGTAGCCACGATGACCTTACGCCCTTCGACATGCTCAAAGATGAGTTGCTGTTCGCTCTGGCTTAGGCGCGCATAGAGCGGTAAGAAGGTGCGTTTTTCTTTGCTGGATGCTTTTTTTGCTAGCTCGATAAAATTTTTAATAAAATCTTCCGTAGGCAAAAAGATCAAGACATCATCACTGGTAGATTCCAATGCGATGCTCTCTAAGGCGCGCAGGGCTTGCTCTAAGATATCTTCTTCTTTGTGGGTGGGTTCTTGGTAGCGAATTTCTACTACGTAGTGGCGGCCTTTGGCTAAGAGGATAGGTGCTTGGTGAAAAAATGTTGAAAAGCGCTCGGTGTCGATGGTTGCCGATGCGATGAGAATCTTGAAGTGAGGGCGGTGTACAAGGATCTTTTTGAGTAATCCTAAGAGGAGATCGATGTTGAGGCTACGTTCGTGTGCCTCGTCGACAATGACGGCATCGTACTCCAAGAGGTGGTGATCGTGATGGATCTCGGAGAGAAGCATCCCGTCGGTCATCACTTGGATAAAAGTCTGCGGATGGCTCTTGTCATCAAAGCGAATACGATAGCCTACACTCTGCCCAAGATTTTCTTTGAGCTCATACGCAATACGTTTGGCGATGGAAGTGGTGGCGATACGTCTAGGTTGAATACACGCAATTTTCCCATGCTTGCCCATGCCCGCCTCTAAAAGAATTTTGGGTAGTTGGGTGCTCTTACCACTACCGGTCTCGGCAGCGATGATGAGTACTTGATGTGTTTTAAGCTGAGCAAGAATCTCTTCTTTTATCTGGAGAATAGGGAGATTATCGGGATAGAGAAGCGCTGGACGCTTAGCCCAACGCTCTTTTTGTCGCTCTATCGACCACTGCCGAATATGTTGTTTTTGGGATGCTTTCATAGCGATAATGGTCGATCCTTTTAGGATTTTGTCTCTAGTAAGCGTAGCGCGCGAGGCAGAAGCGCAGTGTTGTAGATCGTGTCGTAGGGATAGCTAGAGATATAAGAGGTGAAGAGATTGATATCTTTGTCGATCTCCTCTTCAATGGGTTGTTCAAAGACGCTAAAACCGTCGCCGCCTTGATGCAAGAAGGTCGTGATAGCAACTTTGTAGTTTTTGGTAAGATTGAGCGGGCGCTGATGGAACCAAATGTCTAAGACGCTGTTACCTTCAGGAGTAACTATATAATTATATGTGAGACCAGAAACATGGAGAAGCCCGCTAAAATCCTCGGGTAATTGGCTAACACTGTGCTCTAGTGCCTCTTTAATTTGCTGGCCAGTCAAGGTGATAATAATAATGGAGTTGTCAAAAGGCATCACATTGAAAATATTGGCATAGCTGATCTCGCCTTTGGGGAGGGATGCACGGATGGCTCCACCATTAATAAAGGCGATATCGGCGTTGCTCATGAGACGAAAACTGTCAGTGATTATGCTACCTAGGAGCGTTTGACGTGTGCGCACGCTCTCTTTTTCGCCATTGAGTCGTTGAGGAAGGAGGATGATCGTCTCTTGGGTGAGCGCTTCTGCTTCGGCACGTAAGCGTTGCATGAGTGCGCGCACTTCTTGCACAGCCGGATGCTGTTGTTGCGCTTCGTTGAGGTGTAAATCTTCGGTAGTTAAGCGCTTGTTATGCACGGTGAGAATTTGATTATCTTGGATGGTTAGTGTGGTGTGGTTCATCGACTTTGCATAGCGCACATTATTGATAATCAAGGAATTTTGTACAATCTCCCCATCGGAATCAAGGAGAATGTGATCGCTATCGATGATGAGTAGGATATCAGGAAAGAGGGTAATAATGCGACTTGCCATTTCGCTGGAATTTTCGCCCAAACTGGTCATGAGGATGATATGATCGGCTTGGGTACTAAGCTCTTCTAGTTGAGAGGTAATGTGCGCAAAGGGATCAATGATGCGAGATTCACTAAGCTGATGTTGGTTGATCTCTACAACGCGGGGGGAGGTTAATCCCACCACAGCGATCTTTAACTGATCGACAGTAAACATCGTATAGGGTAAGGTGATCGGATCTTCATTCCAGATTAAGTTACTGCTAAGGATCGGAAAGGAGGCAATTTGATGAAGATTACGCCATTGCTGATCGCCAAAGATCATATCGTGGTAGCCGACATTGATGGCATCATAACCTACCATATTCATCACCTCGATGGTGGTCTCGCCTTTTTTCATGTTGGTGAACAGAGAGCCCTGAATGGTATTGCCTGAGTCTAGGAGGATAACCTGATGCCCTTGCTCTTCTAGTGCAAGTTTATAGGCAAGGAGTTGATCATAGTGAATATTTTGTTGCTGATCTAAGAGCATATAACCATAAGTGTCGCCCGTGCTTAGAATGTGAAGCTCATGGATTTTTGGCTCCTTGGTTTTTGGGCAACTAATCAAAAGTGTAAGTAATAGCAAAGAAAAAAATATGTATCTCATGGGAAGCTAACCTGCTTTATTTTAGAGTATATCAACCAAATATTGTGTAACAGCAAGAGGTCTCTTGTATAGAAATTAATATAGAAATGGAATATATTCAAGCGATGTTAGGAAGAATATGAGGAGGATTTTCTAGCATATGACGAACTCCTATTTGATGTTGATAATGCGCCCATGATAGCATATTTAGCGCGCTTTGTAAAGCTCTATCCGCCTAGCGCGGAGGATAGAGCGTATGAACTATTGGGCAGACCAGCTACGTGGCTGGGTAACACGTGTAAAGATCTCTTCAGATCCATTGCGGATATAGGACGTGAAGGCATCAGCCTCTTTACTAAAGGTTTGAATGATGGGCTTTTTAAACATGGTGTATCCATCGCCACCTGTTGCTAAGAAGTCCAGAAGCGCGATGGTGTAGGTAGCCTCAAGGTTGATGGGTTTTTCGTCTATCCATATCTCTACAATACGGCTACCAGCAGGAGCAGAGAGGTTATAGCTATACGTAAAACCTGATACATGAGGAAAGCCGGCATTGGGTTCTGGATATTCACGGAGACCATGTTCTAGGGCATCTTTGAGATCTTGCCCGGTAACTTCGATACTTACGATATCGCCGTCAAAGGGTAGCACGCTTAGGATGTTCCCAAAGGTGATATCACCTGCATTCATCGAACTACGAATTCCTCCGCCATTCATAAAGGCCAATTGTGTGCCGGCATCGGCTCTCAACCCATCGGCAATAAGGCGACCTAGGTTTGTTTCTGATGTGCGTACGCTCTCTCTGGTTCCGTCAAGGTAGATAGAGCTAAAACTCAAGACGGTATTTAGAAAGTCGTCAAAGCCACGATTGATATTACGTAATAACACTTGGACGCTTTGTGCCGATTCGCGCAAGGTGTACCCAGCGTTAAGCTCTTCGGCAGAGAGGTCTAGCGGGCGGTTTACGATTGCTGTGATATTGCCCTTTTCCACCGCAATGGAGGTGTGGAGCAAGCCATGGGCATCGATAAAGCCACTAAGGATTGTGGTTTTTCCGACAACTGTTCCTTCTGCAGGGATTGTGGGATCGTGTTGGTCGATGATTAGATCAATCCCATTAACGCGTTCAGCGAGAATGGCCGGGGTGATCTCCCCTTCGTCGCCTAGGTGGGAGAGGAGAATGATAAAGTCATGCTCCTTACGTAGTTTTGGAATGATCTCTTTTAATACTTTGATAGGATCACTCACCTCCCACCCCTCGATATTCTTCTGCGCAACCTTCCATTGAATGTCTGGCGTTGTTACACCCACCACAGCAATGCGCGCACCATTTATGGTAAAGGATTTGTATTGGGGAAAACTCTCCATCTCCCCGCGTTTACGCACATTACCTACTAAAATTGGAAAGTCAGCTTCAGATTTTAGGATGGCTAGCTGGGCGCCACCAAAGTTAAATTCAAGATTACCTATCGTCGCTGCATCATATCCCACCGCGTTCATCACCTTAACCACATTTAGACCTTTATCAAAATTAGCAATCGCCGTGCCGTGGATGTAATCGCCCAAATCAAAGAGCAAGACATTCTCCTGCTCTTCTTGCAAGAATGCTTTGTAATTGGCAATGGTGGTATAATTGATATTCTCCTCAGATGGCGTGAGCGCCTGTCCACTAAGGTTAGACGTGGTAATAATTTCCAGCTCAAACGAGGCTTTTTGCTTGCTACATCCGCTCAACAGAGCCAGAAGACCAGTAAGAAGAATGATGGGTTTTACTTTACTCATGGTAACTCCAAAATATTGTCTACATAATTTATGATGTTTGCCAACTACGTGGCGCTTCAATCAAGGTAAATGCCTCTTCGGGGTAGGCTTTGATGTAACGAATAAGAATGTCCGCATCGCTAGAGAATTCACCAACAATTGGCTTATCGAGCATGGTAAAGCCATCACCCCCCGTCGCTAGAAAGTTCAAGAGCGCTAAAGAGTAGGTTGCTTGCGGATCGATAAGTGTCTCGGCTATCCAGATATCCACCACGCGAGATCCAACTGGTGCAGAGAGATCATAGCTATAGGTAAAGCCCGATCCGTGAATGAAGGCACCATTGGCATCGGGGTATTGACTAAGCCCATGCTCCAGCGCTGTTCTTATCTCCGCTCCAGTAAGGTCAATGCGCACCACGGTATTATTAAAGGGAAGCACGCTAAGCAGATCTTGTAAGGTGATATCACCTGCATCGATAGAGGTGCGAATACCTCCGCCGTTCATGAGGGCGATATCGGTTTGGGCTTCATAGCGATAGCTATCGGCAATTAGGCGACCCAATGCGCTCTCTTGCATGCGAACCACCTCGCGCGTGCCATCTAGGTAGATGGGGGAGTAGCTAACGACTTGCTGTAAAATGACTTGGGAGCGTTGATGAATCTCTTCAAGCAGGGCGACAACCTGTTGGGCGTTAGGACGCATGGTATACCCTGCGTTAAGTTCCTCGTCAGAAGCATTAAGAATTTTGGCGCTAATATCAACAACTTTTCCCTTCTCGAGGGTAATGGTTGTATGCGCGAGGTATTGGGCGTTTCCGCCACTATTTACGATAAGTGTATTTCCGATACGTTTACCATAGCTGGGCGTGAAGTTGTTTTCGGCGTTACCAAGGGTGATCGTCGGCGTATGATCGTGCCCATCAATAATTAGATCAATAGCAGGAATCGCATGAGCGAGGTCGGAAGCGCGATATTCGCCCTCTTCGCCTAGGTGCGCAAGGACGATGATGATCGCATGCTCTTTTTTCAATTGATTGATGAGCGGGGTAAGCGTCGTGATGGGATCGAGGAATTGCCATCCTTCCACATTTTGCGCGGAGGTTTTCCAGCTTGTCTCTGGTGTGGTTAGACCGACAATGGCAATTTTTACGCCACCTTTCTCGATGGTTTGATGGCTAGCAAAGGGGCTACCTACTCCCACTTGTTGGACATTCGCAGTAATGAGCGGAAAGGTTGCCTCGCTTTGACGTTGCAGCAGATTCTCCCAGCCAAAGTCAAATTCATGATTCCCCACGGTTACTGCGTCGTAGTGCATGGCGTTCATCACTTGAATGACATCCGCACCTTCGGTAAGATTGGTTAGCGCGCTACCTTGGAGATAATCGCCAGCATCTAGGAGTAGTACATGCGGATGTGCCTCGCGCACCATTTCGGTGTAGTTGGCGATGGTGGCATAGCCGATGGTCTCTTCGTTGGGGCTTAATGCATAGCCGTGTACGTCGGTGGTGCTGATAACCTCTAGCACTAAAGATGGCTTCTCTTTCTGGCAAGCACCAAAGAGCGCGACGATTAATAAAGGGATAAACCATTTTTTCATCATTTGGGAGACTCCTCACATTATGAATTATTTCTATTATAACATGATAATGGGAAAAAATGCAATCTATTTTATAGAATTTTACAAAAAAAGAACGATATAGCCAACAGCAAATATCGTTCTTTGAAAAAAGTGATTAAAAATGGATACATGATTAATGTACACCTCTTTTGGGCAAAGGTAAAGGGGTTTTCTTGCAATTTTTTCTTTTTTTGACGATATTTGTGTCATGATAGAATGGACATATCACCTAGATGTATTATTAAGAATGAGTGTGGCGTTGATTTTGGGCTTTTTGATTGGCTTACAACGTAGCAAAGAGGATAAACCAGCGGGGATTAAAACGCACGCCTTAGTGAGCTTGGGCGCGAGTCTGATTATGATTATCGGTGATTACGGGCATCGATTTGTGAGTGAGCAGATAGATATGACGCGTTTAGCCTCGCAAGTGGTGAGTGGGGTGGGCTTTATCGGCGCGGGTACGATTTTGATTACGCAACGCAAAGCGATCATTGGGCTCACCTCGGCGGCGATCATCTGGCTTACGGCGGGCTTAGGCTTGGCGGTGGGTATCGGGTATTACTTTTTGGCGATTAGCGCAACGATTTTAGTGCTGATTCTCTTGCACGTCTCCACCGACTTTGAGCGCTGGTTATCGCATCGCCAACGCAACTTGCGCTTTATTAAGATACGCGTCGATCAAGTAAGTGCGCTTGCGCCGTTGTTGGATCTTGTTGGCGAATTTGGTGGAAAAGTTGAGCGTATCGCCCGTAAGGAGACTGGCGTGATGAAGATAACGATTCGCCTTCCTGCCGGCTCGGATCGTACAGACCTACTTACTGGGTTAGTGAAGATTGAGGGCGCACAGCTATTATAAAGGTCATCCTTATTAATAGAAAATAAGCACCTAGCACGTATCATATTATGTACTAGGCGCTTATCTTTTTTTGATTAGTTATTTATTAAGATAGGCAAGCAGTGCGATAGCCGCATCCTTAGGGCCAGATGTTTCGTTGCCTTTAATACCAAGACGCGTCTTGAGTTGCCCAATTTCGGTACGATTCTTCGCCAATAGAGTAAAGAATTGATCCAAAAGCTTATCGGTTTGCTCCTTACGTTGCACTGGGCCAAAGGGGTTGGCAAAGTACGATTTCACCAAGCCCACCTCTTGGGTTGTCCCTTTTGCCATGCGTGCGCCGTCGATGAAGACTTGCTTAGCCTCCTCAAGATTGGTCATAATATCCATCGCATTATTGGGATCGTCGCTGTAATTGTTGGCGTATAAGAAGAGGTCGATGGGGTAGCCACGAACAATCTCTTCATAGGTAGCTACGGGAATCACCACGCGTGCGTTGATGCGATCGGGGTTCATAAAGATAGCCCGATCGATCTCACTATAGGCATAGCTGGGGTCAAGGTCATCTAAACGCACAAACGCACCAATCTCAGTACCGTAGGCGCGTACTTGTCCACCTTCGTCGTAGATAATGCCCATGTCGTCAAAGATAATTTTGATCTCTTTAATGCCATTATCCTCTAGTCCGCGCAGAGCCTCTAGTGTTTCAGATTTTCCAGCTCCGCTATCTCCAATAATCACCACGTGCTTAGTTACATCATTATTCATGGTGATAACCGCCATCGCACCGTGCAAGGGGAGTCCTTGCCCATTAATGCCTTTAACATTATGAAGCGTGAGGAGCATCTTCTTCATGTAGCCAAAGTAGTCGATCTCCTCGCTGTAAGAGGCGTAGCCTACCATCATGTTGCGTTCTTTATCGTGATAGAACGCGGTGCCCTGCTTGCCATCTTCTACCCCATAGGCATAGATGAGATCGGGTTTTCGGCTATGGACTTCGGCAGGACTTGCCATCTCAAAGAGGTTGGCAAGGGTGATACCCATCGCCATAAAGTCGGTATGAAAGTAGACAAGCGCAAGATACTTGCCCACTTTGGCAGGATAGCAGATAAATTTTTGGGCATCAAGGCGTTGATTTGTGAGAGGATTCTCCATAACCTCTTGAAAAATACCGTCGCGAGTGTTACGGCGCGAGTAGGTAATAAAGGGTGGCGTAAGATAGATCGATTGAATGACAGGAATTTCCCTAAAAATCGCATAGGTATCGGTAGCAAAATCTAACGGGGTGCTATTGAGCACCAAGCCTGCATTGACCCCAGCGATGACTTGTCGATAGACCGACTGCGAACGCTTGGTAAGCTTCTCCATGACGATTTTATAGGAGCTTAATATCATCTCTTTAAAGTCGTTGTGCGACTGCACGAAGTAAGCATTTTGAATATCTTGCCCCTCTTGCGTGCTGTAAATGACAGCATAACGTTGGAGCGATCGCCAATAGGCAAAGAGTGTCTCTACAAAGTCGATAAGCGCAGGCTTGTTGAGGAGATATTTTTGTAAATCTGGGTGGGCGCTAGAGAGACTCTTGGTGTCGAGCACAAGGAGCATTTTAAGGATATTTAAGAGATCCTCGGCAAGCTCCTCGTCGTTGTTTCTGATAGCGATAAGCGTATGATACAAGGGCTTATCCTTTCGCTTAAGATAGGCAATGTGCATCTGCAACACGCGCTTAAAGCTCATGCTATTGAGCAATTCGCTCTTACCGGCGCAGTAGTCCTTGGTGAAATTTAAGATTGCATTAGCATGGCTAACAGAAAAAGCATCGATCATTGTAAAGGGTTCATTCATAAATTATCTCCTCTTGAAGATGGGTTATATTCTTATTTTATCACAATTATATTAAAAAGACAACCACATAAAGCAACATAGCTAGGTCTGCTTTATGGGTCATGTTATATTAGTGAGAAATTCGCTCTAGCGTGCGGGTAGCAAGAATATCTACGCCTAGATCTAAAATATTGCTGACAATAACATCGCCCACTTTGATAGGCGCATCTACTTGGGTCTTAGCGAGGGCTTTCATCACATCCATCATGCGCTCTTTAGGTACGTCGCTACTGGTAACCACGGGTAAGCGCGGAACAATCGCTCCCTTAATGGCGATTGTGGTGGTGAGCATTCGGCTGGGGGCGGTAAGCTCTTTTTGCGCATAAATCGGGCCACGCTTGCAACTATTGCCACTAAATTCCCATGGCTCTTGTCGGCGATCGACCTCAATATGACAGCCTTTGGGGCAGATAATACAGATGACTTCTTGAAGTTCGTTCATGTTATGCCTCCTCCTTGTGTAGCGCTAAGGTAATGTGCTGGGCTTGACGCACCGCATCATTGATATCAACTTCGATGTACTCCATCTCGGCGGGTACCACGTGCGACTTGAGACTCTCTTTAATCAGCATGCCATCGGCAAAGATCTGTATCTTTACACGATGATCGGGGCTCTTTACTCTAAAGTAGAAGCGCTGTTTAGCACCAAGTGTCTGCGGTTTGATAGATTGAGGCACCACGTAATGCAACCCCGTATGTGCAGTTACCTCGATATGTCTCTCTTCGGATATTTGGTTAGAGAGATAGTGCATCACTCCATCCACACAGCGCCTTGCCTCGGCCACGACATAATCGACCACATCATGCACATGAAGCACATTACCACAGGCGAAATAACCGGGTATCGAGGTCTGTAAATCGTTGCTTACAATCGGGCCTTTGGTTGCCTTGCTTAATGCGATACCCACGCCTTCACTCAAACTATTATTGGGTAGTAATCCAATGGAGAGGAGCAGAGCATCCACCTCGATATATTGCTCTGTTCCTTCGATTGGCTTTAGATTTTCATCTACTTGCGAGAGCTCAATCGCTTGGATACGCTCTTTGCCGTAAATTCTGGTAACGGTGTGCGAGAGATAAAGTGGAATGTGAAAATCGTGCAGACATTGCACAATATTACGCGTAATACCATTGGGCTGACGCTGAATCTCCGCAACACCCACGACCTTTGCGCCCTCCAAGGTCATGCGCCTTGCCATAATCAACCCGATATCACCACTGCCCAAGATAAAGACCTTCTCTCCTACAAGATAGCCATCCATATTGAGATATTTTTGCGCAGCTCCCGCGGTTAGGACCCCAGCTGGGCGACTCCCCGGAATCGAGATTGCTCCACGTGGGCGCTCTTGGCAACCCATGGCAAGAATCACTGCCTTGGCAAAGTAGCGCACAAAGCCTTCTTTGGAGACAATCATGACACTACGATCGGGGTTGAGCATGGTAACCGATGCCTCTAGCAGATACTCAATGCCAAGTTCATACACCTTGTCGATATAGCGCTGGGCAAAAGCAGGCCCGGTAAGCTCTTCTTTAAATTCATGCAGACCAAAGCCATTATGAATACATTGTAGCAGAATGCCCCCAAGTTGATTCTCACGTTCGACAATGAGGATACTTCTAAGCCCGCGTGCATGCGCCTCTACGGCGGCCGCTAACCCGGCCGGGCCTCCGCCAATAATGATTACGTCGTACTCTTTACGTGCTTTCATGTCTTAAAAATCTCCTTACTGTCGCGTTTTAATACTGCTGAATTCGGGCCGTCGTGCAACACCTCTTTTGGCGATATGCCCATCTCTTGCGAAATAAGGCGTACAATGGTAGGCTCACAGAATCCCCCTTGACAAGGACCAAAGCCAGCACGCACGCGCTTTTTAATGCCTTTGATGGTGTGACTACCCACATTGCCGTGCATTGCATCGCGGATCTCTTGTCGGCTAACATGCTCGCAGTGGCAGATTATCACACCGTAATCAGGGTGATCTTTTACCTGCTTGTGCTTAGTGATGAGGGTGGTAGGTTGATACTCTTTGAAGTTCGTTTTGCGAGGTAATTGCTCAAACGCAGCGAGATCAGCAAGATACTTAGCAATAGCAGGTGCGCTAGCTAGTCCGGGCGACTCAATCCCGATAACGTGATAGAGCCCTGTATTGTATTTAGACTCCTCGATAATAAAATCATGACGTGTAGAAGAGGCTCTAAGCCCCGCAAATTCGTGGATAATCCGATCGGTAGGTACGGTGCTCATGGTGTTTTTGATCTCTTTAATGAGATAGGAGAGTCCTTCTTTCGTGGTCGTAACATCATCAAAGTCATCGATCACCTCGGAGGTAGGGCCAATCAAAATCTCTCGATTGCTAATCGGCACCGCCAAGACGCCCTTGCCTCTTTCGGTGGGTAATGGAAAGATAATATGATTGACATACTTATAGGCTCCACGCGTAAGGACGAAGTATTCGCCTTTACGTGGGGTGATGGCATCTTCGGTTGGCTCGATCATCTTTTGGATCTCTACTCCAAAGAGACCAGCACAATTGATGACATGATGTGCCTGAAATTCTTCGCCACTCTTGGTCTCAATGGTATATCCCTCTTGCGCCTTACGCAGTGCAACAACCTCTTGTCCTAGCTTAACCTCCACCCCGTTACTGATACTGTGATCAAAGAGTGCGAAGGTAATCTGCCAAGGATAGACAATGCTTGCCGTTGGTGCTAAGAGCGCCATCTTGACGGTTGGGTTGATCGCAGGCTCTTGGGCTAAGACCTCTTCTGCGCTCAACAACTCTACCTCTACCCCATTGATGGTCGCTTGATCTTTTAGCTCATGCAGACGCGCAACGCCCGCCTCATCGAAGGCAACGGTAAGGGATCCCATTTGATTGAAGGGGATCTTATAGTAATGACAAATATCTTTGTACATCTGATTACCCTGCACATTGAGCTTCGCTTTGAGCGTGCCGGGTTTGGGGTCGTACCCTGAATGAATAATCGCGCTGTTTGCCATGGTGGTCTGATTGGCGAAATCATTCTCTTTGTCTAGCACTAGTACCTTCACGTCGTAGTGAGACAATTCCTTGGCAATAAATGCCCCCACGACGCCTTGCATGGTAGGTAGATGGTAGATGGTAGATGGCGCTAGCTTGAGGCAGATCTATGATATTATCTGTAGGCTCTCTCTTTTTGGTTGGTTGGCCAATTAAGAGATGTTCTCGCACTAGAGATTGAGAAACTCCACCATAGCCTTGGGGGTGAGAGGTTATAAATCTCGTAGAAATTCCTGCCATATGGGTTGTTTGCATGGTTAGTAAATCCAGACGATAAAGCTCTCCGAGTTCTGACTGAAAGAGTAAATACGCTTGCTCTGAATGATAGTAAAGAATTCTTAGGGTTCGATTATAGTCATTGAAAAAAAATGAAGGAAAGTGCTCATGGTTAAGGATATATTTGCGGAGTACGCGCTTTTTTTCTGTGGAAAAGAGCGTTAATGTTGTATACTCGGCATGATAATGTTCGAGTAAAAGGTTATTATCATTGATTGCATAAATAGCCGTGGCGTTAGCAATCTCTGCATGAAGAGAGGTATCTAGTGCTAAGGAATTTACTTCTCCGGTGTGGAGATCGTAGCGAAGGATGCGCATCTCCTCTGGTGCATCGATAATTTGTATACGTTGTGCAAAGCTAAAGAGGTAGCGCCCCTCTTGCCAATCGATGATGGGATGGTTTGCGTGGAGTATCTTCCACTCATCTCTCCTCCAATCAGGCCAATATTCAAGCACATTAAACGACTGCATGTTTTGGGTGTTTACATTGATCGCACTCACGCGACTAAGACTACTCACGTTGATCAAGTAACCAAAATTCGTTGATTTTCTCGCTTGATTGGCTGAAGTCGTGATAGCGCCGATGAAGAACATGGTGAGGAGTAACCCAATAATTACTAAAGATTTCGGTAGATTTTTCATATTTTTTTATTTATCGGCAACAGCAATCAAAAGAATGAGATATTACCTACGCGATGAACGTAGGTAAGTTATTCGTATATGTGATCCCGCTTGGTTAAGAGGCATGACCCATAGCGTATCAGATCGAAAGGTAATGATATGGTTATGGCGTGATCGGTTTGAGTGTTTTATAGAGTTCGATATTATTTTTGTAGATTTCCACGCCTTTGGCAAAGCGTGCTTGTTGCTCGGGGGTGATGGTTGTGAGCACTTTGGCCGGTACGCCAGCCACCAGTGAGTTGGGGGGAATCACTTTGCCTTCGCCAACCATTGCACCGGCAGCGACAATCGAGCCTGCACCGATGGTTGCCCCGTTCAAAATAATCGCGCCCATGGCAATAAGGCAATGATCCTCAATGGTGCACCCATGAATGATCGCGCCATGTCCGATGGTAACCTCCTTACCAATAATCGTAGGAAATTCGTGGGCAACATGCACCACTGTATTGTCCTGTACGTTGGAGCCTTCGCCAATTTCGATATAATTATCGTCGCCACGTAAAGTTACATTAAACCAGATCGAGACATCACCAGCAATACGCACATCGCCAATCACATCGGCAGAGGGAGCAATAAAGCTATGCTCGGCAAGGCTAGGGCGCTTATCGGCTAATTGATAGATCATAAAATCCTCCTTTTTCTCGCTTCTTTATGAAAAGATATTATTGATCTGCTGGGTTACGCGCACAAAGGTGGTACACTTACTCAACTGCTTAAGATTTTGTGCACCCACATAGGTGCAGGTGCTACGAATACCGCCCAAAAGATCGAGGATGGTGGCTTGTACGGCACCGCGATAGGGGATTTTTACGGTTTTGCCCTCACTGCTCCGATACTCAGCCACGCCTCCGTGATGCTTTTTCATTGCGGTGTCGCTACTCATCCCGTAGAATTGAACAAAACGTTTGGTCTCGATGATAGGTTGCTGGGTTGCTTGATCGAGTTGCTGGGTGAGGTGATGCTCTTCGATTAACTGACCTTCGCCCTCGTCGTGCCCTGCGAGCATGCCCCCAAGCATCACAAAATCAGCGCCCGCGCCAAAGGCTTTTGCTACGTCACCAGGATTGGTGCATCCGCCATCGGCAATGATGTGTCCGCCCAAGCCATGCGCAGCATCGGCGCACTCGATGATGGCGCTAAGTTGCGGATAGCCCACGCCCGTCTGTTTACGGGTGGTACAGACCGAACCTGGCCCGATGCCTACCTTCACAATATCAGCCCCACGCAAAATAAGTTCTTGCGTCATATCGGCAGTAACCACATTGCCGGCCATGATGGTGTGGTTGGGATAGAGGTTGCGTACTTTTGCGACAAAATCGCCAAAACTCTCGCTATAGCCATTGGCAACATCGATACAGATAAAGGTGATGTGTGGGTTGTCCCGCAAGATATCTTGCAGACGTTGCCAATCTGCCTCTCCCGTACCGGTACTCACGGCAAAGTGATGGGGCGAAATGGTTTGCGCGAGTTGGGTAATCTCTTCGGCACTAACGCTCTTCACCAAGGTGGTAAAGAGTTTGTGCGAGGCAAGCGCCTTTGCCATACTCACCGTACCTACGCCGTCCATGTTGGCTGCCATAATGGGCACGCCTTGCCACTGTTTCTGGCTATGTTTAAAGGTATAAGTGCGCTCTAGGCTCACCTGCTTTCGGCTACTCAAGGTACTGCGCTTGGGCATAAAGAGCACATCTTTAAAATCTAGCTTCACGTCATCGATAATCCGCATCATTTACTCCTATATTGCAAAAAAATTCCATAGGTGGTAAAGATAGCCAGTACGCAACTAGCAAGCGTCTTTACTATTGTAGTATAATGATAATTATCGCTTTGTCAAGGGTAGACAGGCACGATTAAGATGCGTATAATAGCATATAAGAATATAAGAGAGAGATTGATGGATAGCATGAAGGGATATCGTTTTTTTGTTGCCATAATGGTGCTGATGATTCTCTTGGGGTGTCGGTGGGAGAGAGCACAAATTTATGATACGCTAGAGGTTCTACAGATCAGCGATCCTCAAAAGATGGCAGTAATCAGGGAGCAGGCAGAGCTTGCGTTTACTAAACAGAATGTGAGTACAGAGATAAAAAGCGAATTAGGTGTCGTGGGCATAGCTTTTTTTTACTTGCAGGATACTTATGGTTGGATTTACGGATCGCGTACAACGCTTTATCATGGTGGATTTTTAGAGAGGAAAGATTTATCGGCGGTGTTAGAGGATGGCATTTGGCACGTGTATCATAAGAAAAAAGCCGTGATGCAAATGCGTCAAAGTGATGGTGGTATCGTGAGCATGGCTGGTTTCGGGGAAAACGCAAAGCAACAACGTCTGATGAACGAAGGGTTTGTTTACGATGCAGACTTGGCGGTAAAGCGCGCATACCTTGACGCAGGCAAGGGGCGCGAACAGATGAGCTATGAGGTTTTTCCTTACTACAGCGAAGCAGAGCAAGATGTGATTTGGTACGTGCGTCTGGGTGTAAACCAGCTAGCCATACCGGGCTATATGGCGATCCGTCAAAAAGATGCGGTTATCCTAGGGCATAGCTATGGCAAGTATTGTGAATAAGAAAGAATATAACATTAGGAGAGAGACCTTAATCTAGTTCTCTCCTTTATTCGTTTAAAAGTTTTTTGTCAATACACAAAAGGGAATGTTGGTTGTTTGATCAACCATAAACGCTACATTATCCCAACCTCGAGATTTAGCCTCTTCTGTGATTGCATCTTTAACGGTACTAGTAACATTTGTGGCTTCTATACCAGTCTTTTTAACATAGAGACCTAATATTTTTTCTCTATTCATAACAATCTGTGGCTCATTAGGTGAACGATTATTAGGATCAGGCCATTGCCACCTACCGCCCTTTCCGTTTACTTCAGACATAATAACTTCTTTGTGCTTTAAATAGTAACTATATTTTAGCATAATTGATTTGTTTTAGTCAAGAGTGATTTGGTGGTTCTTTGTTTAGCCTTTGGGCGGGGCAAATTGGGGTAGATAGTAAAATGTGAGGGCGGGATTGGTACGATCCCCTCCTAGAAACCACCAATCAATGATATCTTTTTGCCAGAGTAGGGTGGCGCGCTCGTCATTTTCTACCTGATAGAGGCGCATTCGATAGGAAGAGAATCTTGGTGGCCCACTCTGGTCGACAATCAGGAGTTGATCGGGCTTAACCATTACTAGGGTAAAAGGCGTATACGCGTCTGATTTTTTTACCTTAATGGATAGTGGAATGGGCTTAAGCGCGAGGGTTTGAAAGTGGAAACGCACCAAGCCAAGGTCGCGCTCGGTAAAGAGCCACTGATGATTGCGAATGTTCGTGGTTGCGCTGTAATAACCGCCATTTTTAAATGATAGCAGATAGATAGGCAAGGCAACACTCTCTGCTTTGGGAATATCGTAATAGTGTAGTTGTCGCGCTTCGCCATAAAAATAAAAAATACGTTGATATAGCGGATCATAATGAAGAACGTGGTGGCTATATACGTTGAAATTTGTATTGGTAAATAGCTCTTTTTCAATCGTGTTGCTTTCGATATTATAAACGAGAAAATGCCAGGGTTCTTCTCGTGGAAAAGAACTGATAATGCTAAGGCGTTGGGCATCGAGGGCACTTAATATGTGATAGGATCGATTGGGGTCTAGTTGCCCAATCAGCTCTTCGAGATTAAAGGCATAGGTCTCGCCTGTAAACATGTCCCAGCGAATAAAGTCTCTAGCTAGCGGGTAAAAAGGTTGGTGACTGTATATGGTGTTATCTGTGATACTATTGGCGTATTTATAATCCTGTAAACGAAAAAAGTGATAGCGACTCTCTTGCTTATCACTAATGAAAAGGGGCGTAAGGTAGCGTTGACGCTCCTGATACCACGGCTTAGCAATATCGCGATAGGTTAACTCTTTAGAACGTGTATTGATGGTCATCATGCGATAGGGATCGGTAAGGTTGACAAAGTAGCCATCGGTTATGCGATTGCTATCGGGTTGTGGCTTGGCGCACGATGCCAATAGAGTCATCAGGAGAAAGATTCGCTTCATATCTATATGATAGCAAAAATCGATAGAAGAAACAAGGGTACAATCGCTTGCCCCCTTGTTCTTTTTTACCAATAATAAAATAGTTTAGGGCTTGTCAAAGACGCCAAAAACCTCTTTGCTAATCACCATGATCTTATTGATTTTGGGCAGATGCGCCACCTCCACATCGCTGTGGGTACTAAAGTCTAAGTAGGTAAGCGTTTGGTCAGTAGAAGGGTTTTTGATGACGTGCGCACCCCCAGCACCGGTAGGAAAGGAGATGATATTGCCAGCTTTTACCGAAATCTCGCCATCGACGGTCTCGATAATGCCCTCTCCTTTAATAATATAGAAAATTTCCTCATTCGCCTCGTGGTAGTGGTAGCCGTATGCGGTACTACCGGGTTCTACCTCAACAATATTCGCATGGCACTTCTGTAGTAAGCCCTCACTGCTGGTGGCCTGTACGTGGTAGGTACTGCCATCGCGGGTGGTGGTTTGCTTGGGAAGGGTCTGTATATCGGTAATTTCGCTCTTCTTCATGATAATCGCTCCTTGGGTGGTTTCATGTTATCCATTTTATGTGCCGTTAGTATAGGAGCCGGATATTATTTTGTCAAGCCCCCTTTAGCAGGTGTTGGATTTTTAGCGCTTCTTTCGCGCCTCTGATGGCAGTATTAGTTGTGGAGGGTAGTAGAATTTACTCCAACCGACATAAGTAGCCTTCTGCTGTTGCCAGAGGAGGGTTGCGGTCTCTTCTTGAATTTGGTAGATCTGATATTTTTGTGTAGAGCTTGTGCCGTAAAATGCAGGATGGAAGATTTGATTTATTAACTTATCCCAGAGCGTTCTTCGGCTGGTGTGTACTAAAATCTTGTCGCTATCAATAAGGTAATAGTCGCCATGGGGTAGACTCTCGGGTAGGTAGGTGGCTATCTGCTGGCTGGCTAGATGGTAGATGGCATACTTGTTATGATGCGTCACTAAGAGATACTCCTTTGTCCAAGAGCTAGAACTACGGGTATAACCGAAGGGATGGTGAGTCGTGAATTGAGTTTCTATGCCGTCGATCTGGCTGGTTTGCATTGTGGTTAAATCGAGTCGATAGAGTTTGCCATATTGTGTGAATAATAAAAATTTTTCTTGGGGATTGTAGTATTTAATGGATAAAGTTTTCTCCTTTGAGGGAGCAAATAAGTCGGGGAAGTCGGTATAGGCAATGGTGTGCGATTGGAGAACTTTGTTCTCTTCGATGGAAAAAAGTTCCAAGATAATATATCCTTCGTAGAAATACTCCTCACTAGAATTTTTGTGCGGATTGTGCGTGTGGTGTAAGAGCAGATCGTTTTTATTTAGCGCATAAATATAGGCTGAATTGTTGATAGCTTCATGGAGAAAGCTATCGAGTTCTAGAATCTCTTTCTCTCCTGTATAGAGATCGTAGCGAATGGCATGAAGACCGTGTGGCGGATCGATAAATTTGCCATTTACATACCTACTGTGTTGTTCAAAGCTAAACAAGTAGCGCCCTTCTTGCTCGTCAATAGTGTAGTTTAGTATATCCCATTCAGCTCGATAAGGGTGCCAAGCATTGAGAATATTGCGAGATTCTCTTTGATTAGTGGTTAAGTTGATGGTATGAATCTCTTTGAGACTGCTGATGCTAAGTAGGTAGCCAGTGGTTTGCGGGCTTTTTGCATTAAAAAAGAGCATTCCGATGCTTGCCAAAGCACCGATTAAGAGAAGTGGCGCAAGTTTTAGCATGGTAGAACGTTTCATTCTAACTCCTTTTTTGGGGTTTTCGTATTATTATACTCTTTTGTGGAGATGTGTGTCAAAGGACAGGGCTTAAAGGTATTTTTTGATAATTTTTTTGGATAGATAAGTTGTTGTTTAGTATGGATATAGCTTGTGTTTTTGGGCAGGTTTACAACTTTTTTTGTAATTTGTGGGAAAAAGGTGTTGACAAAAGTTGGGCAATGAGTTATAGTATAGGAGGTTGAAGCGAAACGAGATTGAGTTTTAAATCGGCTAATGGTTTTAAATTACAGACGAGATTATTAAGTGGTGGCTAAGGCGTAGCGTAAGGCACTAGAAGAGGCTTGATAGTTTTATATAGAGCGAAGGGATAAAGATTAATATGGTCAAGTAAATAAGAGTCCATGGGGAATGCCTTGGAGCTATCCGGCGATGAAGGACGCGGTAAGCAGCGAAATGCGTAGGGGAGATGCAATCAATCTATGATCCTGCGATGTCCGAATGGGGTAACCCACTAAGGTGAAGCCTTAGTATCGCACCTTGAATAAAATAGGGGTGTAGAAGCCAGACGTAGGGAAGTGAATCATCTAAGTACCTACAGGAAAAGAAATCAAACGAGATTCCCTTAGTAGCGGCGAGCGAAAGGGGAGGAGTCTAAACCAGATAAGAGTGTAACTTTACGGTGTTTCTTATTTGGGGTTGCAAGAGTACATGCGAGAGGGCGTAAAACCTCTTGGGTGAGTAAGAAAACTTAGTTATAGCCGAACGGTTTGGGAAGGCCGGTCGAAGAGGGTGAAAGCCCCGTAGGCGAAATGATTAAGACTCACTGGTGTATTTCTTAAGTACGGCGAGACACGAGAAACCTTGTCGGAATCTGCGGGGACCACCCTGCAAGACTAAATACGAGATAGCTACCGATAGTGAACGAGTACTGTGAAGGAAGCGGTGAAAAGCACCCCGGGAGGGGAGTGAAAGAGAACCTGAAACCATGGACTTACAAGCGGTCAAAGCCTCTAAAGGGGGTGATGGCGTGCCTTTTGTAGAATGAGCCTGCGAGTTATCATATGAAGCGAGGTTAAGCAATAGAAGTTGCGGAGCCGGAGGGAAACCGAGTCTGAATAGGGCGTCTTGAGTTTCATGTGGTAGACCCGAATCCGAGTGATCTATTTATGGTCAGGCTGAAGCTTGGGTAAGACCAAGTGGAGGGCCGAACACTAGTCCGCTGAAAAGGGCAGTGATGAACTGTGAATAGGGGTGAAAGGCTAATCAAACTCGGAGATAGCTGGTTCTCCTCGAAATGTATTTAGGTACAGCCTCAATTGTTTAGTTAGCGGGGTAAAGCACTGATTAGGCTAGGGCCCGTCACTGGGTACCAAACTTAGTTAAACTAAGAATACGCTAACTCAAAAGATTGGGAGTGAGACTGCGGGCGATAAGGTTCGTGGTCGAAAGGGAAAAAGCCCAGACCGTCGATTAAGGTCCCAAAATTATGCTAAGTGGAGAAGGAAGTGCCACGGCAAAGACAGCTAGGAGGTTGGCTTAGAAGCAGCCATTCCTTAAAAGAGTGCGTAATAGCTCACTAGTCGAGTCGTGGTGCGCCCAAAATGTAACGGGGCTAAGCATAATACCGAAATCACGGATTGCACACATTAGTGTGTGATGGTAGAGGAGCATTCCCTAGGGCGATGAAGGTAACTTGAGAAGGTTGCTGGAGCTATGGGAAGAGAGAATGCAGGCATGAGTAACGAAAAGGAAGGTGAGAGTCCTTCCCGCCGAAAATGTAAGGTTTCCAGGGTAAAGGTTGTCTTCCCTGGGTGAGTCGACCCCTAAGGCGAGGCTGAAAAGCGTAGTCGATGGGAAGCAGGTTAATATTCCTGCACTTCTGATAGTTTCGAAGGAATGACGCAGAAAGAGAATATCCGCCACTTATTGGATTGTGGTCTAAGCATTAAGCTGATTGAAAGAGTACAGGTAAATCCGTACTTTTAGGTAAGATGTGAAGGAGAAGGCTGTAAGAAGCTGGGAGGGATAGGATTTATGCTGCCAAGAAATAATTTCTAAGGTTAGGCTATTGGGAATCGTACCGTAAACCGACACAGGTACATGAGAAGAGTATTCTAAGGCGTACGAGAGAACTAGAGTTAAGGAACTCGGCAAAATACATACGTAACTTCGGGATAAGTATGACCACTGAGAAGTGGTGGCACAAGAGAGGTTCGGGCGACTGTTTACCAAAAACACAGGTCTCTGCTAACTCGCAAGAGGAGGTATAGGGGCTGACGCCTGCCCGGTGCTGGAAGGTTAAGAGGATTGGTTAGCGGGTAACTGCGAAGCTGAGAATTGAAGCCCCAGTAAACGGCGGCCGTAACTATGACGGTCCTAAGGTAGCGAAATTCCTCGTCGGGTAATTTCCGACCCGCACGAATGGCGTAACGATCCGGACACTGTCTCAACTCTAGACTCGGTGAAATTGAAGTATCGGTGAAGATGCCGATTACCCACAGTTAGACGAAAAGACCCCGTGAACCTTTACTGTAACCTGATATTGAGATTTGGGCAATCATGCGTAGGATAGGTGGGAGACTATGAAGCTTGGGCTTTGGCTTGAGTGGAGTCGTTGGTGAAATACCACCCTTGATTGTTTAGATTTCTAACTGGTGCCATAGAACTGGTACTAGGACATTGTCAGGCGGGCAGTTTGGCTGGGGCGGTCGCCTCCTAAAGAGTAACGGAGGCGCGCGAAGGTTACCTTATCTTGGTTGGAAATCAAGAGGAAAGTGCAAAGGCAGAAGGTAGCTTGACTGCAAGACGCAACAGGTCGAGCAGGTACGAAAGTAGGTCTTAGTGATCCGGCGGTCGCGAGTGGAAGCGCCGTCGCTTAACGGATAAAAGGTACTCCGGGGATAACAGGCTGATTTCACCCAAGCGTCCATAGCGACGGTGAAGTTTGGCACCTCGATGTCGGCTCATCGCATCCTGGGGCTGTAGCAGGTCCCAAGGGTATGGCTGTTCGCCATTTAAAGCGGTACGTGAGCTGGGTTCAGAACGTCGCGAGACAGTTCGGTCTCTATCTGCTGTGGGCGTTGGAATTTTGAGGAGATCTGCATTTAGTACGAGAGGACCGATGTGGACTAACCTCTGGCGTACCAGTTGTTCCGCCAGGAGCAATCGCTGGGTAACTATGTTAGGAACGGATAACCGCTGAAAGCATCTAAGTGGGAAGCCGGCTTCAAGATGAGAATTCCCTGAGGTTTTATGCCTCCTAAAGAACCCGTAAAGAACATGCGGTTGATAGGTTGCAGACGTAAGCATAGCAATATGTTCAATCGAGCAATACTAATGAGTCGTGAGGCTTGACCATATTACTCTTTATCTCTTGGTGATAGGAGATAATTTAGAACTATATAAAGAATAGTAATAAATATCCTAGCGATGATGAAAAGAGGGGAAATACCCGTTCCCATCCCGAACACGGAAGTGAAGTCCTCTTTTGCCGATGGTACTGCAGTAATGTGGGAGAGTAGGTTATCGCTAGGTTTTTTTATTTCTCAAGGACAAATAAATCAAGACATACCACGAAGAATAGAAGCCATGAGCTTCTTTTTTTATGTATCTTATTTCTATTGTGCGCTATAAAATTAGACAGAAGATAAATTATGCATAATCTAAGTTTACTCTCTTTCCATCTTCTTTCCCTGCTAAGCTTGATGCAAATCCTGTTATATGCTATACTTGTTTT
The DNA here is from genome assembly GCF_028748145.1 of Entomospira culicis. Lineage (NCBI taxonomy): Bacteria > Pseudomonadati > Spirochaetota > Spirochaetia > Spirochaetales > Spirochaetaceae > Entomospira > Entomospira culicis. The sequence continues at coordinate 1,404,467 of NZ_CP118181.1, read as the reverse complement.
GCTCTAGTTTGACGCAATATAGAAAGAAGAATTGTCTCTATATGGGGGAAATTGCATGCAGATACCTGTGGTTTTAGCGATCAATGATGCTTATCTTCAACAAGCGAAAGTACTTATCTACTCCCTGTATGATAATGCAAAAGAAGAGACACGTTATGATGTCTATATTTTACATTATAAATTATCGCTAGAGACGCAAGAAGCACTAGAAATATTCTATAAAAAAGAGAATTTTCGCGGTAGATTGACCTTTTTAGGGATGAGCGAGGCACAGTGGCAGAGCATTCCGTTTGTGGGCAAGTGGGGTAAGGAGACGAATTATCGTCTTTTTTTACCAAATCTTTTACCGCATCTGGATAAAATTATCTACTTGGATGCCGACGTTTTGGTCTTGGCTGACCTGACGGAGTATTATGCACTAGACTTAAAAGAAACTGCGTTTGGTAGTGTGATAGAAGATATTTTGGCTTTTCGTCGATACTATGTTTTTACGCAGTTGGCAAAGCTAGACAAGCAACATATGAGTTATCAAGCAGATTGGGAATATATTAATGCAGGAATTTTATTCCTGAATTTGAAAAAATTACGTGCTATCGATTTGGAGGAGAAGGCATTACGTTTGCTCTCTTTGTTGCCGAAAAGTGGCTTCTGGTTGGAGCATTTTCGTCCGCCTCATATTGATCCTCTGATTATGCCTGATCAAGATATTCTCTTTTATCTGGCATTCGCCTATACCGATGGCATTACTTATGTGCCTTTTGCCTACAACTATCTGTTGTTTGTGCTGGCTAAATCGCAGATAGAGAATGAGGCCAGTGCGGAGTACGAGGCGTATTTGGCGTTTTTAAATCGACGCGTACCTAAAGATGTAGCCTTGCCGTCATCACCAGTCATGATTCATTTTGCTGCGATGCATCCGTGGAAAGTGTTACACATGAAAGGGCGTTATGCCGATCGTTATCATGTGTATGCGAAAAAAATTGGTTGGAATAGTACGAAGTATAGTTATTTTTATTTTTTGGCAAAAGTGAGGAATTATATTAAGCATCGTTTGCTATTGCCCGATTTTAAAGAGCAAATGCGCCGTGTTTTTAAGCGTGTGTAACCGAGGAGAACAAGATGCGAGTGCCGATTGCTTATGCTATAGATGATGGTTATGCCAAGATATTGTTAGCGCAGTTGATTGCCCTGTATGAACATGCGAATCCAGAGACGATTTACGATCTCTACATTTTGAATGGCAAGCTTACCAAATCGCACCGTGAGGCAATCGTTGGCTTGGTAGCAGAACTTAATGCGCAGGCGCAGGTAACTTTTTTGGATGTCAGCTTCGCCCAGCAACAAGCGATTCCTGATATCGCCCCTTGGGGTAGAGAGACCAATTATCGAGGCTTACTCCCCGAATTTCTTCCGCATATCGAGAAAATTCTCTACTTAGATGCCGACACCTTCGTACTAGGGGATCTTTCGCACTTAATGCACCTTGACTTAGAAGGCTATCTCTTTGCTGCCACAGCCGATTACTTTGCTACCAATCGTAATGTCATTGAGCTTGGGGTACAGGAGAATAACTTTGCTATTGAGCCGATTGTGCGTACTTTTGGCTACATTAACGCTGGTGTGCTCTTGATGAATCTTGCTTATTGGCGAGCGCATCAGTTGCAAGCGCACTTTATCTCTTTACTCAATATTATTAAAGAGAAGAAGATGAACGCCTTACCCGATCAGGACGTGCTCAATTATTTGGCGATTAAAGACGGGGTCAACCGTATCTTTTATCTACCGACAACCTATAATACCTCTTATACGATGGGTACGGACTCTTTAGCGGATAGGCAGGTGGATATGGCGCGTCATGGGTTTCATCATCGCCTCTTCTCCGAAATCCAGCGTAATCAGCGCGATAGTTATGTCGATCGTACGAACACTTTACTGGAGATAGATCGCATGATGATCCTTCATTTTGTTAGTAATAAGCCTTGGGCGCACTATCGCTTTACTGATCGATTTGTACCACTCTTTAAACCTTATGCCGATCGCGTTGGCTTGGTGCTAGCACCGCGTAAGCGCCCTGCTCTCACGCCATCACGGGTGTGGAAAAAACTTAAACCGTATCACAAGTGGATTTATCTCTTATTTTTATTTAATATATTATCGGTATTAGGGTTGAGCTATCTGATATCTTTACTTTGGTAGGAGGAGCTACAATGATTCCTGTGATCTTTGCAATTAATCAGGCGTATACGCGGCAGTTGCGGGTGGCGTTGCTTTCGCTTTATCGTCATGCGAAAGAGGCGACGCAATATCAGGTGTATGTCCTGCATTACGATGTAACGATTGATAGTCAAGAGCTGATTTGCGCCGAGCAAGAGAAACTCCATACGCGAGGCGCACTGGAGTTTGTGAGGCTATCTGATGAGCAATATACAAAAATTCCATTGGTGGGTCGCTGGGGTAAGGAGACCAATTTTCGCTTGTTACTACCAGAACTTATCCCTAAGGGAGATAAGGTCATCTACTTGGATACCGATGTGCTGGTGCTAGCCGATTTGGCCGATCTCTTTCGCACTCAGCTGGATGACTGTTGGTTGGCAGCTGCCATGGAGGAGCGGGCTGGCTATCGTAATTATACTATCGCGAGCTTTATGGCGCAGGCCGAAGCGCAAGAGCTTACATTTGTGCCTCAACGTTCGCCCTATATTAACGCGGGAGTTTTGGTGCTCAATGTTGCGTTGATGCGAGAAAAAGATATCACCCCACGTGCGTTGCATCTTTTAGCACGATTACCCGCTCACTGGTTTGAGAATAGTCGTTACGACTTCTTCCTGATGCCCGATCAAGATATCTTATACTACCTAGCCTATCAATCTAGCAAGGGCGTGCGCCACTTACCCGATCGCTATAATCATATCGTGGGTTACTATTATTATAAGGATATGCCAAAATTCGCCTCACAAGAAGCGTATGCGCACTGGCTAGGTTACATTGATAGCTTGGCTGGCAAGCATGCATCGCAAACGTGGGAGGATTATCAACCAGCGATTATTCACTATGCCGATAGCGCCCCTTGGAGTAAAAGGCGTGGGCTTGTCCCCTATGAAGCGCTCTATCGCGCGTATGCCAAGGAGATTGGTTGGAAGCTCCCGAACAAGTGGCTTATCAACCTGATAACATGGGCTAAGCGTCGTTTCTTTTATCGCAAAACCACGCGCGATGCTTGGGGGCGTAAGGGTATGGCACTCTTGGCGCTTAATATGCTTATGGTAGGATTAGTTCTAATGATAATGACGATCTGGCTTGTCTTTTAGAGATAAACCATGTATAATAAGCAGGAAAAAGGAGAAGAAATAGATGCGAATGCCCATCGCCTATGCCATTAATGATGGTTACACCAAGCCGTTAATGGCGCAACTGGTAGCTTTGTATGAACATGCAAAGAAAGAGACAATTTATGACTTATATATTTTAAACTATCAATTAAAAGAAGAAAATCGCAAGCTTATTACGAATTTAGTAGGCGAGCTTAAAACAGAGGCGAAGGTAACGTTCTTAGATATTACGGATGCTGAATATAAACAGATTCCGTTGCTTGGACAGTGGCCTAAAGAAACTGATTTTAGAGGATTTCTACCAAGACTATTGCCTGATATAGATGTTTTGCTTTACTTGGACGCTGATACGTTAGTAATAGAAGATTTAGCGCATCTGATGAATATCGATTTAGATGGATATTACTACGCGGGATGCCGAGATATATTTGATCATAATAAGCAAATCTTAAATTTAGCGTGTGTGGAAAGTAATCATAAGGTTGTGGATCTTGTGCTGAATTATAATTATATTAATGCTGGTGTGTTGCTCATGAATTTAGCATATTTACGCCAAAATAATTTTTCGCAAGATTTTTTGCAAGTATTAAAAAAAGGGGTTGATGCGCAGGTATTGGGATGTCCAGACCAAGATGTTATCAATTATTTAGCTATAAAAGATGGGGTAAATCGTATTTATTATTTACCTGCAAATTATAATAGCCTATACCTTTTTGGGGCTCATCATAAAGAGCAAAGGATTACATTTGATGCAGAGAGTGCAACATGTGATGATCTAAAATTTCATGCTGGGATTGCTCGACGAAATCAGTTGGTGCGTGATCCATCTCTAATAAGGGATAAAATTATTATTTTCCATTTATCTGGGTTAAGCCCTTGGCGCTCAACTAGACCCAGAGATGAATTTGTACCCATGTTTAAACCTTATGCCGATCGTGTTGGGTTAGAGATACCTCCACTTAAAAAAAGATATCAAAATACTAATTTTCACATCATTAAAAACTCTCTGCGTGGAAAGAACATTTATAAATTACATAGAAAAATAAAGGTGGCATTGCTATTCGCCTTAGGGGTTGGATTTGTCCTTGGTCTTATCAGCACGATCTCTATCGGCACATAATAGATAAAAAGCAGGGCGCTATCACCCTGCTTTTTTCTTGTCGTAATAACTATTGGATACCATAGCCCCCAGAGAGCTTCATGCCACCCATAATGTTGCGCGCTTTAAAGCCTTTGCTTAGCAGGTAGCGGGTAGCGATGTAGCCACGCACGCCCACCGCACAGTAGACGAGGATCTCTTTGGATTTATCTAGCTCGTTCTCGCGTCCATGGCGGAGTTCGTTTACAGCGATATGGATGCTCTGTTCGAGTTTACGTTCGGCAACTTCGGCGTCGTCGCGCACATCGAGCAAGATTTGCTTGCTAGGGTCGATGTTTAGCGCCTCTTCAAAGCGCGCGTGAGGCATCAGCCCTTCAATGATATTGCGCGCCACAAAGCCCGCCATATTGAGAGGCGATTTTGCCGAGGAGTAGGGCGGAGCATAGGTAAGCTCCACTTCGGCGAGATCGTATACCGTGCCTTTAAAGTGCATCGCCATGGCAACGCTATCGATAAATTTATCTACGCTATTTTGGCCAATCGCCTGCGCACCTAAAACCTCGTAGGTGTTGGGGTCGTAGAGCATCTTGATGGTGAGCGCGGTAGCCCCTGGATAGTAGGTGGCGTGGCTGTTGGGGTGAATGTAGATCGGCTGATAGGCGCGACCGACGGCTTGCAGGGAGCGTTCATTGCTTCCGGTGGCGGCTGCTGCGAGATCGAAGACCTTGAGGATGGAGGTGCCAAGAACCGAGGTAAAGGACTCTTTTTTATCGAAGTGAAGATTATTGGCAACGATACGTCCCTGACGGTTGGCAGGCCCTGCAAGGGGGATATGTGCCTTGCCCCCTAGCACGCGATGGTCAACCATAATGGCATCACCAAGGGCATAGACGTTGGGAACGTTGGTTTGGAGGTGCTCATCGACGAGGATACGCCCGCGTTCATCGAGATTGATGCCACTGTTGGCGATGAATTGGGTGTCGGGCTGTACACCAATCGCCAGCACGATGAGATCGGCCTTGAGTGTTTCGCCTGTTTCAAAGTGGATAACAACTTGGTTGCCTTCTTCGCTAAATTCGATGGCCTTTTTGCCTAGCATTAAGTTGACACCATGCTTGCTTAGCTCGCCTTCGATCATGGTAGCAATTTCGCTATCGAAGGGGGCGAGGATGTGGGGCGCAGCTTCAACAAGGTGGGTGTTCAAGCCGATTTCGACAAGATTTTCAGCCATCTCTACCCCGATAAATCCACCCCCGATGACCACAACATCTTTGGTGCTCTGGAGGTCGACCATCTCTTTGATCTTATCGGTATCGGGAACGTTGCGTAGGGAGAGAATGCGTGGGAGGTCGATGCCCTTGATGGGGGGAACAAACGGTTTTGCACCAGGAGAGAGGACAAGATGGGTGTAGCTCTCGGTGTAGTGCTTACCGTCGGATTCTTCGACGCTGACCTCTTGTTTTTTGGTGTCGATGGCGACGACTTTGCTATTAACGCGCACGTCGAGATTAAAGCGCGCTTTAAAGCTCTCGGGGGTTTGCAGGAGAAGTTTGCTACGCTCGGTAATGCTTCCGCCGATATAGTAGGGCAGACCACAATTGGCAAACGAGACATAAGGATCGCGTTCGAAGAGGATGATTTGTGCCTCTTCATCGAGACGACGTAGACGTGCAACGGTGGTTGCCCCACCGGCGACTCCGCCAACTACGAGAATTTTTTTCATACAATAACTCCTAGAATGGAAAATATACTATGGTTGACAAGCAAAAACCTTTTCGCCTTAGATTGAAAATAAAAGATTGCACTCATCACGTTTAAAGATACACGAAAAAGCGCGCTTAGGTAAAGTGGGTTGGAGGGAAATTTATGGGGATTCTTGTCTAAAGCAGCGGTTTTGGGTATACTAAAGAGAGGTTTTATCTGGATGAGACGGAAGGAGGCGGGTGTGAAGAGTCGTTTTGGATTGCTATTGATGTGGGTGTTCCTGCTGGTGAGTTGTATGAAGGGGCAAAACGAAAGGGGCGCGCTCTTTGGGGTTGCTGATGAGGACTCTTTTACGACGCGTCGTTATGAGGATGGCTGGCTGGTTGGTGAGGGCGATGCCGATGAACGTTGGTACTTTATCAACTACGGCGATTACAAACTCTATGCCTACCTTGGCGATGCAACCCATGGCGATCTCTATCATGTGGGGAAGCACCGCGCTAGCACCGATGGGGAGGGCAAGATTATCCCCTTAACCTTAGAAGATTTCGATTATGTGGAGAATGCCGAGGCAGATTTTCACTATGAGATTATCACCCGTATGCCCAAGCCCGAAGATAATCTTGCCGATATTAAAGCCGAGCTCAAACGTTTTCTCCAACAAAAATATGAACACTTCGAGCTGGTGAGCGAGGGCAGTGATTATATCGAGTATGTTGCCGATGGCAATACGTATTTTCATGGACTTGTGCTCTCCAAAGGGCTTCTTGCCGAGGATGAGGCGCAGAGTCTCACCTTGCGCGAACTGGTGGGCTATAGTAGTAAGGAGCATTACGCCCAGTACCGCGAGGCCTATCGTCAATCGTTTATCACCAATCGAAATATCATGCTCTATCACGCCTACAAACAGGGTTATCTGCCTCCCTATAGCATGGATGAGCTTAATCACTTTATTGCCTCGGTGGATAGAGATTTTGATTATGAGGGTGGGAGAATGGTAGAGAACCCACCGCGCGATACCACGTATCCCGATGCCATTCCGATTAATTATGGCGATTATGATTTATTAGTCTTTGCCAACAATGCGGTGTTGGATCGCATTTATTATCTGGAGAAATTTCGTACCCTCATGCCCTACAACGACGGGAGCACTGCCCCAGGATTACTGGAAGATCTCGACTATATCGCCAATGACGACCTCGATTTTCACTATGAAATCATCACGCGTATCCCCACGGTACAGAAGGGCTTAGAGGCCTTGCGTCAAGAGCTTATCGAAAGCCTTAAGGCGCAACACCCCGATTTCAAACTCCTTGAGGAGGGGCTAGACTTCATCGAGTATTCGGCCAACGGCAACATCTACTTCCACGGACTCGTTCTCTCTCAAGGCCTGCTCCCAGATATCGATGCAGGACACCTCGTCTTGCGCGAGATGATTGGCTTTAGCGAAGCGGAAAGCTATCTAAAATACAAGGAATTATATGAACAATCCTTTTATCACAATAAAGCCATCATGCAAGAAGTCGTCGAAGAGAAGGGCTACCACCTCTTGGAGTAAAATCAGATAAATTCGCTTGACAAAGCTTAGCAGTTCATTGTAATATAAAGAGTATATGGATCAACAATTCTTTTTCTTCATGCTGGAGCGCGTGTTTAGGGTCTACTACTATGTCCTTTTAAGCACGGTGATTATCTCTTGGATTCCTTCGCTACGCCACTCAGCGATTGGTGGAGTGCTTTATGCGCTCACCGAGCCTTATGTTCGCCTCTTTCGTGGGCGCTTCAGTCGCATCGGCATGCTCGATATCTCCTTTCTCTGGGCAATCCTCTTTTGGTCGCTTCTCCTTAGGATTATTAGCATCGCACAGGCTGGGCGTACGGTAAGTATCTTCACGGTGCTGGCAATGTTCATTATAATGGTCTTTCAAGTTATTCAGAGCCTGCTCCTCATCTTGTTGATCTTAACCATCGTACGTTTGATCTTCTATAAAACCCAGTCGCCCCAAGGTCGGCACGCCGGTACCATGATGGACATGGTGTTAAACCCTATGGTGCAGAGCATCAAGGCACTGGTGAGTAAAAAGCGCTTTATCTCGCATCAACGTCTTTTGGTCTACCTACTTCTTGCCTTGGCGGTGGGCTACTACCTATGGTCTTTTTGGGTTGGTACGCTTCTTAACCTGTTACTACAGACACTCGCTTAATCGAAGTGATGGGCGGGTAAATGGTCTTAGAGGAGCTGGAGCTACCGATTAGCCACATTAAGGGTGTGGGACCCGAGAGTTATCGTGCTTTTGCTACGTTGGGCATGACGCTGGTTCGTGATCTTTTGCTCTACTTTCCCTTCCGCTATGAAGATCGTCTCACTCTCTATACGCTGGATGCCATTCCTCAAGCCATGCCGGCTACTTATCTGGTAGAAGTGGTGGAGCATCAGCATATCTTGACCAACCGAGAGAAGGTGCTCAAGGTGATCGTTGCCGATGCTGGAGGTAGTGCTGAGCTTATCTGTTTTGGTCGCCCTTTTTTGGCAGATATCTTACAGGTGGGTAGAAAATTCTATCTTTATGCTAGCTTTCATTTTCGTTACAACCACTGGCAGAGCTCTAGCTTTGACTTTGAAGCCTACACCCCTTCGCCAAAGAATTTCTTACGCCTCAACCCTATCTATTCTTTGACGGCAAAACTAACCCAGCATCGCCTTGCCCAAAGTGTCGCGGGTGCATTTGATCTTTTGCCTAGTGCCATCGAGAGCCTGATTCCTCCTGTGTTGATGGCGCAAGCGTCTTTACCGATGTCTAAGCATGAGGCGCTAGAGAATTTGCATCGCCCCACTAGCTATGAGAAGCTTGAAGAGGCGCGTCGTACGCTGGCTTTGGAGGAGTTTTTGCTCTTTCACTTAACCAAGGAATTTCATATTCGCCAAAATAAGCAAGCGGTGCGTTCTCCGCGTTGTTTAGAAAATTTACTTTATCAGCAACTGCTTGCTAGGTTACCTTTCGAACTAACCCAAGCTCAAGAGGCCGTGTTGGTGGAGATTGGCGATGATTTGGGCGCCTCTCACCCGATGAAACGTCTATTACAGGCAGATGTGGGCGCGGGCAAGACGTTGGTGGCCTTTTTAAGTGCGATGTATGTGATACAAGCCGGTGAGCAAGTGGCGCTCTTGGCACCCACCGAGCTTCTGGCGAAACAGCACGCCGATAATGCGTATCGCCTGTTGCATCCCTTGGGTATCTCGGTGGGATTTCTCTCGGGGAATGTGCGCGCTAAGGGACGGTTAGATACCTTGGAGCGTCTTGCTAATGGGGAGATTCAGCTGATTATTGGTACGCATGCGCTCTTCTCCGACGATGTGCATTATAACAATTTAGGGTACGTGATTGTCGATGAACAACACCGTTTTGGGGTACAGCAACGCAAAAAGATGCATCAAAAAGCACCGATTGTCGATCTCCTCTTGATGTCGGCAACACCTATCCCCCAGACCTTGCAGATGAGCTACTTGGGTAATGTAGAGATCTCGACCATGCATCAACTACCTAAGGGTCGGCAACCGATTTTGACGCACTTAGTACGCGCTGGCAACGAGGAAAAACTCTATAGCATGATTAAAGTAATGTTGGATGAAGGTCGGCAAGCGTACTTTGTCTATCCGCTTATCGAGCAGCAAGAGGACGAACGACGCGCGCTAACCCAGATGTTTGAGGCGCTTCAAGCGGGGGAATTTCGTGATTATACTGTGGCGATGATCCACTCGCGTTTAGACGAAGAGAGCAAGAAGAGCATCATGCAACTCTTTGTACAGAATCAGATCCAGATTCTCTTCTCTACCAGCGTGATTGAGGTGGGAGTTGATGTACCCAATGCCACGGCGATGGTGATCTTTAATGCCGAGCGCTTTGGTCTATCGGCATTGCACCAGTTGCGCGGACGTATTGGGCGAGGTGGGCATCAGGGGCGGTGTTTTTTGGTGTATCATGAAGATTTAACCGAGATTGCCAAAGAGCGATTAAAAATTTTATATGAACATACCGATGGTTTTATGATTGCCGAACAAGATTTACGTTTGCGTGGGCCAGGTGAGTTTGGTGGCATCAAGCAGAGTGGTTTTATGCGTTTTTTGGTGGCAGACGTTGCCGAAGATGCGGATCTTTGGCAGGAGAGTCAGGCGTTGGCGCGTCAGTGGTTGGATACTTATGTCGAGCTTGCCCAAGCGGACAAAGTTGCCCACCGATTGTATCAGTATATTGAGCGCCAGCCATGGTATTCGTAGTGTAGACACGTGGAAGATGGAAAAGGAAATAGAATGAGTAGTAATACAGCACTAGTGATCGGAAAAGAGAGTTTTATTGGCGCGAAGTTGGTAGAAAAATTATCGTTGAATGGACGTGATGTGGTTACGTTTGTGGCAGATAGCACGAAGTCGGTGCGGGTGATTCCTTGGAATCGATCGGGTTTTATCTCGACGATTACTTCCTTGCGCGAGCTACAACGCGTTTACGGTTTTCCTAGTGATGTCTTTATTGTCTTTGGTCGCAAGCGCGAGGAGGTCTTTCCGCAAGAGAGCGCCTCGCTGATTGATGAGGTGTTAGATTACGATTTAAAAGCATTGGTCTATCTCACCCAAGAGCTTTACAAGCGCGCATTAGAACAGAATAAAGAGATGGCTATTTACTTTGTGGCAGAGAACTTAGAAGATAATAAACGTCCGTTGGGTAATGCGGCGGCGGAAGGGTTTCGTGCGTATGCGCGCACCTTGATGAGCAGTGGCCCGCAGATTTATTTATCGGGATGTGAGTTGGTCGGCAATGATGAGGAGGGTTTTGTCGATTATATTATCAAGATGGCCAGTGAGCGCAGTGAAAAGCGCGCTAATGCATGGTTGGTGTATCCTAAGCCGAGCTTTTTTGGATTGGGATCGAAGCGTTGATGAATGGATAAAAAACGAAGGAGCGAAGAATGAGGTTGTGGCATGTTACCCTCTTAGCGGGGGTATTGGCAGTTGTAGCAGGATTTTTGGCACCACAAGATGTCGTGTGGCTAGATACAATGATTTGGGTTGGTGGGGATCTTTTTAGTCAATATTTGGCGTATTTGGGCATGCCGTTTCTCTTTTTTAGCATGACGGTTTCGGTGGTTTATCTCAAGCGTCGCCACTTACTGATGCGGGTGCTTTTAAAGTCTTTAATATGGGGCATTGCCTTATCGTTTGGATTGGCGATCTTGGGCGTCGTCTTGGTGCAATTACTGCCATTACCTAGACTTATCATCTTTTTCGACCAAACCGTGGTCAGTTCAAGCCTAGATGCCAAGACGATTATGATGCGTCTCTTACCGCACAATCTTTTGACCATTTTTACCGATTTTTGGTTCTTACCACTCTTTCTTTTTGCGATGATTTTGGGCTTAAACATGAATTTTGATATGGAGTCAATCGAGCCGACCTTTAACCTCTTTGATTCGCTCTCACGGATCTTCTTTCATATCATTTATCGTACCTTTTATGTCATCTTTATTCCGATCTTCTTTCTTTTACTTAAAGTGGTACGTACCTTGCGCTTCAGCGAGGCGATTACGCACTATCACCCCTTTTTGTGGACAATTGTTGGGGTGGCAGGGGGATTATTCTTGATCTTTAGCATTGCTTACTATCTTTTAGCCGGACGTAGAAATCCTTTTGGGTGGATCTATGGCGTGGGGATGACGCTTCTTTTTACTCTGGTTGGATCGCCCAATCATGCGAATTACAGTTTATATAGTGTGCAATCGCATAAAAATCAAAACATTAAGCGCGATCTTGCTGGGTTTAATGTGCCCTTTTTCCTGTTGTTTATCCGATCGGGAAGTGCCTTGGTGGTGGCGATGAGTTTGACTTTGATTGTTAAGTCGTACTCCGTGCTAGATATTGAATTTGGTAATTTGGTGAGCATCGTCTTGGGCGCGATGGTCTCTTCGCTCTTTTTACCCTTGAGCAGTGTGGGTAGTCAGTTACAGGAGAGCTTACACTTGGCCGCCAGTTTTTACCCTAACGACATTAGCAACGGACTTCGCGCGTTAGATGTCATCATGCCCTACCTCTCCCCGCTTGCAAGTCTAATTGATATGCTGATTTTGGCTTTCTTACTGCGCGTCTTCGCCTATCAGCACGACTTTATCCGCAATCGTAGTTATATTTAGATCACTCTTTTTTCACTAAATAAATCATCATAAATACCCAATCTCTGCATCTCCTTTTATTAGGGAAGAGCGTAGATTGGGTGATTTTTTTTCATGTTTAGAGGTTATATATTAGGATTGGGGATATGGTCGAAGCCGAGGTAAGGCACAAGGATGGTGGGCATGCGGATGCTGCCATCGGCTTGCTGATAGTTCTCAAAGATAGCGACCATGGCACGGCTAATGGCGATAGCGGTGCCGTTGAGGGTGTGGACAAATTGATTCTTCCCATCGCTATCCTTATAGCGCACGTTGAGGCGACGACTTTGGAAATCGGTACAGTTACTGGTACTGGTAATTTCGCCCCAATCGCCATGTTCGCCACGACCGGGCATCCACGCCTCCAGATCATACTTGCGGTAGGCTGGCGCGCCCAGATCTCCGATCGCCGTATCTACGACGCGAAAGGGGATGTTAAGACCGATAAAGATCTCCTCTTCAATATCGCGTAGGAATTCATGGAGCTGATCGCTCTCTTGAGGCTTGCAGTAACAGAACATCTCTACTTTGGTAAATTGATGCACGCGATAGAGCCCCTTGCTAAATTGTCCAGCCGAACCTGCTTCGCGACGAAAACAGTGGCTAACTCCCGCCATGAGAATAGGTTTTTTGCTCACATCAACAATATCGCCGGCATGATAGCCACCAAGGGTGATCTCGGCAGTGCCCACAAGGCAGGTCTCTTCGCCTTCGAGTGGGTAGATATTACTTTCCGCCCCACGCGGGTTAAAGCCGATGCCCTGTAAAATAGATTCTCGAGCAATGTCTGGGGTCTGATAGATGGTGAAGCCATGGCGCATGAGGATGTCTAGGGCATAGCGCACTAGAGCGAATTCGAGCAAGACGGCTTGGTTTTTGAGAAAGTAAAATTTAGAACCAGAGACCTTACTGCCAGCCTCAAAATCGACAAGATCGAGCGTTTCCCCTAGCTCAACATGGTCGAGGGGTTTGAAGGAGAATTGAGGGATGTTGCCGATCTGTTTGAGCTCTTTGTTGGAACGATCATCAGCACCCAAAGGCGCATCAGGGTGCGCCATATTAGGGATTTTGAGGGCTTCTACCTGAAGGAGATCGCTGATATGATCCATCTCTTGCTCGAGCTTAGCGACCTCAATTTTGAGGGCTTTACCTTCAGCAACCAAGAATTCGCGCCGATTTTGATCGACCTTGCCCTTGAGTTGCTTGGCATTTTCGTTGCGAAGATTTCGCTGTTTGTCAATCTGCGCCTTAAGCGAATTCTTCTTCTCAAAGAGATGCAAAACCAAATCAAGGTCAACGCTCATGTTTCTATTTTTGACGTTTTCTTTGATCGCCTCGAGGTTTTCTTTGATTAAATGCAGGTTGATCATAAGGCTTTCTCCTTTCTTCTTTATTTATACTGCGAGGAGGGCGTTGTGCCTCTTCTCGGTTGTTTCGTTCCTTTTTGTAGGGATTATCATCGCGGTTGGGGCGGAAGTTTGAGTCTCTTGAGCGCTCTTTTTTGTAGGGATTATCATCACGGTTAGGACGAAAGTTTGAGTCTCTTGAGCGTTCTTTGTTGTAGGGATTATCATCGCGGTTGGGGCGAAAATTGGAGTCTCTGGAGCGCTCTTTTTTGTAGGGATTGTCGTCGCGGTTGGGACGGAAGTTGGAGTCTCTGGAGCGTTCCTTTTTGTAGGGATTGTCGTCGCGGTTGGGACGAAAGTTTGAGTCTCTGGAGCGTTCTTTTTTGTAGGGATTGTCGTCGCGGTTGGGACGGAAGTTTGAGTCTCTGGAGCGTTCCTTTTTGTAGGGATTGTCGTCGCGGTTAGGACGAAAGTTTGAGTCTCTGGAGCGTTCCTTTTTGTAGGGATTGTCGTCGCGGTTAGGACGAAAGTTTGAGTCTCTGGAGCGTTCCTTTTTGTAGGGATTGTCATCGCGGTTGGGACGAAAGTTGGAGTCTCTGGAGCGCTCTTTTTTGTAGGGATTGTCATCGCGGTTGGGACGAAAGTTGGAGTCTCTGGAGCGCTCTTTTTTGTAGGGATTATCATCGCGGTTGGGACGGAAGTTTGAGTCTCTTGAGCGTTCCTTTTTGTAGGGATTGTCGTCGCGGTTGGGACGAAAGTTTGAGTCTCTTGAGCGTTCTTTTTTGTAAGGGTTGTCATCACGGTTGGGGCGAAAGTTTGAGTCTCTTGAGTGATCCTTTTTGTAGGGATTGTCGTTCGAAGAGGATTCTTCTCTTTGGCGAGGATAGTGAGGTTCGGCGTGCTCTTCCTGTTGGGTGTGTGGCATCTCTTGTCGTTTAATTTTGGTGTTGGTGGGTAATCGATCGCCAAGGAGCGTGTAGAGTAAGATGCCCGCGGCCACCGAGACGTTGAGGCTATTGAGGCGCTGATTCGTGGGAATTGTCAATATTTCGTCGCAATTCTCTTTTACCTTCTGGCTAATACCCTTCCCCTCGGCGCCCAAGACGAGACCGAAATGGCGCGCAATTTTTCCCTGACTTGCTCCTAGCTGACGAATATTACTGCCTTGCATATCCGCCCCGTAGACCCAAAAACCATTCTCCTTGAGCAGATCAATCGCGTAATTGAGGTTGACGATTGCTCCGTGATTGACGACTTCCGATCCACCAGCGCTCACGCGAGAGACGATATCATGATCGCCTGAGGCCGAACGACGCTCGGGGTAGATAACCAAATCGACCCCAAAGAGCGCGCTACTACGTAAAATTGCACCGATATTGTGCACGTCGGTAATGCTATCGAGCAGTAAAATAGAAGCTTTGGGGAGCGCCCGCAAGGTTTTGATCTGTTGCTTAAGCCACTGTGTTCCGCCTTTAAGGCTCTCCTGCGGAATGCTTAAGGCAACATGAAAGGCACCGTAGCTTTTCAGCTCTTCGCGCGATACCTCTTTGCTTGGAATGCCAAAGAGCTTGGCCAGCCGTAACAACGGAGCGTTCTTCTCGCTCTCTTTGTCGTAATAGAGGGTGTTAGCTGGATGCTTCGCACGAATGCGCTCTTCAATTGCATGAGCGCTGGTTAAAAATTCTTCCATTAAAGGTGCTCCATAAATAATTTTATTGTAAACAAAAGTAAACTCATCATCAGTAAAAGATAAAAAAGCAGGGTGCGTAGCATCGGTTTGTTAAGGCGTTTTTGCCACGGATGCGCCCACTGCATCAAAATGATATGGGAGGCATAGTAGAGGGCGCTGGCGCTCAAGAGAAAGTAGAGCGTGTAGCTTATCTGCCACTCTTGGCTCTCCTGCCAACGATAACTATGGCGCATCATGGTAGATAGGATAAACCAGATGCAGGCGGTGAGTAATTTAACGATAAATAAAGAGGATTTACCTCGCTCTATCCTTCGTAATAGTACAACAAAGGATAGCACAATGATTGCGTATCCCATTACTGCTCCTGTGCCGACGACGAGGAGTATCTTCGAGGCAAGTGTTGAGATAACCCAGTGAGAATACGATAGCTAATCGTACCACTAGCTTCTGCTAGATGCTGCGCAGTAAAGTGTGTTGGGTGAAGGAGATAGACCTTATCAAAGCGCTTGATATTATGATGTTCGCCTAAATTGACCATTAATTGGTTCATGCAGACGCGCCCAATAAGGGGATAGGGTTTGTCATTAATAATGATATATGGCGTGTGGATAAATTCGCGAGGGTACCCATCGGCATAACCCACGGGAATCACCGCGATGTCGCATGCCTTGGTGGTCTCTTCGATCGCGCCATAAGAGATGGGAGTATGAGCTGGCACGCGTCGGATATGGATGATATGACTAATCCAACTGAGCGCGGGCTTTAGGTGCGGTAGCTCATAGCCATAGAGCGCAATACCAGGGCGAATCATCGAGATTACACTCTGGGGGTAGTGCCTAACGGCCAAAGAGCTCGCTAGATGATAAACAAGATCGGGATAACGCGCATCCAACGTCTCTTTTATCTGCATCAACATGGCGATATCGTCTTGCATGTTAGGCAGATCCGGCGTGTCGGCTTGCGCAAAGTGGAGTGCTACTCCCGTGAGTTTGAGGAAAGGTTCTTGGTTCAGCTGTTGCAAAAATGCGTCGAGTTGGGCGGACTCTAAGCCTAATCGATTCATCTGGCTGTTCATTTTGAGGTGAAAAGAGAGCCCCTGTTGCAGACGTTTTGCCTCTGCTTGCCAGTAAAGCAGTTCTTCTATCGAGCTGATGAACGGCGTGGCTTGGTAGTGCATAGCGGTGTTGAGATCGGCAGGATGAACCACGGTCATCAGGAGGATTGGATGGGTAATGCCAGCTTGGCGCAAGGCGATAAGATCGGGTAAACTGACCACTGCTAACCACTCCACCCCGATGTTTATAAGGTGTTTTGCGACGGGGATCAACCCATGTCCATATGCATTGGCCTTCACCACCCCACAGATAAGACGCTCTCCACCGATGTGCGATCGTAGCGTCTGCACATTTGCGGTGATGTGATCTAAATGAATTTCCAGATAGGTGAGCTCTGTGGGGAGGTTAGGGGACAATATCTATAATCCTTCCTCTAAAAAGATGTGGTAGGTCTCGTAGTTGCTAAAGAGATCGATCTTACTGATAAGCTCCATTGGCGCATGCATGCCCATAACCGGGCCTCCGCAATCGACCACCTGCACCCCACGATGGGCAAGAAATTGCGCCACCGTACCACCGCCACCTTCGTCGATCTTACCCATCTCGCCAAATTGATGCGGAATGCCTTTTTGGGTAAGCAGTTGACGTAGAGCCGCGACAAATTCGGAGTCTGCCTCACTACCCATGTACTTACCACCCGATCCCGTGTACTTAGCGATGGTGATACCCTTGTTGATGACGGGGGCGTTGCTCTCGTCATGCACCCCTTTGAAGTTGGGGTTGAGCGCAACATCCACATCGGCACTAAGGGCTTTGGAGTTCCACAGAAGCTCCATCATCTGCGTCGCGTCGTAGGAGAAGCCCAGCGCTTTTACCGTTTTGGCAAGAGCATAGACAAAGAAGTCGCTCTCCATGCCGGTAGAGCCAGTGCTCCCGATCTCCTCTTTGTCCGCAAGAAAGACCATCGCAGTTCTTTTGGGTGTGTGTTTAAGGTTGAGGATCGCCTGTAGAGCACTATAGCTACACATCCGATCGTCGTGCGCATAGGCGCCAATCATCGAACGATCAAAACCGATATCCTGCGCTTCAAGGGCGGGAACCACCTCGATTTCGGCACTACAAAAGTCCTCTTCGGTCATGCCGTATTGGGTGTGTAGATGTTCTAAAATCGCAAGTTTGATGGGATGTTTCGCTTGCTCTTTGCTATTATCTAACGAAATTTTGGGCATGCTTCCTGCTAGTAGCTGGAGCTCCTCGCCCTTGATGGTCTCGGTGGCTTTGCGCTCGTTTTGTACATTGGCGCTAAGGTGCGGGAGGATATCTGGGATAACAAAGATCGGATCTTCGTCGTCATACCCGATACGGATCTCCTTGGTCGTGCCATCTTTAAGGACAACCACGCCATGCAAGGCAAGGGGAGTATTGACCCATTGATACTTTTTAATACCACCATAGTAGTGCGTGCGCAAGAGCGCCATGTCGGCGGATTCGTAGAGGGGCATGGGCTTGAGGTCAAGGCGAGGGGCATCCACGTGGGCTGCGACAATATTGACACCTTTTTGGATATTCTCACTGCCAATGTGGATGAGTGCGATATTCTTGTGGCGGTTGATAAAGTAGATCTTATCGCCTGCCTTGACCGAGGTCGCTTCAAAGCCATTCTTGTAGCCCATTGATTCGGCAAGTTGCTGGGAGTAACGCACCGCTTCGCGTTCGGTTTTCACCTCATTGGAAAATTTTTTGTACCCTTCGGCAAAGCCAAAGGCCTCTTGTACCTTTGCTTCGCTATACTCAATATTGCGTAATGTTAAGTGACTCATCTCTCTCCTCCTATCCGATCTGGATGCCTTGACTAAAGAAGGCTTTCATCGCTTGATAATAGCTGTACACGTCGAACTTGCTGGCTAGCTCATAGGGCGCGTGCATGCTGAGCATGGGTAGCCCTAAATCGATGGTGCGAACTCCACGATGTGCTACAAATTTAGCGACAGTTCCACCGCCGCCTTCGTCCACTTTACCGCTAGCGCCCCATTGATAAGGGATATTAGCGCTACTTAGGAGGGCGCGTAAGCCCGCTACGAGTTCGGCATCGGCATCGCTTGCACCAGATTTTCCACGCGCACCGGTATACTTGGTAATCGATGGCCCACCATTAAGGCGCGCGCTATTAGATTCATCGTAAACCGAGCTAAAGATAGGCTCAAACGCAGGTTTTACATCCGCACTAATACAGATAGAATTCCAGAGCATCTCTTGCACATCAAGGGGGCTGGCGGAATTTCCGCTCATCTTTAAGACTTTGCTCATCGCGTAGACAAAGTAGTCGCTCTGCATACCCGTAGAGCCGGTGCTTCCGATCTCTTCTTTGTCCGCAAGGAAGACCATCGCGGTTTTTTTAGGTGTGCTGGTCTGTTCTAGTAGACCGATAAGCGAGGTAAAGGCACAGCTACGGTCGTCATGACCATAGGCACCAATCAGCGAGCGGTCGAAGCCAACGTCGCGTGCTTTAGATGCAGGCACGATGGAGAGTTCGGCGCTAAAGAGGTCAGCCTCTTCAAGCCCGTACTTTTCGTTGAGGATCTTGAGGATGGCCTTTTTGACCGCGCCTTTATGTTTATCGTCTTGAATGAGTGGCAGGGAGCCGACGACGAGTTGCATCTCTTCGCCCTTGATGGTCTCGGTTGCTTTACGATCGTTTTGGATATGGCGCGAGAGGTGGGGTTCAATGTCGGGAATCATAAAGACGGGGTCGCTCTTCTCTTCACCGATAACAATCTCTACTTTTTTGCCATTTTTGAGGATCACCACACCATGAATGGCGAGAGGTTTACTCACCCATTGGTACTTTTTGATGCCACCGTAGTAGTGTGTCTTGAGTAGGGCAAGATTGATATCTTCTTGTAGAGGCATGGGCTTTAGGTCGAGGCGAGGGCTATCGACATGGCTGGCGACGAGGTTGATGCCTTGATGAATGGGATTTTCGCCAATGTGGAAGAGAGCTAAATTCTTCTCTCGATTGACCATGTAGAGTTTATCGCCGGGCTTTACGCTGGTGAGGCTGGTGGCATCCACGTAGCCTGCCTCTTGGGCAAGGCGGATCGCCTCGGTAATGCTTTCGCGTTCGGTTTTGGCTACGTTAAGGAAGGTTTTGTAGCGATTGGCGAATGAAAAAACGGCTTCGACTTCTTCTTTTTTACCAAAGAATTGATTAAATTTAGGACGCTCGAATTGCATCGATCTTCTCCTTTTCATCCTGCAGTTCTCTTAGGATGGACATATCTTTCTTTAAGATTATACCAAATGTATGCAAACAATACAAGTGAATTCACCTATATAAATGCTGATTTTTCCAAAATATTGCTTGCCTTGGAGGCTTTTTGGGTATTATCTTTTAGGTGTAGAAAAGAGCGATGAGAAAAGATGGAGGATAAGTAAGTAGTATGCAAGAAGATGATATGCAAGAGAAGAATTTGATTCCGGCGCAGTTGGCGATGCCGATGCGGTTACCAGTGATTGCCCTGTTGAATAAGCCGATTTTTCCGGGGATATTTTTGCCGATGATGATTAATACTCCGGCGGATTTGCGGGCGGTGGAGTTGGCCGAGGAGGCGGGGGGCTTTGTTGGTTTACTTTTGGTTAAGGAGAGCCACGAGGAGACGAGGACAAAGGAGAGTTTTTACGAGGTGGGCGTGGTCGCAAAGATCATGAAGAAGGTCAACCTGCCTGATGGATCGCTCAATATCTTTATTGCCACGCAGAAGCGTTTTCGGGTAGTTAAGTTTGTCAGTAAAGAGGTGCCTTTTGTCGTGGCGGTTAAGTATTTGGATGAGATTGGCGATAAAAATTCCAACGAACTTAAAGCCATGGTGCGCTCCCTTCTCCAAGAGATGAAGAGCGTCAGCGAGAATAATCCCTTCTTTAATGAAGAGATTCGCCTCAACATGCTCAACATTGACGAACCCGGTAAGATCGCCGACGTAATCACCTCGATGCTCAATATCGATCGTGAAAAGCTCCAAGAGATGGTTGAAATTTTAGACATCAAAGAGCGCCTTGAGCGTGCCCTCATGTTCATTAAGCGCGAACAGGAGGTCTCACGCATCCAGCAAAAAGTGAGCAAACAGCTCAACGAGCGTATCGAAAAGAGCCAGCGCGAGTACTTTTTACGCGAAGAACTTAAAGCAATCAAAGCAGAGTTGGGCGAGAATAACGGCGATCCTAAGAGTATGGAGGTTGAGCGTTTTCGCGAGGCAATTGCCAAGCTAGAACTAACAGGCGAGGTTAAAGAGCAGGTGGAGCGCGAGTTAGAGAAATTCACCATGATTGAGCCCAACTCTTCGGAGTATAGCGTAATTCGCAACTACCTCGATTTAATTATCACCTTGCCATGGCACGCCACGCTTAACGAGGCGATTGACTTGGCAAAAGGTCGACAAATTTTGGACGAAGATCACTATGGCTTGGAGGATGTCAAAGAGCGTATTTTAGAGTATCTTGCCGTGCGCAAGCTTAAACAAGATGCCAAAGGATCGATTATCTGTTTGGTTGGCCCTCCCGGTGTCGGTAAGACGAGCATTGGGCGTAGCATTGCCCGTGCCTTGGGGCGCGAATTCTTTCGTTTTAGTGTGGGTGGTATGCGCGATGAGGCCGAAATTAAGGGGCATCGACGCACTTACGTAGGCGCAATGCCGGGTAAGTTTATTCAAGGGATGAAGGTGGTCAAGTCGCGCAACCCTGTCTTCATGATCGACGAGATCGATAAGCTGGGGGTTAGCTACCAAGGCGATCCTGCAGGCGCTCTGCTTGAGGTGCTCGACCCTGAACAGAACGCTACCTTTCGCGATAATTACCTCGATCTTCCCTTCGATCTCTCGGATGTGATGTTTATCGCCACGGCCAACACCCTCGATACCATCCCGCATCCGCTCCTCGACCGTATGGAGGTGATTCGCTTATCGGGCTACACCGAAGATGAAAAGGTCGAGATCGCCAAGCGTTATATTATCCCCAAGAGCCTCAAGAAGAGCGGTTTAGATAAGACGCACGTGCGTTATGATCGCAGTGCCTTGAAAGCGATTGCGTTAGGTTACGCCAGAGAGGCGGGTATGCGCCATTACGAGCAACTGATCGACCGTATTCATCGTAAAGTAGCCAAAAAAGTTGCGCTCAACGAGGCGGAAGAGTTGCCCATCAAGATCACCGAATCTAGCTTGGAGATTTATCTTAAGCGCGCACCGTTTAAAGATGAAGAGACCAAAAAGATCACCCGTCCAGGTATGGTGGTGGGCTTGGCATGGACGGCCTTTGGCGGTGATACGCTTATGATTGAAGCCGTCGCACTACCGGGTAAAGGTGGCTTACAACTTACGGGTCAGATGGGTGATGTGATGAAGGAGTCGGCCACAATCGCCTACACCTACGCACGTCTCTACCTTGCCAATAAAGGGAAAGATAGCGACCAGCGCGACTTCTTCGATAAGCATACGATCCATTTACATATCCCTGCAGGTGCTACGCCCAAAGATGGCCCTAGTGCCGGTATCACCATGGCAAGTGCCATGATTAGCTTGGCGCTAGGTAAGCAGGTGAAAAAGGGTTTAGCGATGACGGGTGAATTAAGCTTGGTGGGTAATGTCTTAGCCATTGGTGGGCTTAAAGAGAAGAGCCTGGCTGCCCGTCGCTTAAAAATTAAAGAGGTGATTATCCCCAAGGCCAACACCAAGGATTTACAAGAAATTCCCGAGCATGTGAAGGAGAATATCCTCTTTCACCCTGTCGATCGCATGGATAAGGTGATCGAGCTACTCTTTAGTGAAGAGTAGGATAGCGAGCCCTAGTGTGGATGCTAGGGCTTTTTTTTATGCGTAAGATATCATCACCTTTAAAAAACCCTAGCACGATACTAGGGTTTAATTGCTCTCTTTTGGTTGGGCGGTTAGCCCCAGCCAATGGGTAGTTTGAGAAGAAGCCAGAGAACGAAGAATGCAGTCCAGCCCAGTAAAATGGAGAGAGAATAAGGGAGCATGAGGCTGATTAGGTTCCCAATCTCAAATTTGGGAACGTAGTGGCGCGCAGCAATAAGAACGATACCCATATAGGTCATGAGTGGGCTGATAATATTGGTAGAGGAGTCGCCAATACGGTAGGCAACTTGAATGACATCGGGGCCAAGTTGATTGTCGGAGGCGATCATCAACATCGGAATGAAGATGGGCGCGAGGATTGCCCACTTGGCACTGGCGGATCCCATAAAGAAGTTGATGAATGCCGAGATAAAGATAAAGCTCACAATTAAGAAGATCGGGTTTTGGATATTCTGATTAATCAGAAAGAACGCTCCATGGTTGGCAATATATTTATCTAATCCTGAGTGGCTAAAGATCGCTAAAAAGTTTCCCGCAAAGACGGCAAAGACAAGGATATAGGCAATATCACGCATTGCATCCACCGTCATTTTGATGTACTCTTGCCCATTATTGATCTTTTTGAGCGAGCGCGCATAGGCAAGCCCAGGAAAGAGGAAGAGCGCAATCAAGAGTACAATAATATTATTGAGAATCGGGCTAGTCATCCCGCCTTTACCATCGGGATAACTCTTAAGCACCCCGACCACCCATAAAAGGACAATTCCTAATAGCGTGATAGCAACGGCTATTCCGGCCTTTTTGAGAGCTTCTTTTTCTTCGGGGTGTAGCTCCCCAATGGTCATGGTGTTTTCTGGTAGGGTATAATCATACGATTCTACGCGCTTTTCGACAAACATTTTGGTAATAAAGGTTAAAAAGATGGTCAAAAAGATGGTAGAGCCAAACATAAAGATATAGTTCATCATGACTGGATCATGGGGGAAATCTCCGCCAAAGGCACTTTCATAGACATCTTGTGTGATTTTGCCTAAGAGCCCATCGGCTGTAGAGGGGATCATCGCCGCGCCAAAGCCCGCAGAGACGGCAGCGAAAGAAGCAACAATTCCAATGAGAGGATTCTTCCCCAGCCCTGCGTAGAGTGCACCTGATAGGGGAATCAAGACGATATACCCCGCATCCGAGGCGATGGAACTATTAATACCTATCAAGATGATAACCGGTAGGATCATTTTTTCGGAAGTATTATGCCCCACAATCTTAATGAGGGTACCTAGTAATCCGCTCTTTTCGGCAAAGCCAAAGCCCAACACACCCACAACGACTAACGCCAGTGGCGGATACTTACGAAAATTATCTAACACATTAGATAAAATCCAACGAAAGCCCTCCACCGAGAGGAGATTCTGTACGGTGTAGTTAGGCGCGCCCTCCATTGCCGAGGGATGAGAGCCTTTTGCAAAGAAGCTTGCAACAATAATAAAACTGATTAAGATAAGGAATAAAAGATTTGACTCCGGCAGTAATTCGCCGATACGCTCGACGAATCCTTTCTTACGTTCTGTTGACATGATGACTCTCCCTATTTTTGTTTATGCATACAATATTCTCTCAATATACCACGAAAAGGGGATAATGTCCACTCTCATATAGCATAAAAAAAGATTTAGCATGGAATTTTTTGTATTTATTGAGGACAAAAAATCCTATATATACGGTCTTAAATGCGCGTTGTTTCCATATAATATGAAAAGTTTTTGCCTTTAAGTAAGTGTTCTTTTTGCCTGCGTCATAAGAGAAAAAGATCAGGATTTTTTTCTTATTTTTCGATCTTTTTCTCTATAATTAACATGATTAGCTAGCGTTTTTTGGCGCTTTGGTCTCTTTCATGATCATCGCACCGATTAAAAAACTGCTCGATGCTATCGTACTAAAGACGAAGGCGACGCTGTAATTGCCATTAAAGTTGTCAACAAGCATGCCAAAGATATAAGGAGCAAAGGCCGAAATGAGATAGCTAATGCTCCAAAAGAGGCTAAAGGTAGGCCCTAGATTCTCCGCGGTAGCGCCTTTACGTTCTTGAGCAAAGAGGACTAAGCTAGTCATGGGGAAGAAGAGGAAGAATCCAATCATTAAGGCCGAAATGTTGACTAAAATTTGGCTATCAAACCAGCCCCACGTCTGGCTATGCACACCGATAATGGCAAGAATTTGAACTGCACCAGAGATCTGGAGAATGGGGCGTCGATAATACGTTTTTTGTGCCACAATAATGCCAAAAATTGTACCAACAATGCCCATTAAGAAGATATATTTGACCGCAGGGATATTCGCATGGCTGTAGAATGTCAACAAGATAAGGTAGAAGGAGAGCGTGCCCGCATAGGTGAGGGCGTAGAGCCAGTTGAAGGGTTCTTTGAGTCCGTCGATGATGGTGTAGCTCTTGGTGCTTTTCGCAACGGCTGGCTTGGTGTCGGTGCCGTAGACGAGCCATAAGATAAAGATGATCAAGCTACCTACCGAGATTGTCAATAAGACATGTTGCCAGTTGTTGTTGAAGAGCGACATCATTGCGCCTAGACCAAAGGCGATGATCGCCATGCCCAAATTGAGGGCAACGCTATTCATTCCGTTGACAATCGGACGCTCTTTAGGCTCAAAGAGTTCAAACACCAGCGGTGCAAAGAAAGCAATGATCAAGGAGCTTCCCAAGCCTGCGATAAAGCGTACGAGTAAAAGCATAAAGTAGCTATTCACCAAGCCGGCAAACGCACCAATACTCATGAGGAGCATCGAGAGGCTGACGGCCTTTTTCGTACCCAATTTTATGAGGATTGTCGAGGCTAAAAACGTACCAATAATGCGCGAGATCGAGACGACATTAGTAATCCAGCTAAGCTCCGCCGTGGAATTAACCCCCATCTGCTCGCGAATATCGGGTAAAAAGAGCGCCGTCGCTTGCCAGCTCATCCCAAAGAGCACATAGCTTAAAAAGAGCAACGCTTCAATCATATATTTGTTGGGTTGATGGGTTTTGATCATACAGTTACCTCCAAAAGAAGCCGTGCGCTATTACTATAAGCACAGAGGAATTCGGTTAAAGCACGACTAAAGAGCATAGGATCATCGATTTTAGAGAGGTGGGATACCTTAGGCAGAATTTGCATTTTCGAGCCGAGAATATGCTCGTTGAGGTATTGCGAAAAGGCGATCGGGGTTACGGGATCAAGCTCGCCTACCAAGATAAAGGTGGGGATTCCCCCCATCGATGCATGATGCGCGCGATAGTCGGCCGTGAGGGTGGTTTGCGTGGCTTGCGCGTACGGTTTTTTACGATTGGCTTGAAAGATCGTTGCCGTTTTGATCAATTGCTCTTCGGCGGTATCGGGCTTGCTTGCGGCCTTAGCGATGGCGTACCCAAGCTCTTGCATACTCAAATCCTCAATCCGTTTAAGACGCGCTTCCAGACCAGTGGTTGCCATCTCCTCGGGGTAGAAGCCCGCCCCGTTGGCAAGGGTCATCGATAAAATACGGCTCTTATCTTGTACCGCAATCTCTTGACACAAGAGCGCACCCATGGAGAGACCACAAAAGTGTGCTTGTTTGATATCAAGCTGATCGAGGAGTGCGAAAATATCTTTCACCATTAAGGCGAGAGTAATGACTTCTTCACCGTCATCGCTTTGGGCATGCCCGCGCATTTCGGGGGTGATAACACGGAAGGTTTGTTGAAAATAATCAATTTGGGCTTGCCAAGAGGCGATATTCTCGCCTAATCCATGGAGAAAAACAAGAACGTCTTTACCCGTACCACTCTCATCGTAATTGATATGAATGTCATTTACGCATACTTTTTTGTGCATTATTTGCATCCTTTTTGGTTTTGTATAGAGTCATTATAAGAGGATATGTGTTGGTTTGTCAAATACTTTTTATAAAAAAATATAAGGTGAGGATAAAAAAAGACGATGTGAGGATAAAAAAAGACGATCACTAAAAATTTAGGATCGTCTTAGAAGTGCCGCCGAGGAGAATTGAACTCCTGACACGTGGATTTTCAGTCCACTGCTCTACCAACTGAGCTACAGCAGCATAACAACCTTATGATAGCATAGAGAAGAAAAGATGTCAAGAGTGCTGATAAATTTTTATGGAAATTTTCTTGACAAGAGGAGAAAGTGGGTATACACTAAATTTAGTTAAACGTTTAACTAAGTCTAAAAAGAGAGGAAAAGAGATGAAACGAGGAAAACTTCTTAACAGTCAATTAAGCTATCTTATTGCTAGATTGGGGCATACAGATACGATTGTGTTAGCTGATGCCGGCTTGCCTATTCCCTTGGGTGTGGAACGTATTGATTTGGCTGTTATACGTGGAATGCCCTCTTTACGTGATGTGTTGGATGCGGTGCTTAGCGAGATGGTGGTGGAGTCTATTGTGATGGCAGAGGAAATTCTTCTTCATAATGGAGCGTTGTCTGCAACTATTGAGCAGTTGAGTGGATGTAAGGCAACATTTTGTTCTCACGATGCATTTAAGGAGCGAACAGCAAAGGCGATTGCGGTGATTCGTACCGGAGAAGCTAGCGCTTATGCTAATGTTATTTTGCAAGCAGGAGTACAATTTTAAGATGAAAGGTGAATGTTTACTATCACTAGAAGGGGTCTCTAAAAGTTTTCCGGGGGTCAAAGCACTCGATGAGGCAAATCTTCGGGTGTATGCCGGTAGAGTGATGGCATTGATGGGGGAGAATGGCGCGGGTAAGTCGACATTGATGAAAATTCTTAGTGGTATTTATCAACAAGATGCGGGGAAAATTTATGTTAACCATCAGGAGGTTCAGTATCAGGGGGTGGTTGCTTCGCAACGTCTTGGTATTGGTATTGTGCATCAGGAGCTCAACTTGGTTGCGCAGTTGAAGGTTTACGAGAATATCTTTTTAGCCAAGGAGTCTAGCGCATTATGCGCCCCATTGCGTCACCAACGTGAGCGTAAGGCGGCGCAGGGGTTATTAGACGAGCTTCACTTCTCTTTGGATGTGGATGCGCTGGTGGGAACGTTGAGTATCGCCCAGCAGCAGTTGGTGGAGATTGCTAAATGTTTGTCGATGCAGGCAAAGGTGATTATTTTGGACGAGCCTACGGATGCCTTGACCGAGAAGGAGAGTCTACAACTATTTGCAATCATCCAAAAATTGAAAGCGCAAGGCAAGGGTATTGTCTTTATTTCTCATCGCCTGAAAGAGGTCTTTGCCATTGCCGATGACGTAACGATTTTACGTGATGGTAAATGGATGGGAGAGTATCCTGTGACCGATATTCATGAGGATCGGCTGATTGAACTAATGGTTGGTCGTACCATTACCGAGCAATTCCCTTTCGAAAGGGTTCCTCGAGGTAAAGAGATGTTGAAGGTGCATCAGGTGCGTAACGCTTATGTGCAGAATATCTCTTTTACTTTGCATGCTTCGGAAGTGTTGGGGATTTCAGGATTAATGGGAAGTGGTCGTACTAAGTTAGTAAAAAGTCTTGCGGGGGTATATCCTTACGAAGGCGTGGTTTATGTAGATAGTAGACCATTAAAGACGCATTCCATTCAGGAGTCTCTGGCGCATCGTTTGGTGTATGTCTCTGAAGATCGTAAGCAAGATGGGTTGGTCTTATCGCTGTCGGTGGCAGAGAATATGGTTTTATCTTTATTGACTACCCTCAAGAGGCGTCTTCGACGCTCTATTCTTCATGGATTAGTGGATGATTTTATTGCACAATTGCATATTAAAACCCCCAGTAGAGACAAGAAGGTCGGAGAACTAAGCGGGGGCAATCAGCAAAAAGTAGCGATTGCTAAGGCGTTGTTATTAAAACCTAAGGTGCTTATTTTAGATGAGCCTACGCGTGGTATCGACGTGGGCGCAAAAAAAGAGATTTATCAATTGATTAACCAGTTGAAGCGCGAGGGGTTAGCTATTTTACTGATCTCCTCAGAATTGCCAGAGATTATGGGACTTAGTGATCGGATTATAGTATTACATGCAGGAAAAGCCAAAGGTCTGCTTGTGCGTGAGGCTTTTGATGCGCAAAAAATTATGGCAATGAGCATGAATTAGGAGCGAGTATGAAGAAGATGGATGTTAAAGGATGGACTAAGCGATATCAAACAGTGTTTGCGTTGGTCTTATTGGTGATGGTGGCAAGTTTATTGAGCGATAATTTTTTAACAATAAACAACATGATGAACATGTTAAGACAGAGTTCAATAAATGCGATTATTGCATTTGGCATGACACTGGTGATCCTCTCTGGTGGAATTGATCTCTCAGTTGGATCGATTTTGGCAATCTCTAGTGCGCTTGCGATGTCTTCCTTGGTTGCAGGTCAAGGTGGCGGGGTAGCGATGTTTATTGCTTTAGTTGCTGGTACATTGATGGGCATGAGCACGGGTTTGTTGATTGCCAAGGCTAAATTACAGCCGTTCATTGTTACCTTGATTATGATGAATTTACTACGAGGTGCAACGTTGGTTTTTACCGACGGGAAACCAATTACATTAGATTTTACGCGGGTGGATGCTTTTTATAATTTTATCGGTAATGGCAAGTTGGGCATCATTCCAATGCCGGTTGTGGTGATGTTGCTTGTGTTTGGATTGACCTATTACTTATTGTATCATACTAAATTGGGGCGTTATATTTATGCGGTGGGGGGCAATGAACAGGTTGCACATTTGTCAGGGATTAATGTTGTTCGCGTTAAGGTGATTATTTATGGGTATATGGGGTTTTTAGCTGCGCTTGCCGGCGTGATTCTTAGCTCGAGATTATTATCGGCGCAACCTACTGCCGGGGCAAATTATGAGTTGGATGCGATTGCTTCCGTGGTGGTAGGGGGCACCTCCTTGGCTGGTGGGGTAGGCGGTATTGGGAGTACGTTAATGGGAGCCTTACTGATTGGTGTCTTGAACAATGCGCTTAATTTGTTACAAGTTAGTTCTTATTATCAGATGATAGTGAAAGCATTAGTCATTTTAGTGGCGGTGTTATTGAACCGCAATATAAAAAAATAAGGTTGTAAGGAGTGTTTGAGGATGAAGAAAAAAGGTTTATGGTTGGTCTTGACAATGGTATTATTTGTCGCTTGTCCAGCAGAGAAGGGACGCACGGAGAGTTCTGGTGGGGAGAGTAAAAAGCAGAAGATTGGGGTAGTCGTTTCTACACTCAATAATCCATTTTTTGTCGATTTGGTGAGTGGAATGAGAGCGCAGGCGAGTTCGTTGCCTTATGAGCTGGTGGTGTTAGATTCGCAAAATGATCCAAGCAAGGAGTTGGCGAATGTAGAGGATTTAATTACGCAAGGTGTGAGTGCTATTCTTATTAATCCTACCGATTCTGATGCGGTGGTGCGAGCAGTCATGCTGGCGCAGGATGCGAGTATCCCTGTGATCTCTTTGGATCGATCGGTAAATGGGGTGTCGGTTACGGCGCATATTGCTTCGGATAACATCTCTGGTGGTAGGATGGCTGGTGAATTTTTGCTTCAAGAACTGGGTGAGAGGCTTGCTGTAGTAGAGTTAGAAGGCATTACTGGTGCCTCCGCAGCGCGTGAGCGAGGTCAGGGATTTAATGATGTGGTGAAAAAGTATGTGGTGGTGCGTCAAGTAGCCAACTTCGATCGCACGCAAGGGTTGCATGTGATGGAGAATATCATTCAATCTGGTACTAGGTTCAATGCGGTCTTTGCGCATAACGACGAAATGGCTTTGGGTGCGATGAAGGCGCTGCAAGATGCGGGCTTAACAGAGGTGTTGGTTGTGGGATTTGATGCGACGGATGATGCACGTAGTGCTGTCTCTAGTGGATTGATGCGCGCAACGATTGCCCAAAAACCTCAAGACATAGGCATGCAAGGCATGCAGGTGGCGCATCAGTTATTAAGCGCACAGAAAGTGGATAGTTATTATCCAATTAGTTTGGTTTTAGTTGAATAAAAATAGCTAATGAAGAGGCAGAGGATAGGCAAGAGCTTCGCCTCTTTAGAGGAGTATTGTGATGGGAGAACGAGAGATTTATGTATTGGGGAGCATCAATGTTGACTTGATGTTTACCGTAGATAACATACCGCAAGCAGGGGAAACTCTTCATGGGTTGGATTATTTGGAGAATCTTGGGGGTAAGGGATTAAACCAAGTGCGCGCCATGCATGAGCTTGGGGCAAAGGTGGTTATGTTAGGAGCTGTGGGTGGCGATGCGATGGGTGAGAAAGTGTTAGCTTCGTTGAGAGGCTGGGGGATAAGCGATAATTATATTGAGGTGATGTCTCATGTTGCTACTGGTTTAGCCTGTATTATACGTATGCGGGCTGAAAATCGTATTATTCTTCACGCTGGAGCAAATTTTGCTATGACAGAGAAGGTATTGAGTCCGTTGTTAGCGGTTAAACCAGGTGGATTTTTTCTTGCGCAATTAGAGGTGCCTTACTCTTTGGTTTTGATGGGAATGAAGGTGGCAAAGACGAATGGGTTGACCACTATATTAAACCTAGCTCCGGCTCGATTAGATGTCCAGGATATTTTGCCCTATGTAGACTATTTAATTGTCAATCAGAGAGAGCTAGAGCTACTTACTACGATTTATCCACGGGAGGAGGTAGATGTTCAACTGGCTTTTACACAACTACGTCAATTGGGTTTACAGCGATTAGTTGTAACCTTAGGCGCAGGAGGGGTGTTGTATGTAGATGCCTATCAAACAATCTTTGTGCCAAGTTACCGTATTGATGCGGTGGATACCACAGGTGCTGGTGATGCTTTTGTGGGGGCTTTTGTCGCCACATTGGCGCAAGGCAGCTCGATGAAAGATGCGTTATATTTTGCTAACGCAGCGGGTGCGTACGCTTGTTTGCACGTAGGGGTGGAGCAGGCAATGGGTAAGAGAGAAGATATCAAAGCAGTGATGAAAGGAGAGAAGAGAGATGAGTAAAAGACCAATTATTATAGACACTGATCCTGGAATTGATGATGCAATTGCAATAGCCATTGCATTATTTAGTGAGGAGTTAGATGTTCGTTTAATTACCACGGTAGCTGGAAATGTGGGTTTGGAGAATGTCACCAATAATACGTTAAAGTTATTGGCATTTTGGCAAAAAGATGTGCCCGTAGCTAAGGGAGCTGCGCGTCCGCTGGTTTTGCCCTTGATAGATGCTGCGAATGTGCATGGGCTCTCGGGCATGGATGGATATGACTTTCCCTCACCAGCGAAGCATAATTTATTATCGATTCATGCCGTAGAGGCTATCTATCAAGAGTTGGTGAGCAGTAAGGAGAAGATTACATTGGTACCGATTGCGCCTTTAACGAATATCGCTTTACTATTACGGATGCATCCTGATGCTGTAGAGTATATCGAGGAGATTGTACTGATGGGGGGATCTACCACTCGTGGAAATAAGGGGGTGATGTCGGAATTTAATATCGCTACGGATCCAGAGGCGGCTAAAATTGTTTTTGACTGTGGATTACCGATTGTGATGGTGGGATTAGATGTAGGTTGGAAGGCGCTGGTTTACCGAGAGGATAGTGATAAGATTATGCAGATGGGTGCTACGGGAGAAATGATGGTTTCCTTATTTCAGAAGTACCGTAGTGGAACGTTTAATACAGGTTTAAAGATGTACGATCCATGCGTGATGGCTTATTTACTGCAACCAGAAATGTTTGAGGTGATACCAGGGGTGGTAGATATTGAGTTGGATGGGAAGATGACCAAGGGGATGACGATTGTTGATTTTCGAGGTTATTTAGGCGATCGTCCTAAGAATGCGCGTGTGTGTGTGGATATTGATGGGCAGATGTTTCGCCAGTGGCTATTAGCTTCTATCGCTGCGTGCTTGTGATAAAAGGGGATAAGTAAGATGATGCATATTTGGATAATGTATGGATTGGCCTTCATTAGTGTCGTTATCGTGGTGTGGATGCTGTTGAAGAAGATGGACATCAAAATGACTCTTTTATCGGTGGGTATGGTTTTGGTCTTTTTTAGTCTGTTGCTAGATGGTGCGCCCAACGCGATGCTGGATTGGTTTGCCCCCTTTACGTTGATTGTCGATCAGTTTAAGAGTGTTTTACCGCGTGCGGGGTTGATTATCTTGATTTTGGGTGGATATACGACATATATGAGTAAAATTGGTGCCAATGAGGTGAGTGTCCATATGCTTACGAAGCCCCTGTTACGCATTAAGTCGGTGTATATGTTGGTTCCGATTGTTTTTTTGTTAGGGAATTTTCTCTCCTTAGTAATTCCCAGTGCAGCTAATCTTGCGGTTATCCTCTTAGCGACACTCTATCCGGTATTAAGACGCGTGGGTATGTCCTCTTTAACGGCTGCTGGGGTGATTGCTACTACGGCAACCATAATGCCCACACCGCTAGGGGGGGATAATGTGGCTATGGCAATGGAGTTGGGGATGCCAGTAACGGAGTATGTGTTTCATCACCATGCGATGATATCTATCCCCACTTTGCTTGTAGTAGCAGTGGCGCACTATGTTTGGCAACGCTACATGGATAAAAAAGAGGGTATAAGTCAAGCCAATCTGGCGCAAGAGGTGGTAGATGTCTCCGAGGAATTGAGCTATGGGCGACTCTTTAGGATTGTATATTCAGTCTTACCGATGTTGCCCATTCTGCTTCTGTTGTTGTTCTATGCAATGAATTTAAGGTTACCTCAAGAGCAACAAGTTATGCCTTCGGTAGAGGTGGTCTCGATACTCTCCTTTTTTCTTGCTCTTTTGATACAAGCGGTTCGTTATCGTAATTTAGCGATGGTGCTAGAGGAGAGTGAGGCATTTTTTAAGGGAATGGGTAACGCGATGGGGATTGTTGCGCTGTTGGTGGCTGCCGGCGTCTTTGTGGAAGGATTAAAATCGATAGGATTGATGCAACATTTAGAACAGGTGATGCGTAGCACCGCCGTGCCAGGATTCACGTTACCATTGATTTTGGTGCTATTTAGCGCATTGATTGTCTTGTTATCTGGTAGTGGGTTGGCGCTCTTTTATGCGATGGTTCCTCTGGTAATTCCGTTGTCGCTGGCTGCAGGAATTAATCCTTTAGCGATAAGTATTCCTGTTGGATTTACGGGGAATTTATTGCGCGCTGTATCCCCTGTGGCTGCGGTCGTGGTTATTGTGGCGGGTACGACACAACAAGATCCGCTTAAGATTGTTAGGCGAACTGCTGTGCCCATGGTGGTAGGCGTCGTTTTTATGTTTATCCTCTCGATGATGCGTTTTACTGTGTAACTTTAGCTTAAATTGCTTCATTTATCTAGGGCATTATGCCGTACTATAATAAAGGGAATGATCTGTGCTAAGGACAAGTAGAAGAGATTGAAACGTATTACAATGAAAGATTTAGCTAAAGAGGCTGGAGTATCGGTTGCTACAGTCTCTTTGGTGTTGAATAAGAAAGCGTCGCATCTTAGCCAAGCGACGATCGATCGGGTGGAGCGCCTGGCAAAGGAGTTAGGGTTTGTTTCCAATTTACATGCCAAGAGTTTAAAGACCAAACAATCCCAGACAATTGGGTTAATCTTGCCTGATATCACGAATGCCTTTTTTACGCAGATGGCAAAACGTATTGAGTATCACTTAACGCAGGCAGGATACCTCCTACTTCTCAATCACACCGACGGCGTGGCGATACAAGAGATTATGGCGATTAAACGATTTAAACAACTCCATGTGGAAAAAATTGTTCTGGTGGCCTCCCATGTGAGCACGTATCACTTTGTGGAAGAGCATCGGCTCAATCATTTCGTTATCTTTCTTGATCGTATTATTACGAAACCTGCGTTTTGCTGGGTGGGTAGCGATGATTATCAAGGTGGGGCACTTGTGGCAAGAGCGTTGATAGCGCATCATCATTATCACGTGTTATGTGTGACTGGTCCTTCCCATTTTACCAATGTGCAAGAGCGATTGGCCGGTTTTAGAGAGGTCTATCAGCAGAATAACCATCCTTATGATGTGGTCTGTTTAGAGGGCGATTTCACCGTTGATGCCGGAGATCGTTTAGCTAAGACGATTTTTAAGCATCCCTATAAAGCGATCTTTTTTATGAATGACCTGATGGCAATTGGATTTTATCACGCCTGCATGGAGGCCGCGATTTCCATTCAGGAGCAGTATGCCATTATTGGTTATGATGATATTGAGTTTGTTCGCTATTTATCTCCACCCTTGACTACTGTTCGTCAACCTATCGACGCGATGGCAAGGCGTGTGATGCACTTAATTTTAGATGAAGGGGAAATGCACGAAAAATTGCCCGTAACCTTGATATCTCGTAAGAGTCTTTACGCAAAAAGAGAGGAGGAGTAGCCACTTCCTCTCTTTTTTTGTATAAGTCATAAAAAATGTCAAAATAATGCTATTTCGCGAGTGTAATCACTTGATCGATACCTAGTGGTTTTTGCTCTTTGGTTGCCTGCTCGGTGTTGGTGATGATGGCAACCTTAACTTCCTCTAATTGGTGCGCGAGATAACGTGCACTCTCGATCATCGATTGCGGGGTTACGGCTAAGAGATGGTTGCGGATGCGTTGTCGTGTAGCTGGTGTGATGTTGTAGATGGCGCGCTTCATGGCGAGGCTTAATGCCTCTTGTGGGCCTTGCGGGCGATTCTCTTTGCCAATGCGTGCGATGAGGGTATCGTCAAGATCGTCTTGTGAGATAGTCTCAAATGTACGAAGAATCGCTTTAAAGGCATTTAGCGTGCGCTCCATGTGCGGATCGCGATAGCTGGTCATGGTAAAAATACCTTGTGCATTGCCCGTAGCACTTGCTGATACGCCATAAGCTCCGCCTTGCATACGGATGGCATGCCAAAGTTCGCCAACGGTGAGATACTGTCCAAGGAGAATTTCTGAAGCACGCTGTGGCTGATGAAAACTATGTGCCTTGAGAGCGAGACCAACAAAGTTGACCTCGGTGTTGGTTGTAATCATCTGGCTCTTGATGCTAGGCAGGGTGAGGGGTGCGGTGATGAGCGTGAGATCTTTTCGGCTGGCTAGCGGAGCAAAGAGCTTGGTGATCATCTCTTTGGCCTGCGCTACATTGGGTGCGAGGAGACCAAAGGTGGCGCGCTCTTGCACCAAAATACGATCGGCAATCGCTTGGAGTCGGCTAACCACTTCGGCTTTAAAGCTATCCTCTTGCCAGCGACTCTGCATCTGCTCGAGAAATTGTAGTTGCGTTACCCCGTGCCAAAGTTCCTCGGTGTAGGCACTCTGACTAAAGAGCGCGCTAAGACGCAAGCCCACCACCCCTGAACCCGAAGGCACAACGGCAGCCGCCATCTCATTGTAAAGCTCCCAGTAGAGCTCTTGGAGGCGCTGAATGTCGGTAAAGTCGATAGAGAAGATTGCCTCTTGCAGGGTGGCGGGTAGCTCTTGGAGTTGACTCTCCAGCGCTTTAAAGTTGATATGCAACACTGCACTGCGTTCGCTGGCTTGCCCTTGTTCGTCGAGATACTCCCCCGTATCTAAAATAAAGTTAAAACCGCCACTGTCGCGGGCAATGGCTTGCGCCATCTCGATGTAACTCTTCTTATCGCTACCCATGCCACTCATGGCACGGCAGAAGAGCGGAAGCCATAGGAGCGCCTCTTGATCAAAGTCATTGAGATTAAAGGTGGTGTTCCAATAGTAGAGTCCGTTGCTAAATTGGTCAACAACATACAAGGGACGTTGGGCAAAGATGCTCTCTTGTCGGCTAGCGATCTCTTTGATCTTCTCGGGGATATCGCTACGGCTCAAGCGGGGCATCACGGTGGGATCGTCGGTTTGATTTTGGTGCGCTTCGAGCTGGGCGCTCTGCACTTGGAGGGCATCTTTATCGGCTTGTCTCATCGAGAGGAGCTTTTGCTTGAGATCTTCCTCTATGTTGCGATCTTTTTGCTTGGCAAGCTCGGCATTGGGTGTGATGAGTGTGAGCGAGGCGTGGGTATTATCGATGAGGTAGTATTGGATGAGTTGTTCAAAGTAGCCGACGGTGAATGCCTCTTGACGCAAGGCCGCCATGGGTTCGGCAAAAAGAATCGCATCAAAGGGATTAAGATCATAATTCCAGCCCTTGTACAGGCGACTCATCAGGCGCAAGCCAAACGATCCACTGCGTAATTCTCGGCGTTGCATCTCGATAGCGCGTAGTGCCGATTCGATCATCTCGTGGCTAATGCCGGTTTTTACGATATTCTGTAGCGTCTCATCCACAAGCTTCTCAAATTTCCCTTGATCCTCGGG
Source organism: Entomospira culicis (assembly GCF_028748145.1). NCBI lineage: Bacteria > Pseudomonadati > Spirochaetota > Spirochaetia > Spirochaetales > Spirochaetaceae > Entomospira > Entomospira culicis. The sequence continues at coordinate 1,367,883 of NZ_CP118181.1, read as the reverse complement.
CTTGATGCCACGTAAGCCGGCGCTAAAGATGGCGCGATTGAAGTCGAAGCTAAAGCCACAGACTGGTGAGAGATCTTGCCCCAATCCCGAGCTCTGTAAGGCTAGATAGAGCGGGGCTCCGCTAGATCCAAAGAGAATATGGTTAAGCACCTCCAGCGCGAGGGTGGTTTTGGTCTCGGTGAGGGGCGCGGTAAGCCAGTTGAGCGAGATGTAACTGGTGTCGTCTTCGCCACGGCTGGGGAATTCACGATGCTCATAACGGCGCGCGCTAAAGGCGGGTTCTTCGGCGACTTGGCTCTGACTGGGCGTGCTATCCGTGAAGTGTTGCAAAAATTTATCGTGCAACCGCGCGAGCTTCTCTTCGATATCGACATTGCCATAAAGAAATATCTTTGCGTTATTAGGATGGTAATACTTCTGGTGAAAATCCACCATCATCTGGTGCGTGATGCCAGGAATCGCGTCGGGATTGCCACCCGAATCATACTGATAGCTGTTACTAGGATGCAACGACTGCACCACCGCATCAAAGGCATAGCTCTCGATGCTACTATACGCACCCTTCATCTCGTTGTAAACAACGCCCCCATGGCTCAAAGCATCTTGATTGGGATCGTAAACCAGCCGATAGCCCTCCTGCCAAAAGGTCTCCTCGTTGATCAACGGGAAGAAGACAGCGTCGCCATACACATCGAAAAGATTAAAAAAATCTTGCTTCACCGGACTGGCTGCCGGATATAAGGTCTTGTCAGGATAGGTCATTGCATTGAGGAAGGTCTGCATGCTACTGCGTAGAAGCGTCAAGAAGGGATCTTTGATCGGGTAATGCTTGCTCCCAGCCAAGACACAGTGTTCCAAAATATGCGCCAGCCCATAATCATTCTCCGAGGGCGTTCTAAAGCCAAACGAGAAGAAATTCTCCTCATCGTCGTTCTGGAGTAAAAAAATCTCCGCCCCCGATTGATTATGGCGCAGGTGATAGCCATGCGATCGATACTCAGGCACGGGTTTTTCAGACAGTAAGGTATAATGTGTAAACTCTTTCATATGATCTATAATAATGCGCATATCAAGAAAGATCAAGTAATGGCGATTTTCTCTTGACATAAATATTCATTTTCTCTATGATAAAGTAATACTTAATTATGAGTACAAACTATTTAATAGTGGGGGATTGGGTTTGTGCAACCAATAAAAGATACTCAAGACATGCAATATCTTTACTTATTACGTGTTGTAGCGAGCGTGCTAGTGGTACTCACTCATGTGGTGAGTGGGCTAATTCTATTTCAATATAAAGAAGACAATTTTCCGGCATTCTTGTTATTAATGAATGCTTTTTCTCGTGGAGCAGTACCCATTTTTGTGATGATCACCGGTGTATTATTTCTCTCTAAATCTACGTTCAATCTTAGGCAACGATTAAGGGATATTATCGTACCTATGATTATTTGGACAGTGATATACTTATTTTTATATAGGTATATTTTGTATCCAGTTGATCTGATTTCTTATGGCGATTATCTTTCTACTTTAGGTCTTAAACGTTCTTTAGTGTTTATGTTCTTTCATAATCAAGGAATTGTATATCATTTATGGTATTTATATATGATAGTTGGAATTTATCTAGCAATGCCTTTTTTACAAAAAATAGCGCAAAATAGTGCTAAAAATGAGTTACGCTATGGGCTATTACTTTGGTTAGCTTTCACTATTGGTTGGAATACTGTTGTGACATTTCAAGAATTTTTTCCGCAGGAATTTCCTTACCTCTCTATTTCTTTGCCTATCTTTAGTGATTATATAGGCTATCTTTTTTTAGGCTATTATCTGCATTATTTACATGGGCGAAATACGAGTACCCAGAATTCTGCATGGCGAATGTCTGCTTGGCTCCTTATGTATATTTTGATTAGTTTTATTATGTTAATCAGATTACAAACAGAGAATTTCTCTGAATTGATTATTCCTACGTTTGATAATTTAGCCATTTACGTTTTGATTCAATCTATTTCTATATTTTATGTGATAAAATATAGCTACAAATCTTTTCCTTTGTTTCAAATGCGTACTTTTCAGAAAATAATTAAAAAATTGTCTTCTTTATCTTTTTCGGCTTACCTTGTCCATGCTATGGTTTTAGCGGTTATGCGTCATGCATTGTTTAAGTATTTTCCACCACGGGGGGTACAAATACATGCACAACTTATAATAGAGTTATTCAGCACGATTATGATTAGTTATCTCATTGCCTATCTAATCAGTTTGTTACCCAAGCGCATTGCTCGCGTTTTAGGAGCATAAAACAAAAAAATGTCATTTATAAAATTATAAGATCCAAGCCAGCAATAGCAGAGCTACCCCAACTTGGAGGCACGCTACAAGAAGCGAAAAGAGTAAGAGCTTGCCGCCTTTTTTTATGAGAGACGCTAGGTTTAGGCGGAGCCCGATGGCCGATAAGGCAGTGATTTCTAACCAGAAACTCGCCGATGCTGTATATTTATGTACGGCGGGAGAGATGGGTAAAAGCGTATTTATCAGGAGCGTTAGAAAGAATCCCAAGATATACCATGGTAAGAATGTTGCTATGCGCGTAGCATGCGATGTTTGTTGCTTTTGGCTTTTATCAGAGGCTAGCCGTTGCATGAGGATCACCACGAATCCTAGGAGAGAGACGCGCATCACTTTAAAGAGCATCGCATGAGAGGCGACCTGCTCGCCTACTAAGTGCGAAGCCCCAGCCACCTGTCCCACCGACGGCAATGTTCCCCCAAGGAGCGCCCCCATCCGTAGAGCATCTTGCGGGTAGAGGAGCATAGCAACAATCGGGAGCGTGAGCATAAAAATCGTGCCCATCAGGTTAATCATCGTGATGCTCTGCCCCTTCTCTTCCTCGCTTGCACGTACCACCGGCGACACCGAGGCAATGGCAGAAGATCCACAGACGGCATTCCCCGCGCCCATCAATAACGAAAATGTGGGAGTAAAGCCAAAAAGTTTCCCCATCAAGAGATTGAGCGTAATGGTGAGAATAACAAGGAGAAGGATGTAACCAACAGCTCCCAAGCCTATCTGCTGGAGGTGTTGCAGGGTAATCATAAAGCCTAGCATGAGTACGGCAAGCTCTAAAAATTTGCTCTCGGCAATGCGCGTGCCAGCCTTCCATATCGCTTGAGAAAAGAGGACATTTCCTGCCAAAATTCCTAGTAATATTGCGATCGTCGTAGCGCCTAGGTGGGGAACCAACTTGCTCAAAAGCACGGAGACCATCGCCGTAGCGATAGATAATAAAACGCCTGGAAAAATGGATTGAATTAGCTTCATATGCATCATTGTAACCAAAGTAAGTGATTTGAACAACTCATCACAAGCGATATTATTCAAGAAAAAGAGCAAGCCAAAAGTGGGAATTGAACCCACGACCTACGCGTTACGAATGCGTTGCTCTACCCCTGAGCTATTTTGGCGTGAAAGAACATGGTTATTTTAAAACGTAAAGGCATTTTTGTCAAGAGGGGTGGATCTACTGTGGATGACGATGCTCTTTTGTTGTAAAAATAGAATTATAATTTATTTACATGTGGTTATTTTGTATATTTATTCTTTTTGTATTACTTTGTAAATTATAATTTATTTTTTATTGACAACTTAAATTTACCATGATATACTGTATCTAATAAAAAAATTATCTTAGGAGTAAGGTTAATGAAGAAGAGACACATGATGTTATTGATCTGGGGAATTTTTGCGATGTTAGGTTGTCAGAGAGCGGGCAATGAATCGGGAGCTTTAGCGATAGGGGTCGATACGACAGAGAGTTTTTCGATCTCTTTTTTTGAACATCTCAAAAAGGCTAATCAAGGTGATACGTTATCGCTACGTATTGCGCGTTTAGAAGAGCTTTTTATTTACTATTACCTTCATCACAACACGCTTTCTAAAGAGGAGAGTGTGGAATATCAGCGAGAGATTTTACAGCTATTGGATGCGATCAATCCACAGGATGCGAGTTATTTAATGGGATTAGGCTATCTCTCTGCAACACAGGGTGATTTAGCAGAAAGTATTGCCTATTATGAAAAAGCTTATCAAGTAAATGGTATTAGCGATGCTTTGATGAATTGGGCTCTTTATGCGCGTTTGGCAAGCGATGGGGTAAGTTATCAGCGCGCTTATGCACAGATACAGGTAAGCACTAAGAGAGTTTTATTTGATATTATGAGTGAGGCGATTGATAAGCGTGGAGAAATTCGTATTAATATGAACGTGGAGAGTCTTCCTGAAATTGATAATATCTTTATTTTGCTAGGATTTGAGCTTAATCCTGATGGCACAATGAAACCAACGTTAATAGAGCGTTTAAAGGTAGCCCTTCTGGCGTTGGAGCGTTATCCTCAAAGTCAAATTATTTTGACAGGCGGAGTAGAGCGTAATGGTCAAACGGAGGGTCGTCTTATGGCACAGTGGCTTATGGAGCATGGTATTGAGCAAGATCGGCTAATTGAGGAGAATATGGCACGCGATACGGTAGAAAATTTGCTTTTTTCACTTAAAATTCTGGAGAGTCAACCTCATATTAAAAATGTTACCATTATCTCAAGCGCGACGCATCTTAAACGTGCAGTTACCCTATTTAAAGTCGGTAATGAGATCTTCAAGGATCGATTAGAGCAGCCAGAGCTGTTTCATGTGCACAATTTGGGCTGGCAAGATATTTCCATGGAGGAGCTTTTGGCACATGATGAGCATTATGCAATTACGCGCGATGTATTACGCATGGCGGGGATGTGGGCTTATCCAAGAATCAGCCGATAAGAGAGGATAGGAGCTTAAGCTCAAAAGGAGAAAAAAGTGAAAGATTATTTACAACGTATTGGTCGATCTTTAATGTTGCCTGTAGCAGCTTTACCGATTGCTGCACTGTTTATGGGTATTGGCTATTGGATTGACCCCAATGGTTGGGGATCAGGGAATGTGTTATCAGCATTTTTAATTAAGGGCGGTGCGTCGATTCTTGATAATTTGGGTATTTTGTTTGCGGTGGGTCTAGCCTTGGGGATGGCGAAAGAGAAAGAGGGATCTTCTGCGATGGCGGGGTTAGTGGCTTTTTTAGTGCCGATGAGTATTTTAAATCCCGATGCCGTAGTGATGTTTCGCGGTGCTATTTCAGAGGATGCTGTATTAGCCTTTAGTAAGGTGAATAATGGCAATGTCTTTTTTGGCATGATGGCTGGACTGATCGCTGGGGCAATGTATAATCGTTTTGCGCATACGAAGTTGCCAATGGCGCTCTCCTTTTTTAGTGGTAGACGCTTAGTCCCAATTCTCACGGCGATGGTGATGATGGTGGTTTCGGCAGTCATGATGTTTATTTGGCCGGCGGTATTTATGGCGCTAGTGAACTTTGGTAAGGCGATTTCGGCAATGGGCGCTTTGGGCGCTGGATTATATGGATTTTTTAATCGTTTGTTGATTCCTACGGGATTGCACCATGCGCTGAATAATGTTTTTTGGTTTAATTTGGCAGGCATTAATGATATTGGAAATTTTTGGAGTAATGTCGGGGAGAAGGGCGTAACGGGTATGTACCAAGCAGGATTTTTTCCGATTATGATGTTTGGATTACCTGCGGGAGCTTTTGCTATCTATCAAAATGCGCGACCTGAGAATAAAAAAAGTATTGCCTCTTTGATGCTAGCTGCGGGATTTGCCTCATTTTTTACCGGAGTAACCGAACCCTTGGAGTTCTCTTTTATGTTTGTGGCTTGGCCTCTTTATGTGGTACATGCTGTACTTACTGGGCTCTCTCTCTTTGTGGCAGCTGCATTTCAATGGACAGCGGGATTCAACTTTAGCGCTGGTTTTATTGATTACATTTTGAGCGCACGTCTACCTATCGCCAATCAACCATGGATGCTCTTAGTGCAAGGAGTCTTCTTCGCAGGGCTCTACTATGTGGCCTTTAGCTTTGCGATTCGCACCTTCAACTTGATGACTCCAGGGCGCGAGGAAGTCTCGGCAGAACAACGGAGTGTACGTCAAGGCAATGCCACCACCGATGCGCTAGCAGAGACGCTCTACGACTTGCTTGGCGGGGCAGAAAATGTGCGTATCATTGATAATTGTGCCACGCGCTTACGCATTACGGTTAAGTCAACAAGGGATATTAATGCAGATAAAATTAAGGCAGCGGGCGTTGTTGGGGTACAGGTCATCAGCAATGAGTCCCTGCAGATTATTATTGGTCCTGATGTACAATTTATCGCCGATGCAATGAGCGCAATTCACGATAAATAGATCTCATTTTTATAGACATTAAAGAATGAATACGACCAGTACGTTAGTGTGCTGGTCTTTTTTATGAAAATAGAATTATAATTTATTTATGTGGGTATTTTGTATATTTATTCTTTTTATGTTACTTTATAAATTATAATTTATTTTTTATTGACAATTGACATCTATCATGGTATACTCTTATTAAGATTTATGAATCATAAGGAGTTCTCCATGAAAGAGAGTGAGAAGTTGGCTTTGGATATCCCCGAGCCAAATATTGATGTAGTAGAGGGTTATGCGCAGTTATGGGATGCCAACGATGCGACCCATCAGTTGTACGTGGCGCACAATGAGACGCTAAAGCAGGTTTGGGGGTTTTTGCCAGAGAATACGAATTTTCAGCATATCTTAATTAAGGTTACATTGCTCAATTCGTTTTATAGCACGCGTATCGCCAATATGAGCTTGGTGCACGTTGCCAAGGCGATACATGATTTAAAGATTGATGACAAACTAGCTAAATCAGAGGTTGATACAGAACTTGTCAACGCTATTGCTGATGCGACCAAAGAAGAGTCTGGCAAGCGGGCGTACTCTTTTGCTACTAAGTATTGCCACTGGCATCGCCCTGATCTTTATCCTATTTACGATAGTTTTGTTGGCGATGGGCTATGGTACTTCTTTAAGAAGTATGGCAAGATGCAAAAATTCCTTAAAACCAAGGATTTAGCAGATTATAGCTCCTTTTACGACGTGATGGCCAACTTTCGAGAGGTTTACGGTTTAGCAGAATGCACCATTAAAGAGGTAGATCTCTATTTGTGGCGCTTGGGCAAAGAGTATTTTAAAAGCAATAAGGATGAGGAGTAGATAGATGAAAAAAGTGATGTTATGGGCGCTCTTGGCGCTAATGAGTTCGCCGGCCTTTTCGCTTGCTTTTGTGGATGTGGGGATTCGTGGGGGAGTTGGTTTAGATTTTTTGTCAACGACCTATCTTGGCGATGATGTTTATCGATTTTATGATATAACCGACAGAAGCGGACTAGCCAACCCTCATTTAGGCATTCAAACACATCTTGGTTTTTTTGATTGGTTATCGCTATCCATAGCTTTAAATATGAACTTTAATCGTGGGGAGACAATTCAATTAAGTAGTGATAGTGATTCATTTGCGTATATTAATAGTGAATGGGGAGGGTGGACGCCTTTTCAGAGAGCTACCTATGAGGTTGCCTATCACTCTTTTGCCTTAGATCTTGCGATGAATTATCACTTAAAGTGGTGGTATGTGGGTGGTGGTTTAGGGGTAGCGCTTAATACGCCTGCGAAATCGTTTAGTAATCTAAACGTTTATAGCAGAGACAAAGATGAGGCTTTTGAGCCATGGGAGGGTAGAATTCTCCATGCAAATGATTTGAAAAGCTTTGTGAGTCTCAATCTTATGCTCGAGAGTGGGGTGCATATTCCTATTATTGATGATCTGGGCTTCATTACCGTGGGTGCTAGAGTAAAGTTTGATGTATTAGCAAGAAACAAAGGAATTCCTACGTTTGATTCTAATCAAATAGATTATTATGATCCAGTTGATAGCGATTTTTTTGTAACAGATTTTGATGCTACGCGCAATATCGGCAACAAATTATTAATCGATTTTTTTGTTGGCTACACCTACCGTTTTAGCTTTTAAGTGATAAAAAAGTGCCCAGTGTTGAGCTGGGCATTCTCTATATTAATGTATAAAGTTTAGAGCACGTAGGAGCTGATAATCTTATTAAATTTAATAACGTCAAAGTTGCCTTTAATCTCAAAGCGCACGGTGCCCAGCCCACTGTAGACTAAATCGATCTCGCAATCGAGGTCGAAAGAGCCGGCGGTCTCAATGGAGAAGGCTTGCACCTTGCTGTAGGGTAGCGAGGTAAAGTCAATCTTCTTGCCTGTCATGCCTTGCAAGTTAATCGAGATAGCGCGTTTGTTGGTAAAAACCAGCGAATCGCGCATTGCCTTAAAGGCGGCGAGAATCTCTTCCCCCTCCACCAACATCGCATCGACGGGGGTGGGCATCTTGCTAATCTCGATGGGTGCAAGCTTGATGAGCGAGCCATTTTTAAAGTCAATCATAGGATATCTTCCTTATTATAAAAAGTATGTATTCTTTGATAATAAGAGAATACCCCATCAAAGTCAATAGTGAAAAAACTATTTTCTAAAAATTGTGAAAATTTTTGTTTACAAGTACAAAAAAGCAGTGTACAATAAAATATACTCTGAAAAAAAGAGTAGATAGTAGATGAGTGGAGGATAAAGAAAATGGTAAAAAAAGTATTAAAACGTTCTTTTTGGTTGCTAGCGCTCGTTGCGCTCGTATCTTGTAGCCCCAAGACACCCACGCCCGATGACGACGGAAAGGACAACGGCGGTCTTGACAATGGTGGGAACGACAATGGTGGGAACGACAATGGTGGGAACGACAATGGTGGGAACGACAATGGTGGGGATATCGTTACAATTGGGCAGGTTGAATTTAACTTTGATCCGAAGGGTGATGGCTTTCCAGGACATGCGGGGTACGACTACGGTACGGGCTACTTGGTGTACACCTTGGTGCCGGTAGATAGATTGGATCTCTATAAGAGTATCTATCACGAGGGCGCAAAATTTGCTAATACTACGGAATTGGTTAAGGCAGCCGCTGATAGTACAAGTGCAGAAACGTATATTGGACGCACTAGTGCGCATACCACCATCGCTTTAGGTTCTGCGGTTACATTAAACATCAGAATGCAGGCTACCGAAACCAGCGATGGTCCAAGCTTTATCAGAAGTGGCGCGGGTACTTATGCCGTAGCACGCGGTAGTGGACTGAATCCGTTTACTCCTGCTAGCACGAATTTTTCTCGCTGGAGCAAGGCTGATGCGGATGTGAAAGATGCTGCTACCTTGCGTGAGGGACACGCATTCTATCTAGGTTCCGATTTTTATGTGATGTGGGGGTATGCTTCTCGCCATGCTACGGATAATAGCGTAATTTATAGCCCACTTAATAGCGATCATACGGTAGAGCAGTTGGATAAATTTTTCCGATTTAGCGTAGTAGACTAAAAGAATCATTTGATCATTCCTTAAAGATAAAGCGGTTAGGAAGAGGGGCGACCCTCTTCCTTTTTTTGTAAAAATATTATTTTTCTATTGCAAGATTTTATGTAAGTATGATATAATAAAAGTATTCTATAAGGTATAGAAGGAGAAGAATATGGTAAAAACAGTATTAAAACGTATGTGGTGGCTAGTGGCGCTTATGGCGTTGGTGGCGTGTAATCCCAAAAATTCGACCCCCGATGACGGTGGAAAGGACAACGGTGGTCTTGACAACGGCGGGAATGACAACGGTGGAAACGACAACGGCGGAAACGACAACGGCGGAAACGACAACGGCGATGGAAACGACAACGGTGGAAATGACAACGGCGATGGAAACGACAACGGTGGAAATGACAACGGCGATGGAAATACCGTTACGATTGGAAGAGTGGAGTTCTCTTTTGATCTACCCAATGGGCAACCTTTTCCAGGACATGCGGGGTTCAACTACGATACGGGCCACTTGGTATACATCTTGGTGCCTGTAGATAGATTAGATCTCTATAAGAGAATTTACTTTGAGGGCGCAAGATTTAAATCTACAACGGCATTGCTTGCTGCAGCCACTAGTACGAGTGCGGAAACGTATATTGGGAGCGCCTCTACGCATACCCGCATCCCTTTAGATTCTGCGGTTACATTGAACATTAGAATGCAGGCTACCGAAACCAGTGATGGTCCAACTTATACTCGCAGTGGGGTGGGTACTTTTCCCGTAGTACGCGGTACGGGTGCATGGGCGCTTGATCCTGCAAGCACGAATTTTTCTCGCTGGAGCAAGTCTGATGGGGATGTGAAGGCTGCTGCTACCTTACGTGTGGGACACGAATTCTATCTCGGTCCCGATTTTTATGTCATGTGGGGATATGCTTCTGTCCATAGTAATTTGAATGATACCGTAATTTATAGCCCACTTAATAGCGATCATACGGTAGAGCAGTTGGATAAATTTTTCCGATTTAGCGTGGTAAACTAGATACCATTTGATTAATCCTTAATGTAAAGCGAAAAGATGAGGGAGGGGCGCAAGCCCTTCTCTTTTTTAAAAATATTATTTTGTTATTGAAAGATTTTATGCAAGTATGATATAATAAAAGTATTCTATAAGGTATAGAAGGAGAAGAATATGGTAAAAACAGTCTTAAAACGTATGTGGTGGCTAGTGGCGCTTATGGCGTTGGTGGCGTGTAATCCCAAAAATTCGACCCCCGATGACGGTGGAAAGGACAACGGTGGTCTTGACAACGGCGGGGATGACAACGGCGGGAACGACAACGGTGGGAACGACAACGGCGGAAATGACAACGGCGGAAATGACAACGGCGGGAACGACAACGGCGGGAACGACAACGGCGGGAACGACAACGGCGGGAACGACAACGGCGGGAACGACAACGGCGGGAATGACAACGGCGGGAATGACAACGGCGGGAACGACAATGTTGAGATCGGAAAGGTAGATTTTGATTTTAATTTTATTAGAGGTGAATACCCTATTCCAGAGAGGATGGTGGATGGATGGATTAACATTGCTTATACATTGGTACCAGTAGATAGGTTAGATGATTTTAAGTTAGTTTTTAATGAGAATGCGCAATTTTTTAGTGCAGAGCAACGGGAACAGGCTTATAAAAGCTTTGGTGGGATAACCACAGATATTGAGGTCACAATCTTTCCATCGACTCCTTTGAAAACGTTGAGCATTGATATGAGAGAGGGGGGAAGTCCTCATTATGCTCGTCTGGGGAGGGCATCACAACTAATACGACGTGGGAATGGGATCTACATTGCAAGTCCATTAAAGCATGATTTTCGCTCTTGGTTAACCACGGATAGCGACATAAAATCTATTAGGCTCTCAGTTGGCGAAGAATTTTATGTAATGTGGGGGCTTCTAATTAGTACTAATTATTTGGACTATGAGTTTTATATGCCACTTAATAGCGATCATAGTGTAGCGCAGTTGGATAAATTTTTTAGGTTTAGAGTAGAGTCATAGCATATCTATAAGTGTGGGTATAGCTTATGAGATAGGGAAGGGCGCAAGCCCTTCTCTTTTTTTTTATAGAATAAGGGGACAGAAGAAATATTTTTTTAATTTTAAGTTGTTTCTTGTCATAGAGTTATGGATTTTTTGAAACATTTTTTCATTTTTTTAGAGAAAATGGGTTGACAAAAGTTAGGCGATGGGTTATAGTAATGGAGGATGAAGCGAGCAAGAGTGGTTGAAAGAAACGTGAGTTTGCCAGTCTAAAGTAACGAAGATGATGAGAAGAATCTTGAGTGCTTTGTTTAAGAATAGGGAAGGGAGAGAGATACGCTTGGGTTTGAAGTCAAGAAGTTGAGTTTAAAGAATAAATTGTTAATGATAATTGAAAAAGACTTTGGAGCAATCCAGAGTTCATAAATCATGGAGAGTTTGATTCTGGCTCAGAACGAACGCTAGCGGCGCGTCTTAAGCATGCAAGTCGAACGGTAACCGGTATTTATATCGGCTAGAGTGGCGAACGGGTGAGTAACGCGTGGATGATCTACCTAATAGTTGGGGATAGCCATCAGAAATGGTGGGTAATACCGAATAAGCTCTACGACTGTGGTTGTAGAGGAAAGACGCAATTGTGTCGCTGTTAGATGAGTCTGCGTACTATTAGCTAGTTGGTGGGGTAAAGGCTCACCAAGGCGACGATAGTTAGCCGGCCTGAGAGGGTGTACGGCCACATTGGGACTGAGATACGGCCCAGACTCCTACGGGAGGCAGCAGCTAAGAATCTTCCACAATGGACGAAAGTCTGATGGAGCGACGCCGCGTGAACGAAGAAGGCCGAGAGGTTGTAAAGTTCTTTTATGGATGAGGAATAAGTTGGGGAGTGGAATGCCCTAATGATGACGTTAATCCATGAATAAGCTCCGGCTAATTCCGTGCCAGCAGCCGCGGTAATACGGAAGGAGCGAGCGTTGTTCGGAATTATTGGGCGTAAAGGGCGCGTAGGCTGTTGAACAAGTCTGTAGTCAAATACCTCGGCTTAACTGAGGGAAGGCAATGGAAACTGTTTAACTTGAATTACCTAGAGGAAACTGGAATTTCTAGTGTAGGGGTGGAATCTGTTGATATTAGAAGGAACACCAAAGGCGAAAGCAAGTTTCTGGGGGATAATTGACGCTGAGGCGCGAAAGTGTGGGGAGCAAACAGGATTAGATACCCTGGTAGTCCACACCGTAAACGATGTACACTAGGCATTGGTCTGACATGGATCAGTGCTCAAGCTAACGCGATAAGTGTACCGCCTGGGGAGTATGCCGGCAACGGTGAAACTCAAAGAAATTGACGGGGGCCCGCACAAGCGGTGGAGCATGTTGTTTAATTCGATGATACACGAGGAACCTTACCTGGGTTTGACATATAGTGGGATTCATCAGAGATGGTGGAGTTCTTTCGGGAACCGCTATACAGGTGCTGCATGGCTGTCGTCAGCTCGTGCCGTGAGGTGTTGGGTTAAGTCCCGCAACGAGCGCAACCCCTATCTTTAGTTGCTAACATTAAGTTGAGGACTCTAGAGAGACTGCCAGCGACAAGCTGGAGGAAGGTGGGGATGATGTCAAGTCAGCATGGCCTTTATATCCAGGGCTACAAACGTGCTACAATGGTTGGTACAAAGAGAAGCAAAGCGGCGACGTGGAGCAAACCTCAAAAAGCCAGCCTCGGTTCGGATTGCAGTCTGAAACTCGACTGCATGAAGTTGGAATCGCTAGTAATCGCGCATCAGAATGGCGCGGTGAATACGTTCCCGGGCCTTGTACACACCGCCTGTCAAACCACCCGAATTGGGTCTGCCCGAAGTCGCTAGATTAACCGTAAGGAGGTCGGCGCCGAAGGTGGGACTAGTAAGGGGGGTTAAGTCATAACAAGGTAGCCGTACCGGAAGGTGCGGCTGGATCACCTCCTTTCTAAGAGAAAGGTAATAGTAGATGTAGTACACATCTAAACTTTAAACTAGACCAATGACTTCACTCAAGCGTATCTCTTTCCTTTTCCTTTTATATTTCCCTATATTAAAAGGAATTACGGGCTCGTAGCTCAGTTGGTTAGAGCACTGCTCTGATAAGGCAGGGGTCACAAGTTCAAATCTTGTCGAGCCCATTAGGAGTAAACATTTTTCTGTTTACTCCTCTTTTTTTCTCCATATCTTATTGACTAATTCTCTTATTTAATTTATACTAAAACAGAAGAATCGCATAAATCTGGAGGAATTGCATGTTTAAAATAGCCGTGGTCGGGGATCGTTCGAATAATAATCATGAAGAGGAACGAAAAATTTTTTCGGCACTACAAGTGGAATTTTTGGTTTACAATTTCACTCTTGAAACGGATGAAAACATCGCGTATTTTAAAGACGTAGATGCGATTTTAGCCTATCAAACCACTATTTCAAAAAAAACCATCGATCAGCTTACTAAGTGTAAAATTATCGCGCGCTATGGCGTGGGTACTGATGCCATCGATATCGAGGCTGCTACAGCTAAAGGCATCTGGGTTACCTCAGTTCCTGTGGCCGCGGTGGAAGAGGTTGCAACGCACTCGTTGGCAATGCTCTTGGCTTTGGCTAGAAATCTTCTTTATATCGATAAACAAGTTCGTTTAGGTCGATGGAATACTGCCGGTGAGCGTGCGGTACATCGCATGAGTGGCCGTCGTATGGGTTTTGTTGGCTTTGGGGCTACGGCAAAACAGCTGGCAGCACGCCTTCAAAGCTTTGGCTTAGCTGAACTTTTAATGTACGATCCCCATGTTGATGCGAACACTGCTCGTCGCTTGGGGGTTAAAAAAGTGGATACCATAGAGCAATTATTGCCTATGTGTGATTATCTCTCTCTCCATTTACCTTCTACGAGTGAAACCCGTGGTATGATTAACACAAAGACGATTGCAATGATGAAGGATGGGGTTATTTTAATTAATACGGCACGTGGTTCTCTTATTAATGAGAGTGATTTGGTGGAGGCATTACGTAGCGATAAGATAGCGGGGGCAGGATTGGATGTCTTTGCGATGGAGCCTTTAAATCCTGATTCTGCATTATTGACTTTGGAAAATGTTATTCTCTCTGATCATTGTGCCTATTATAGCGTTGAGTCGGAGAGTGAGGCTAAACGAGTGGCGGCGGGGAATGTCCTGCGCGTACTTACTGGTCAGCAACCCGATACGCCTGTTAATCAAATTCGTCCTTAGGAACGGTATTTTATGTTGAAATATTATTTTCTTTCTGTGACTATTTCTATATTTATGCTCTCTCTTTCGGTTACGGCGCAAGCGCCTCGTAGGGGAGCTTTTGCTTGGCATGCAATTTTGGACTTTGAGGAGAGCGCTAGTAAAGAGGAGTTGTTTGATTTACTCTTGGCGGAGCTTTTCTTCTCTGCTGATTTTGGATTTAAGGCGAAAGATATTCAATATTCTACTGCGGGTATTCCTGAAATTGGGGATCAACCGCTCTTTATGGCACAGGGAGAGATTATTCCTACGGCGAATTTTCTTGATTTTGCAATTATTGGCGGTGGATTTTTTAAAATTCAAACGCCTGATGGTATTAAGTTTACACGCAATGGGAATTTTCGTCTTAATGCCCAAAATTTAGTGGTAACGGAGGAGGGACATGCGCTTGTTCCTTCCTTGCAGATTGATCGGGCGGATGTGCCACTGTTGACGATGGATGCTAGTGGGAAGACTTTACAGCTTGTTAAGGATGGTATGGTGCGCGATCTCTATGACTTTGAGCTTTATTTACCGAGCGACGTAGAGAATGGTGTGCTAACAGAGAATAAAGATGGATTTTTTCTCTTTGCTGACTCTTCGCGCACCTCAAGCGATTATCAAATTCAATCACGTTCGTTGGAGTTAAGTACGGTAAAAGTGGAGCGTATCTTGGCACGTTTGAGTGATTTACTCTTTAAGATTAAGCAAGAGAATCCGCAGGGTGATTATGATTTTCGCTTTTACATGCTCGATCATTTACTTAAGTCGCAGTTACAGATGGGGCAAACCGCTCAGAGTATCAAACGTTTTAGCGATTTGGTTAAGGGCGTTGCACCGTTGATGTTATTTGATCAAGAGACAGCGAATGACATTAACGCTTAAGTTGAAAAGATAATCGATGAATCGGCGAGTATCCGTGCTTTTTGATAGCATCTTTGTGTGCAGTAGTGGGATAGCCGACATGTTGCGTAAAGTTATACATAGAATAAAAGTGATGCATGCGTTGCATATAGCTATCGCGTATATATTTTGCTAGAATCGAGGCGAGCATGATACTTTCCTCTTGTTGATCACCTTTCACAATACATTGTGCAGGATGATCAAATGAAGGGAGCTTATTGCCATCCACCAGAATATTTATGCTGTCGTAATGATTTATCTGTAAACGTTTTACGGCTAGTTGCATTGAAAGAAGGGTTGCTTGCAAGATATTGATTTTATCGATGGTTTGAGGTGAGACGAATCCTATTCCGTAACGATATCGTTGCATAATGAGCGGGGCTAATGTTTCGATGCGTTTTTTTGATAACTTCTTTGAGTCATTGATCTTAAAGGGTATGATCTCGTTGACTTTTATGGCGACGGCTACCGAGCAAACTGGACCAGCTAATGCGCCTCTGCCCACTTCATCTACGCCAATGATATATTTTGCCACTCTTGCCACCTTTGGGTCAGTTTTTTTGATTCAATTAAGAAAGGCGTTGCAATTTCGTCGATATAAACGCGATGGTATTGCGATGTATGGCCGATAAACGCGACTTTTTTTCTGGATTGATTGGTAAAATACCACTGAATTTGATAAGATTGCTGTTGATTACTCGATGCTTTTACAGCTGATTTTGGGGCGCTGTAGTGCAAGAGGAGCATCTCCTGAAAGAGTTTTCGTGCGACATTATCTGCCATTTCTTTTTGGTTTAGGAGAAAAATTCCCTCTTGGGTACGTTGCCAGCGATGAGTATCGCCAAGGTGGGAAAATTCAATGGCATTAACTTCCTCGATCGGGGCAAGTGTAATGGCACGTGATGCGATAGTAAAGGGTTCAATGTTGAGCAGTTGATACGCTAAATCGCTAGGGAGTAACCAAACATCTTCTTTTCCGATTTCCGAGGCATAAAAGTGAAATTCATCGGCTGGTAGCCCCACGGCAATGCTAAATATCGAGCCATCTTGATGCCTAACCTTGAATTCTGCTTGAGGATGAGTGAGACCCATGGTTTCACGGGTGGCTCTATCAACATTGGGCTGATAATTATAGATCACATTAATTGGCGTTCGTCCCGCCCACAATTGTAAGAGATTTTCTGATAGTCGACTTTGGTCAACATTATATTCTAAATAAGGCGATACAAATGTATATAAACTAAGAAATTGAGGTCTCTCTTTTCGTGTAATATGCGTCTTTCCATAACGATTCTCTAACCAAAGCTCTTGGATTGCGTTGATATGGAGAGTCGGCAGTAAAATCTCATAGTAGCTAGATATTGGGCGAGCAATCAGTTGTACCAGAAGCGCATCTAAGAGAAAGAGCGTATCCTCACCGGCAATACGCATAAAATGGGCATTTTTACTGGCATTTGGCGCGTAAATATCAAGCGTCAGCGCTTGCTTATCTCCATATAACATCAGTGTATAATGGGGCTCCCAATCTATGTTCGGGATTTCCTCATTCTTTACGCTAATCACGGAGACTTGCTTTAGCATCGCTAGGAGTTGTTGAATAAATTGTTGATCGATGAGCAAATCTTGATGATGAATCTCTTGCCACTGACCGTTTGGCTGGCGATGAAACTCTATTTTCTCTTCATTTAAGTAATGCCTAATCTGCACCTGCTCTACGGTAGATGGGATGGGTAAATTCATCCGATCCTCATGGAGGGTGGCTAAATGGAGCGGTGCTGGGGAGTTATCTTTTTGATATATAACAAGCACAATTGAGAGTAAAATTAGTGCAAATAACAAAAAGAATGGAAGAATTTTTTTGGTGTAATGATGCATTTTTATCTTCTTTTTCGATGTAAATAAATCGTCATGCCAGCAAAAATCAATAATAACGGAATCACGATAACAATGAGAATTGCTAGAGGAATGGCCTGTTTTGCGGTGATGCCGTGCATGGGCGCATTAAAGAGATTTTTGGGTGGAATCTGGATGCTTTGTACTTGTTGGTGTAACCAGTCGATGGCTTGTAGCATGAGGAATTCGTTGGCGTAGTTGTAGTGAAGAAAGGTGGTATCTCCACTGATAATATAGAGTTGACTAGGGTTAGCATTGGGATTTTCTCGCTCAATAGCGATGGCAAGTGGGCGTGGTTGTCCTAATGGATTGCTTTGATATTGTACTTGTTGATTTTCTGGGATGAGTAAGCCATTTTGAGGCGAAGTGCTTAGCACGACTTCATGTTTTACGGTGTTATCTTGGGTGGTGAGTATCTCTATATGGCGAGGTAAACGCATAATCGGGCGCAGATTTTGCTGTTGCATTGCTTGTGTGATGGGATGGAGGTGTAGCGTGGCTAAGAACGCGAGCTTATCGGGATCGGAAGCAAGGAGAAAATTTGGATTCTCTTCTACCACTGCCGATGGCTGGAGCGCTATTTGCCAACTTTGAAGAAATTCTTGCCAGTAGTAAGGCACTTCTGCCTGAAAGGGTAACGAAAGATAAATGCGTTTTCCTGAGGCTTGCCACTCTTCTAACCGCTCTATCTCTTGTGGCGAGAGATCGAGGCTGGGAGAGAGAAAGAGGATCGTATCGATGGGTTCAAGGCTTTCGACAAGCAGAGAGCCAGTAACAATATCATACCCTTGATCTTCGATCAACTGTTGCAAACTAACGCCTTTACTGCTTTGTAAATTCTTGGGCGCAATCTCTGCGTGGTTATCGACAAGGAGGATACGATAACGCTCTTTATGGTTAAATTGAAGGAGCGTATCAACTAAGAGCTGTTCGGTATTGTTGCCAATCAGATAACGCTCGCCTCGGCTAGTGATATGGTAGCTAAGTAGTTGATGAGGTGTAAGAATACGGTATTGCGTGCCTTGTTGGATAATCAGGGAGTCAGGTTCGATGTGATCTTCTGGTTGGAGGAGCGTGGCTAAGAGGAGTGGCTTTTCGTCCATGGCAAAGGCTTGATAGCTAATGAGGCTGTTCGTGCGCGCCACTTCTTGCAGGAGCTGATCAATTTGGAGAACGCCCTCTCTACTCATGCGATTCGCCGGCACCAGATAGTAGAGCGAGAGTGGTTCAGTTAGATTGCCTAGAAGCTCTTTGCTAGCGAAATCGAGGCTATAGCGACGGGTGCTTGTTGCGTCGATAGAGATGTTTAAGAGCGCCATTAGCGCATAAAATCCCAGTGCTATCCCCACGATGATGAGCGATCGAAGCGTGGTGTAGAGGGCAAAAGATCGGCGATCAGAACGATTTTTCTCCATTATTTCTCCCGATAATCGTGTTTTTCTAGATTTGTATAAATCATGTATTGTAAAAGAAAGATAGCTAGGAGAAAGTAGGTCGCATCTTCTAGCCGAATCACACCTTGGTTAAATCCCTGATAGCGATGTAACGGAGAGAGTTGTTGGAGAAACGTTGGGAGAAATCCTTGATAGATACTAGGGTGGAGGAGATAGAGGCTGGTGGTGATAAGCCAGATCAGGGCGAGCGAACCGAGAATGAGCCAGATTGGCTGACGTTTTAGGTAGAGTTGCAGGCTGGTGATGCTTAAAAGGAGGCTAATTGTGAGAAATCCTGCGAGGGGATGACGTGGGATAATCGGTGCGATGGAGGTAAGAAGGAGGATCATGGTGATGAGTAAAAAGCTGACAATCGCAGCGATTAATTGGTGTTGGGTGTAGCTCGAGACCATCATACCCAGACTCAAGAGCGTAATGGCAAAGAGCACAAAGCCAATAAATGCGGTAAAAATATGCATCCAATCGGGCGTGCCAAAGGTGGCAATCACACTCAAATAGAGCAAGAGGACAAGGAGAATAATCCCAAAGATCACTAAAATACTCAAAAATTTAGCTATCACAATATGGTGCAAGGCAATTGGTTGGGTAAAGAGAAGCTGATCGGTTTTATGTTGCCACTCTTCACTATAGCTACGCATGGTGAGCAAGGGCGCAATAATCGCGAGCATTGAGGTGAGCACTTGCAGATAGGCAGGAAAATTTTGATTGGCCTTAAAGATATGGCTAAGGGTAAAGATCGCGCCCGTAAAGAAGAGAAAGAGCGCCAAAAAGAGGTAGGCCAAGGGGGTTTTAAAGTAGATAAGGATCTCTTTTTTGAAGAGTGCCCACATGATTTACTGCTCCTTATGGGATTGTACGAGTTGAAGAAATGACTCTTCTAAACTCATACTATGGGGGGTAAAGGCAAGAATTGTCCAAGGTGATTGGCGCAACATTTGCCAAAGTTCTACGCGCCAATCGCCTAAGGATTGGTTTGTTATCTGCACAATCGCCGTAATATTTTGAGAATCTTTTTTTAGATGATATGATGTATTTGGTGGGAGGTGTTCTTCTAAAAATTGAGTCAAGTTAGCCTCTTCTTGGGTAGCAAATTCGATGTGAATGGGTTGGCTAGCTTGTAAGCGTTGTTTGATCTCTTTGGGTGTCGCCGAGGCGATGATCTTGCCTTGGTCGAGGATGATGATGCGATCACAGAGACTTTCGATCTCGTGTAACATGTGGCTAGACAAGAGAATGGTGTGGTGCGCTTTGAGCTCTTTAATCAGGGTGTGAATCTCTTGGAGTTGTTGCGGATCCAGCCCTGCCGTGGGTTCGTCCCAAATGAGTAGCGAGGGAGCGCCTAAGAGCGTGCTAGCGATGCCTACGCGTTGACGAAAGCCTTTAGAGAGTTGACCGATTAGGCGACATTGCACCTTTTGGAGCGAGAGCTTTTCAACGACCTTTTGCACGGCAATCAGGCGTTGTTGCTTGTTGGCTTTGGGTAGGCGAAGCTCGGCGATAAAGGCGAGGTACTCCTCGGTGGTCATCTCTTTGTAGAGGGGCGGATGCTCTGGCAGATAGCCGATGAGCGCTTTACGTTGGATAGGATTCTCTAAAAAATTGACCCCATCAACAGTGATGCTCCCCCGTGTAGGCGCCAGATAGCCGGCAAGAATATTCATGAGGGTGCTCTTACCCGCGCCATTGATGCCTAAAAACCCGATCACTTCTCCTTTTTTTAAGGAGAAGGAGAGATCGGCTAGGGCTTGATGGTTGCCATAGAATTTTTCTACATGTTCAATCGATATAATCATCATTAAGAATGGGTTGGCAATGGTCTTAGTTAGTGTCTGCTAGCATCGACCATTTCTACCCATTATGTACCCTCCAAGATTACGTTAAAGCTATGTGTCATTTAAAATAGGATGGAGAGAGGTTTGGAATATACACATCGCCATCCCTCCGATAAAGTCCTCTTTGGTATAGTCGTTAGCTCTCTTCGTCGCTCTCCATGGTTTTGATGAGGGCGTGGATTCCGTCGCGGATTTTATCAATTTCGGCTTCGGTGGGAGTACCCGCCCACTCAATGCTTGGGTGCATTTGCCACTTAAGCTTTTCCGCCCAGCTCTTGACCTCTTTTTCGGCACCGCCAACCCAGCCAAAACTTCCCATACGTAAGCAGTGCTTGTTGAACATCTTTTTGCGGAAGGCATCGTCTAAAACGTGTGCAACGGGAGGAAACATTTGATATTCGTAGGTAGGCATCGCAAGGATAATACCACGACTCTGCCAGACACTCGCCAAGACCATGCCAATCTCTTCTTCTGGCACGCGGTGTTCAAAAAATTCGATGCCTGAATCCTCGACAATCTTACGAATAAAGGTAACAGCGCGCTCGGTGTTGCCATACATGCTTCCCCAAATGAGGGTGATCTTTTTGGGATCGCCTGCGTTGGTGGCATAGCCGGCAAGGGTGCTGTAGAGATTGACGATACGTGCAACATCTTTTCGCCAGATAAGACCATGGCTAGGGGCGATGATCTTGATGGGTAAGTGCGCTAGCTGATTGATAGCACGCGTAACAAAGGGCGAAAAGGCGGCGACAATATTGGCATAATAGCGAATTGCCTCATCGATATACTCTTGCACGGTTGCTTCATCAAGGGTATCGTCGAAGGATTTATCGCTTGCAACTGCACCATAGCCACCAAAAGCATCGCAACTAAAGAGAATGCCATTGCTACGCTCAAAGACCATCATGGTCTCGGGCCAGTGGACGTTGGGGGTTTCAAAAAATTCCAAAACTTTGCCTTGTCCTAAATCGAGTGTATCACCAGTTTTTACGGGAATCACATTACTAGCAACATCGTAGAAGGTTGAGAGCATGGGAACGGTCTTGGCAGTACAGTAGATTTTGACATGGGGATTGTTCTTGATGAAGGTGCCCAGCCAACCGGTGTGATCGGGTTCCATATGGTTGACAATGAGGTAAGAAATTTTCTTCTGCTCAATGCCAATGGCGGCGAGCTCTTCTTGATACTCTTTGGGGAGATCTTCAAAGTCTTGCACCAGATCGATGAGGGCAATTTCATCGCCTTGCACAACGTAGCCATTGATAGATGCCCCCTTAGGGATGGGCCAAAGCCCTTCGAAGAGCCTTGTATTGGGGAGATTTACTCCAACTTTGTAGATACCATCGACGATTTTTGTGGCATTCACGGTTAAACTCCTATAACTATTGAATTTTATATGAAGGAAAGTTAGTTGGGTATTTCATGGATCTCTAAGCGAGTGATAAAGATATGGTTGATCTGGCTTTGGCTACCGATACGTTTGAGCGTTTGGTTGATGGCCTGTTGCATGGGTTCGCGTAAGAGCTCTTCGCGGCCTTGGGTGAAGGCGCTAGCGGGGTATTGCATGAGGAGGTTGCGTAGGGCATCGACGATGGGTAGACGAGCGCTGGAGATGTCGTTACCAAGCCGGCGATCGTTGGCGTCATAGGCGATGATGAGGTCTAGGTTGAAGAAGTGGCTGGGTTGATCGACAGTAACGCCTTTGATGGTGGGGAGGTCTTGGTAGAAGGCCGTTTGCGCGGGGTTGAGCAGTTGATCAAAGCTCTTGAGGGCTGAACGATGTTGACGCATCTGGGTTTTAAAGAGCGATCGTTCTTGGGCGGTGAGGGAGGCGAGGATCTGTTTTTCGCTATTTTTGGCGATTTCGGTGCGTTGATTGCGCTCTTCTTGGGTTTCGGCAAGATCGATGAGCTGTTCGCGGTCGAACTGGGCTTGTGCTAAGAGCTTGACGCGTTCTTGAGATTCGATTTGCGCGTTGATATCGATGGCAACTTCTCTGGCTGGGCGTGGGCAGGCTACTAAGGTGAGCATGATGAGTAGTAAGATAGAATAATCTCTTATAGTCTTCATAATACCATTATACACAAAGATAGGGAGTTTGACTATACCTTCATTTTAGTTTATAATGAAAGGTATGGATAATGTTGTAAAATTCAAAGTGGGACAAAATATTGTCTATCCTCTGCAGGGGGTCGGACGGGTGGATGCGATTGAGGAGCGACAATTTAATGGCTCTGCGAGTACGTATTATACGATTTACCTGCACTCTTTTGATATGACGGTCTTTGTGCCGGTGGAGAAGGCGCCAGAGCTTGGGTTACGCCCGATTGTCTCTAAGAAGAAGGCCAAGGAGGCCTTGGCGATTGTGGCTAAGGATAATGAGCCGATGAAGGGTGATTGGAAGGCGCGTTACCAGATTAATCGGGATCTGCTGAAGCAGGGCAGTGTGGTGGATATTGCTACGGTGGTGCGGGCGTTGTATCATCGCAGTAAGGTTAAGGAGTTGCCGGTGCAGGAGCGCAAGCTTTTTGATGATGCGTTGCGCCTCTTGGTGGATGAGATTTCGGCCGCCCTTGAGCAGTCGACCAAAGAGGTGGAGCGTTTGATCTTTGGGCAATTGGAGCCTATCTCGGGGAGCATTGATGTGCTCTACGACGAAGATGATGAGTAACGGCGTTTTTATCCTTCTCGCCGGTGGTAGCTCGAGTCGTATGGGGGGGGATAAAAAGGAGCTTCTGCCGTTGCCTGAGGGCGATAATGCGCTCTCCCGTCTCAGTCAGATGCTAGAGCAAGGCAAGCTTATCAAACACCTGCACGTGGTCTATGCGCCCATGCACGAGGAGGCGATCCGTCAAGCGGTAGCTCTCTTTACGGGAAGGATCACCTTTTCGCCGGCTGGAACTACCCGACAAGCTTCGGTGTGGCAGGCGCTTGAGCAACTCTCTGCTTACGCTCCGCAGTGGGTGATGATCCACGATGGGGCACGCCCTTGGTTGACGCATCAGCTTATCGAGAGGTTGCATGAGGGGTTGGCACAGCACGAGGCGCTCTTGCCGATTATCCCACTCACCGATAGCCTCAAGCGTCTGGACGCAGAAGGTGTCGTGGTGGAGGAGTGTGATCGTCGTAGCTATGGTTTGGCGCAGACGCCACAAGCCTTTCACTTTGATGCGATCTATCAAGCCCATAAGGCGCTACAGCGAGGGAATTTCTCCGACGATACCTCGATTTATCACGCCCATCATGGTAGACATGCGCAAAGCATTTTAGGGGAGATCGGTAATAAAAAATTGACCTATCGGGAGGATTTGGCCTAATGCAAGAGCATTACCGTATTGGTTTGGGCGAGGATATTCACCGACTAGGCGCACCCCGTCCGCTCTGGTTGGCAGGCATGGAGGTGAGCCCAAGTGGCGGAGCCATTGCGCACTCCGACGGCGACGTGGTGCTACACGCCCTCATTGACGCGCTCTTAGGGGCGCTCGCGCTTGGCGACATCGGCGATCACTTCCCCCCCAGCGATCCTGCCTATCGCGATATGGCAAGCACGCTCTTTCTCGAAAAAGTCTTGCCGATGATCCACCAGCGAGGCTACCGCATCAACAATTGCGACATCACTATCCGCCTCGAGCGCCCTAAATTATATCCCTTTAAGCAAGCGCTAAGAGAGCATTTGGCAAAATTACTCCACGTTGACATCGAACAAATTTCGCTCAAAGCCAAAACCAGCGAAGGACTGGATGCGGTGGGCGAGGGCGAGGCGGTTTTTTGTCAAGTTGCCGTCCTGCTGGCTAGACAGAGCGTGCCTTTATCTCTATAATAGCAATATGAGTATGATTGAAGCCGTGATTTTGGGATTACTGCAGGGCGTGAGCGAATTTTTACCGGTATCCAGTTCGGGACATTTGTTGTTGGCGAAGCGTTGGTTTGGGCTTGCCGAGATCCCGATTCTCTTCGATCTTGCGTTGCATTTGGCGACACTGGGCGCGGTCGTGTTGCTCTTTCGCCAGACGATTGCGCGTCTCTTTCTGGTGTTGATACGCTGGGTCGCGCGTAAGTCGCTACCCAGCGATCGCAGTGATTTATCTTATATTGCGTTAATTCTTATCGCCACGATGATTACCGCGGTGATGGGTTTGCTCTTGAAAGATTTAGCGCTTCCTGCGCGCTTGGTCTACGCGGGCTTTCTTTACACCTCGACGCTACTCATTATTAGCACGCGTTTTATCAAGCGCGGTGAGGTAAGCGAACCGATCGGCGAGGCTGGATGGTTGGGCAATACGTTGCGCGGTATTATCATTGGATTTTTACAAGGCTTGGCGGTGCTCCCTGGAATTTCGCGTTCAGGCTCGACGATTAGTGGTGCACTCTTTTGTGGCATCACGCGCGAACGTGCTGGCGAGCTCTCTTTTTTACTCTCTATCCCTGCGATTGTCGGTGGATTTATCCTCACCTTGCGAGAGGGTCAAGGCGAAGATCTCCTTGCTCAAATGGATCTACTCCCGTTACTTGTGGCGCTGGTGGTGGCCTTTGCCTCGGGATACTTTGCGCTACGCCTGCTCATGCGTTTGGTAAAAGAGATGAAGCTTCACTACTTCGCCTTCTACCTCATTCCCTTGGCAATTCTTGGACTCTTCGGGATTCTTCCCTAATGATAATGGATGAGATTGCGCTGGATAAGATCGATCGGCGCGAACCGTTTGCGCTCTATGTGCACTTGCCTTTTTGTCATTATCGATGCCATTATTGCGACTTTTACGCTTCCGCTGGGGTCGATCCGCAATTACGACGCAAGGTGATCGCGCGGATTTTGCGAGAGATTACTAACCAGTTAGCGTATCTTCACATGGAGCGCTTGGTGAGTGTTTATGTGGGTGGCGGTACCCCTAGTATGATCGACGGCGATCAGCTCTCGGCGTTGATCGACTTAGTACAAAGTTATCATCCTCAACAAGTTACTATCGAGGTAAACCCCGAAGATGTGAGTAAAGATTTAATCGATGCGTTGGGGTTAGCGCGCTGGCAAAATCTACGGGTGAGCATGGGCATGCAGACGTTTCATCAAGCTAGCCTCGATGCGGTGGGGCGCAAGGTAACCACCCAACAGATGTTCGACGCATTAGAGCTTTTGTCGCCGTATAAAGCGCGTCTAAGTCTCGACTTAATTGCAGGTCTACCCTTCCACACGCAAGCCATTGTGGAATCGGATATGCACCGCCTCGTTACTTATCGACCTGCCCACCTCTCGCTTTATGCCCTAGCCATGGAGGAGGGGACGGTACTCACTTATCGCCACCATCCGCACCTCCCCAACGAAGAAGAGCGAAGCATCCAGTGGCAAGCCTCTCAACGGATGCTGTTAGCCTCGGGATATCAGCAGTACGAGGTCTCCAATTACGCGCTAACGCCCAATGATTATAGCTTACAAAATACGCACTATTGGCAACTCAAGCCCTATATCGGTATTGGGCCAGGTGCAGTGGGAACTCTGCCCTTGCTGGATGGATCGGCGTTGCGCATTACGGGGCGACGCGAATTTGGTGTTTGGTCAAATCCCGATGATATCAATCTTTGGCATAGAGACATGATCGAGCGCGAGAGCTTTATCTTTGAACACTACATGATGGGGTTTCGCACGGCATTAGGTATCAGTAAAGCGATTCTTAAAGAGCGTTTTGGTGATGCGGGATTAGCCCCATGGGAGCATTTACAAAAAAGCAAGTGGCGAGAATTCTTGCAAGAGGATGATAGGTATATCACCCTCACCGAGCAAGGGCGATTGGTGCTGGATGCCATCTTACTCGATCTCCTTTAGGGCAATGCTTGCAGAATATTTTATCGAATAGAGTCTGTGCTAAGATAGGATAGCTAAACACTTTATATCAAATATTTAGCTCAATAATAATTTGGTTAATGAATTTGAATGGGACGTACCAAAAGAGAATGCTTACATCTTGTTTAACAGCCTCTAAACATAATTGATAAATACTCTTTTCATCGTGAAACAAAGGTAATATAGATTGGATTCTATCTGGATCCTTTTTTATAGCTTCTGCGCATAGTTCAAAAGTTTTGAGTTTATTTGGGATATCTTCCAAATGCCCATCTTGGTTAATAGCAATAAGACAAAGTTCATAAGTTCTATGCTTATTAGGCACATGGGATAATGCCCATCCTGCATTCTTCACGCTAACAAGGCATATGTCATAGGTTTTATATTCATCTGGGACGTATTCCAAAGCATCACCATTGTTGGTAACAGCAGCTAAGCAAAGCTCATAGGTTTTATGCTCGTCAGGTACATCTTTTAAAGATGTAATATTATTTTCTAGAAGGATTAAATAGAATTGATAGGATTTACAATTGTTTGGTATACGCTTTATGATATCATGGATTTTTCTGAAGTAGGATGGTCGTTTTTTTAAGCTATCAATGGTTTGTTGGATAAAGATATAATACATTTCGCATGTTCGTAAGGCTTCTGGGATCTCCCATAATAGGTGATGATTTTTATTAAAAGTTTCTATGTAAAAATTATCTACTTTATGTTTATCTGGAACAAATCTAAGATTAGTAGGATTATGTACCACAGCTTCAATACAAATTTCATAGGTCTTGTATTCCTCAGGAAGCAAGTCGAATGCTACTCCATTACTTTTTGTAGCTTCTAAATAAAGAGCATCACTAACAAAATTTTGAGGAAGATACTGTAGAATTTTCCCATTTTGCCTAACGGTATTTACATAAAAGGAGTAATTTTGTAGTTCGCCTGGAATATCTTTTATTAACAATGGATTACGTTTGATAATTGCAAGATAAATGTCAGGAGTATGGTATTTTGTTGGTACTATAGCTAAAATTTCCTCTAAATCTTGATTATTAAAATCATTAAATGGATAGTTGAATGCAGCTAAGTATAGTTCATCACTTTGGAATTCAATTGGTATTTGGTTCTTTATTTTAGGTTCTGATAGTCGAGATAAAAGTAAAACCTCGTCATCGATTAGATCTTCAAAATCATCACCTTCAATTTGTTCATAAGTTATATATAATAAGGATTGATATCCATAATGTCTAGCAACCTCTAAATAAAAATCATAGGTATGAAACTCCTCTTTAATGTGTTCTAAAGCAGAGTAAAAGGTTTCTTCTTTAACTAATTCAAGACAAAGATCGTAGCATGAAGTTCTTTGGCAGATGTCAATCATATCTTCTTCTTGACAATTCTCTCTATCTCGTATTGGAATAGTAAGCCATAATTCTTTGGTTAAATAATTATCAGGAATATAAGGAAGAAGTCTAAAGCCTGATTCTTGCTGTATTGCATCTAATACCATTTCATAGGTGATAAACTCAAGTTGCGTGTATTGTAACCATGATCCTCCATTAAGAAGATTTAAAACTATCTCAAATTTGTTGTTTAGGTACTTTTTAGGAATAACATCTTTGTCAATGTCGCAATCATATAGTTTAATGATTTCAACATAAAAAGCATATGTTTTTATTTCCTCTGGTATATATGGTAGAATTTCAAAGAGTGAAAACTCATCTCCAAAACCATGCTCTGGATGATATTTTTGAATTGTTTCCCAGCATAGTTCATATGTTTTGAATTCATCTGGAATATAAGCTATAACATATTCATCGAATTCATCTTGGGGGTAGGAAGCTTTGACAGTCTCTAAGTAGATTTCATAAATTAAGTATTCTTTAGGAATGTAGCCAAATAAAGGATATGGATTGAGTTTTGAAGCACTTAAACACATTTCGTATGTTCTAAATTTTTTAGGTATGTAAGAAAGGATACGTTCAATGACGGTCTCTATGTCATTTTCTTTGGTATATAAGGCGTAAGGTCTCTTGAAGTTTTGATTAATGATTTGATTAAAGGCTAGGTTAGATAACTCTTGATTCCTCTCTTCAGAATGGATCGAGTTTAGATTCAACCCATTTTCTTTTACTAAATCAAGATATTGAGTATATTTTTCAGTCATTTTTACCTCCTAAAAATAAATGAATAAAAACCCGCCCTAGTTCATGTGAGGAAGGGCGGTTTATAAACACTTATGGCAAAATCTTACTTGTTTTTGTGTCGATTTTTGCGAAGCTTTTTTTTACGCTTGTGGGTTGCGATTTTCTTTCTTTTACGTTTTCTTCCGCAGGGCATGCACCAACTCCTTATCATAACAATAAACTGCTTCTATTATCGCTTTTAATGCTAGAAAGGTCAAGGGCTTTCGCCTAAATTTAGTGGGAATAATGGTCGATTTTCTCTATAACAGCCAAAAAGTGTGGAGGATGCGGTGATGGTGGTGTTATTTTTAGATATTTTAGATATGGCGGGGAGCTTGGCCTTTGCGCTTTCGGGGGCGCTGGCGGGGAAAAAAAAGAAGATGGATGGCTTTGGCATTATCTTTTTGGCCAGTGTTACGACCTTTGGTGGTGGGCTTACGCGCGATTTACTCTTGCATAGCAAACCCGTGGCGATCTTTGAGAGCCCGCGCTATCTTATTATTGCGATTGTTGCCGGATTGGTGGTGCGCTATTTTGATCATCAAAAGGTAGAGAAGCAGTCGTTGATGATTGCCCTATTCGACGCCAGTGGCTTGGCCGTTTTTACGGCATTTGGCACGATGCGCGCCATCGAGGTGGGGGCGCCCATGCATGGTGCCCTCCTGATGGGCATGATAACGGGTTGCGTGGGAGGCATCATCCGCGACATCTTGCGCGACGAACCTCCGCTCATTCTCTATGGCGACTTTTACGCCCGCGCGAGTCTACTGGGGAGTCTCTTACTCTACTTTTTGTACGTCTATCTGGCGTTGCCTAGCGTGGTGGCAATTGTCAGCTGTGTGATACTTGTCTTTGTGTTGCGCCTCTACGTTATCTTGAAGAACCCGCACTACCAAGAGCGTGTGCGCCAGCACCTACGCCCCTTCCGTATCAAAAAAGATCGCCGTAAAGATAGGTAAATAGCCGTTTCTATTGCACGCATGTTTTACTCCTTATCTCGGTGTATCCATACATAAATAGGAAATGATCAATCGGTGGATAGCCAGCGAGAAGTTTTGGGATAGAACTAAGCCAACACGGGGGATAAACCCACATTTATGGCTTAGGTAAATTAGCTAATGGGGGTAATGCCTCGCTCTCTCACATGCTTTTGCAACACACCACGACTATTATGGAACGTCTTTATATAGGTGCTTTTACGCGTTTCGTAGTTCTTAATACTACTATAACCAATAAATTCTATCGAGGCAATATCCGAGGTATGAGTCTCTTTTTCATGCATTTTTGGTGCTAAAAAGAAACCATGATAAAAACGCATGCCATTTGCCTCATACTCTAAAAAGTCAACGCCCTCACTAATCACCTTAATGCTCCCATAGCGACAATTTAAGATCTTCTTCAGGTCGCTCTTAAATTGGGCAAGAGTTTTAGAGTCAGGGTTGCGCAGTACAAACTCTTGATAAAAATCACTCTCTTTACTAAGATACTGGATAATAGACTCATGCTCCCAAGCTAGCGCCACAGCCTCCGGGAGAGGTGAGTATCCATTGACAATAAAGTTAAAATTTTCTAAAAATCCACCATCTTCCACAAGCAACCTTATCTTATTCTCATCCAAATTGTAGATCAGTTCTATCTCTTTCCCTTGGTAAGTCATATCAAAATCTACAAGCACATCACTAGGAAATTTACGGCTTGCTCCGCAAGTGTGCTCTGCCGAGGCATCTTGCCCATTTAATCCAAATGCTATAACTAGCACCATTAACAGTAAAAAATTTGGCAATAAGGCACTTGAGGGCTTGTCTCATCTTTAAAACTAAAAGGCACAATCGCCTTTTAGTTTTTTTTAGTAGAAAATTTTAAATATTGGTTGTATTTTTCAAGCATCATATTTTTTGTATACTGCTCCATATACTCAAAATCAGGCTCTCCTAAATTATTGATAGGGAGCATAATTTTAGTAGATAATAATCTATTACCTGTCCAACTATAGCCGTGAGAAAATTTTTGTTTATTCACACTTAAGCATTTAGCTATAAACACACCATTGAAAGAGTTTAATTTATGGGCATAACCACAAGATGTCTTCCCACTCATACCAATAAAGTTCATCGGTATATAGTGGGCTAATCCAGCAGCACCATCTCCTATCTGAACAAAAAGAATACAATTTCCTCTCGAAACCCAGTTAGGGTTTGATTTAATACTACACATCGACACATACCCATTATTAAGCTTAGAAGCCGCTATATAAGGTACATCATCGCCTTCAATCAGTTGGTCTGTAGTCTTACCTTTTGTTGCTTCAATTTTTTGAAATAATTCACTTACTTTAAGAGGTTTCCACGCTTTCTCATTTAAAGCTGGTATTTCTTTGTAACTAAGGTTACTTAGCTTAGTTAAGAGATATTTTTGATAACGAGAGAGCATTAGCTCCTTTTTAGACTTGGTGTATTGCGTCATATACTCAAAATCAGGTTTATTATCCTCCGTTACTGGCAAGAGAATAATCTCTTTATTAATTCTCGTGTTATTAATTTCTCGATAAAAACTATATTTATACTGTAATCGTGTTAGTAACACAGAGATGAAAAGATAGATAAAATTATTAAAATTATCATTTTTTAACCCTGTTACGTGATCGCTTGCAATAAAAGAGTAAGGATGATAGAAAGCCTTGCCAACGCTACCACTGTTAGCAATAGATAAACAATGGGAAAATATACGTATCCCATCTGCGTTCCCAATAAAACCATCAACTCCATTATTTAAAGCAGTTGAAGAAACATAAGGGGTATTACCCGTAATATGACTTGCTGTTTTCAGTCGCTTACCACGTGTAATCAGGGGAAATAATGTGTTTAGATGAAACGCTTCCCATTCCCTATCATTAATCATCTTTTTCTCCCTTCTCATTAAACAAGTATTCTCGATTCTGCATAATCATCGAAAACTCAAAGGTAAGATAATCGCCTATCGTTTTTTCAAAGTCAGCATCTGTGGGTATCTCATCGTTAAAGTAATAAAAGCTATGCAACCATTCATCACTTGGTTCTACTCTTGTTTCCACACAAAACTTAGAGGGAGCTTCTGTATTGCCATTCCACACATCTAGTAAATGTTTGCGTTTATCCTTGGCAGAATTACTCTCTACTAAGCCAACGTGTTGTCTTACTTCATAGCCATCTTCTCTAAAATCGATAAACTTGCAGATATGCTCTGCCTCATGTGGTTCGTGGGCTGTAAAAATCGCAATAACAGGGTTTGTTCCTACCCCATAAAAAGTATTCGTATTACAAGTAATAACTCCTTCTAAAGTGTGTTTTTTAAGAATACCCTCTCTTAATGTTTGCTCTATCTTTGTCTTACCTGTCATAGAGGATTGGGGGACAATGACGGCAGCCTTTGCACCAGTAGTTAATGAGTTCAATAGTTGTTCCATAAAGGCTAACTCATATTGAGAGGGGTCTTCCTTTGACCCTTGCGAGTAGGGAGGATTCATCAAGCCGATGGTTGCACCTTTTAGTTGCACTTGTGCGGGATTCTTTTTCAAAAAATCACTACATTCAAGATTGCTGTTGCCGTCTCGTCTTAATATCATATTAGCAGCCGCTACGGCAAACATATTGCTTTGTAGCTCGATACCGTGTAGCTGTTTTTTTTTAATATTCTTACGTTGTTGTTCATTACTAGCCTTAGCTAACATCCTATGCATTGCAGAAATCAAAAAGCCAGCAGTTCCACAAGTAGGGTCAAGTACTACATCGTCAGGTTGAACATCAACTAAATCGCACATTAAGTCAGTTATATGATTAGGGGTTAAAATGATACCCAAGGTTTGACCATCACCGCCAGAATAGCTCATAAACTCACCATAAAAACGACCAACAAAATCTTCTGAAGTTTTTTGATACTTTATGTTTTTAAACACGTGCTCAAAGAGAAACTCCGTGTAAAACTTGAGAGGAGTTTTACCTAAGGTTTCATTAATTTCATTAAGTCTAAAGCTGGTGTGGAAAATAGCAAATTCGGCAAGAAGTTTATCCTTCTTGGCATCTGGCCCCACATTAGAACGGGTTAAACGTCCTTTAATTGCATTCATTAGTTTGTCGCCATCACGACTTCCTTGCGTTTGGTCGCCTGTAAGCAAGGAAAGACTAAAGCCCCCGTATTCAATTTCATCTAAAGCCAAAAGGATTCCAGCCACAACTAAAGGCTTATCTTGGTCTTTTAGAGTACCATAATTACGTAAATATTCGTGCAATTCTGCCGCATCTTTTAAAATTTGTTCCGTAGTTTTTTCAATATCTGTTGCTTCTTCTAACACATATCTAATATAGTACTCTTGGATGTTTTTCGGCGAAAACCATACAAAAGATTCAAGTTCCTCTAACTTTTTATACCCCTCTCTATCATCTACCCATAGTGGAGTAATCTTGTGGTGTTTTTCATCCCCAGAAACCCCTACTGCAAAGACCTTTCTAAAAGGACTATTTTGAGCGATGTGCTTTGCATAAAAATAAGCTCCATTTACAGCATAATCAACCACGTCTTTTGTTTCCGTTGAAATAAGCCCTGTAGAGGTCAAAGCAAGATGTTTATTAACATCAGCCTTATTTTCTATCACTAGCACAAAGTCGCCAATAACCGCTACATACTCAGGAAAACCAACCTTACCAGTTCCTCGCTTAGACGCAGTTTTTAAGGCTTCATTCAGCTCTTTGACATTACTACCTTGAGCATCAAACTTAATACCATTCTCTTTTAATTGGGATGCAACCCATATATCCGTGATTACTTCTTTTTTAGCCATTATTATAACTCCACTCCACCTAAAATTTTTCTAACATCTTTTCTATCGTGTCTATAAATAAGTTCTTATTCTTTCGATTGTTATAGACATAGCTTGTCTCTCCTACGTACAAGTGAGTATTCTTCTTGCTATAGTGATGATGTGAACCATACCAAGCCCTCTTGATTAAACTCCAAAACCCTTCTATTGAATTAGTATGCACATCCCCAGCTACAAATCGTTCGCTATGATTAATCACAAAATGAGAGACCCCATTGTTCCCCATAGGAGCATAGCCTAAATATTCATCTGTAACTAAAATAGACTTAATCTTATCCACGTTATCGTCAAAGATTCTTTTTAACGTCTTAAAGTTCATAGACTCTTTTTCTCTATCTACAACTTCTACTCTTACTTCTCCTCCTCGCTCTTGCACTCCAACAACTGCGGTCTTGTTTGTCCCTCTACCTCTCTTATTCTTTCCTACATTGCCACGAGGTTTTCCTCCTATGTAAGTTTCGTCCATTTCTATTATTCCTTGTAATAAGATACTCTCTTTTGTATTCATAGCTACACGAATCTTGTTTTGGATTTTGAGGGCAGTACCTTGACGTAAGCCCAAATCTCTTGAGATTTGATAAGAAGATAGAGATTTTTTAGCATTGAGCATAAGAGCTAAAATTTGAAACCATTGAGGAAGAAGTTTAGCATTATCAAAGATAGTACCCGAAGTAACAGAAAAAGATTTTTGACAAGAGTAGCACTGATGACGGGGGGAGCGATTGCTTTCCTTTTTAGCACCTGTTTTAGTAGAATTGCAATAAGGGCAAATAACACCTTCAGCCCATCTAGCTTTTTCTAAAAACTGTATGCACTGCTCTTGTGTTTGATACTTTCTAATAATCTCTACAATAGTCATAACTTTTCCTCTTATAACCATTGTACTATATTTTTAATTTTTAGTCAAGCCCATAAGTGTCTTATTGCCAAAAATTTTTTTCATATACAATCTCCTATACACCGCTGTTAAGATCAACGGTATGCTATCATTATAGCAAAAGAGAGTGAGATAGTAAAGAGAAGTTATTTATGGGCAGAGAGATAGCCATACAGCTGATGCATGGCGTGTAGGCGTTTGCATAGGGTTTGACGTTTTTGTGCGCTCTCGGTGAGGCAGTGGAGCCAGTAGGGGAGAATCGGGCTAAAGAGCGCGCAGGCAGGGTGATGGCTTAGGGGTTGCGCGTTGCTCTTATCGGCATCGAGGCGTTGCAGGAGATCGGCAAGGAGGCGCAGGGCTTCTTGTTGATAATGTTGAAGCTGTGGAATAAAGGCAGGATCGTCGGCAATGCGTGTTTGGGCTATCTTGCGGTGGGTTTGCTCGATCTTCTCTCGTATGATAGGAAGCTCTAGCGCACGCGCTACGGTTGCATAAGGCGCGCCATGAATTTTTGCACCGATTGCACTTAGGTTATAAGTGGGGATGGTCTCCTGCGCGAGCGCTTCTTCTAGCCACTGCACGTACAGACGCATACGCGCATCGCTGGCCACCTCTTTGCCTTGATTATCTTTTAGGGAGATCTCTTGTTGATGTTTGAGTCTTAGTTGCTGGCTCAAGATGCTCTGGGTACGGGTGTGGTTGGCCACAATCCACTGCTCAAAGAGCGCGCCTTTGGCGTGGGTTTCTGCTTGGGGATAGGCGAAATCTGCGCCCACTAACCAGATACTCGTTGCCTGCATCTGGAGGGCGAGATCCCACGCGGAAATGGTTACGGAGCCCCCTGATCGTAGCGCTCCCCATGGTTTGAGTTGTTGACTAAGCGGTTGCATCAGTGGGACGATGGGACTTATCAGGTAGCGTTGATGCTCCTCGATGGTTCGCCACAGGAGCGGATGCACCGCACTATCGATAACATAAGGAATCCCCTTAATGTCGAGGTTATCGAGGTGGCGCGCGTTCCAGTACTGGCTATCAATGGAGAGGATCATATCGGGACGAATGTGGTGGGCAAGCAGGATACGCACGGCGGTGTCGACACAAATCAGGAGCATGCGTTCGCGTAGTTGCGTGAGATGTGGTAGCAGATTTGCAAGGCTGGGCCCGGCCGCCACAATTAAGACAGGAAGACCGTGAAATGCATCAAAGAGAGATTTTACTGGCTTAGCGCTTGCCCAGTGCGGGAGATTTTTTATGCTATTGCGCCACCACAACAGCCCGTATTGTTGCAGGGCGAGTTGATTGGTCTTTTGACGCTGTTGATATTGTAAAAAGATCGTTTTGAAGGGGGCGAAGCGATCGGGCTCTTGCTGCACACGGGCGCGAAATTCATGCCAATGGGGCTGTTGTGCTTGCCATTGAATCAGGTGGTGCTGAAGATCGGCGGGGTGCGAAGATGGAATAATGGCCAGCTGTGGGTGTTTCAATATATCCGTAAGCACGGGGCTTTGGCGAAGCAGATTAAGGTAGGCTAAGTTTGGCTCAAGGATAATAATTTTACGTTCTGGATAGGTGCGAATGACCGCTTGGGCAAAGTAGCCCAAGCCCACTCCCGCTAAGATGATAGTATCCCAACCATCGGGGAGGGTGGTAAGCTCTTTTGATGCCTCACGTTGTGGATCATAGCGCGAGTGTAGGGCAAGACCATGGGCAATGAGGGTAGGTAGTTCACTTTTGGTCTCTGTTAAGACTAGTTGTGGATCGGGGGGGAGAAGATTAAGCGTGGTATCAAGGGCGGGGAAACGCTGGGCAAATTGATCGAGGAGACTAGGCTTCATTATCCCCACTCTTGAGGCGAATGGTCATCTCGGGGCGCAAGAGCGAATCAGCAGGAGGAAATTGTTCGGCGACCCAAAACCCTGTGCCATCCACCCGAAAAAAGAGATCGTCTTTGCGGAAAAAGTGAAGCGCTTGGCGCAGACTCTTGCCCTCAAATTGGGGCAGACTTGCGTTAAGTGCAGGATAATCGGGGGTGCTAGGATCGGGTAAGTGATCAAGGTGGAGGAAGTGGGCGTATCGGCTAGGTAGCCCCAAGTGAGGCACCAGCACCTCAATAATATTACGGGCTAAGGGCGCTGCGACGTTCGATCCCCATATCGACTTACCGGGGGAGTGCATCACGACATAAACGATATACTGCGGGTCGTTTGCAGGGACAAAGGCGAGGGTACTGGCGATGTACTTATCGGTGCTATACGCACCAGTTACGGGGTCGATAGTCTGACTCGTTCCCGTCTTGCCACCCACCGAGAGGTCGGGCATTTGCAAGCGCCTAGCGATACCTTTCTCCACACTATGGTGCAGTTGCGCAAGCACGGCTTGCACGGTGTATGGCGAGATTGCTTGCCCGATCTCTTCACGCGGATAGCTACGGAAAATATGTCCATCGCCATCGAGTACGTGTTTGACAATCTGCGGTTTTATGATGGTACCTTGATTGGTAAAGGCGGTGGCTGCTTGCATAATCTGCATGGAGGAGACACCGATCTCTTGCCCCATCGCGATAGTAGGTTTGGTGCGTGCCGACCATTTTGGCGTATCGGCTAAGAGACCAGTACTCTCGGCGCTCAAAGGAACATTGGTACGCTTGCCAAAGCCAAAGGCCTCAATGGCATCATGAAAATCATCACGACTCATACGCTCACTAAAGTAGGCCATGCCCGCATTACAGCTGTTAGCCATCACATCGGCAACGGTCTGCTCGCCATGTTCGGCAACGCATTTAATACGAAAGGTCTCGCCATTAATCGTTTGCTCGTAATGCCCCGGACAGCAGAAGGTCTCCCCTGGATCGATGACGTTCGCCTCAAGCATGGCGGCCATGGTAAAGACTTTAAAGACCGATCCCGGCTCGTAGGCCTCCACAACGGGACGATTCATGCGTTCGTACTCACTATAACGGTGATAGAAGGTGGGATTGAAGCTAGGCAGGCTGACATAACTCAAAATTTCCCCACTCTTGCCGTCCATAATCAGAGCAACAGCTGATTGCGCCTCCTCCTCACGTAGACCTTGGCGCATGATCGACTCGATGCTGGCTTGCAGATTGATATCTAAGGTAAGCTCAAGGGAGTAGCCTCGGATGATCTCTTGGTCGTCGATAACGGCGATGGGCGAGAGAAATTTATCGAACGCAAATTCTAATCCGCCTCCACCCTTAGCATCTAAGTTGAGATAGCCTAGCAACGGTGCAGCTAAGTCGCCTTGGGGGTAAGATCGGCTAAATTCGGGAGTAATGCGGATCCCGTTGAGGCGATGTTCAAGCATTACCTCCTCCACGCGCTCTTTAATCTGTACGTCGGCACGGCGCAAGAGGGTGAGGGTATTAGACGGATGAGCCAAAATGCGATCGTAGAGCTCGGTTTGTGGCCACAAAATGATCGGCGCAAGGTGTGTGGAGAGCGCACGAATCGATTGCAGATACTCCTCATTGGTCTCATAAGGTTGTTCATTGCGTACCGTGGGCAACCACAGTGATATCGTGTACTCAACGACTTGTGTAGCGAGGATATGTCCACGCCGATCATAAATAGCTCCCCGTTCGACAATCGGAAGCGTATTGGTGGGGATGCGTGCCTTGCCCTTACGCATAATCCACATCGAAAAGAGAATAATAATGCTCAAGGCAACCGCCGTAAGAATGAGCACAATGCGTTGTCTGGTGGTTAAATGTGAGGTATGTTTAAGCGATTTAAGCTGGCTCGTCGCGTTCTTGCGATGGATCATAAGCTCCCCTTTTTGGTGATATTTATCGAACGTTTTTATTAATGATAAGACTTTCGGATAACGCGCCCAATAATTTGGTGCGTAGCAACAGCACCATAGGCACGGCTATCATAGCTTATCGACAAATTATCACCCAAAATAAAGATGTGATCCTCAAGAAGCGCATTTTTCGCGAGAAATTCCTCTAGTTGCGCACGGTCAAGCATAAAGGTTTGGTTAGATTGTGGCAGATAGAGGGTGTTGTCTTGCCACGTATAGGGAGTAGCTGGGGTAAGGAGAATGCGCTTAACAATGAGCGTATTGGAAGCAGTTTGGATCAGGACGATATCACCGCTTTGGGGTTTTCGCCAGCGCATTTGAAGGGTGTCAATCAGAAGCCAGTTGCCATGAGAAAGGGTGGGTAGCATCGAGTTGCCTTGCACTTGAATAAGTTGTATGCCAAATAATAAATATATAATTAGTAGGAGTAATGGTGTAAATATGATGATTTTATAGATGGTTTTAGATTTAATAAATATTAACATTTAGGAGTAAATATTATTTTTATTCAGCCACTCTTGCCAAATACGCGCGTGTTTTAAGTGCTCTTCGTAGGTAACGCTAAAGTGATGCTTGCCATTGGTTTGTGGGATAGCGACAAAGAAGTAATAATCGGTTTGTGGGGGATAGAAGACGGCTTTTAGAGCGACTCTTCCAGAGAGACCCACTGGATGCGGAGGGAGTCCTGCATATTTATAACTATTAAAGGGATCATCTATAGCAAGATCGGCGTAGAGAACGCGACGCGCGTGCCCTTGTCCTAGGCGCTCTTTTTTCATATAGTTGATGGTCGCGTCGGTACGCAGGAGGTCGCCAACGGCCAGACGATTGAGAAAAACCGATGCCATAAGTGGGGCATCTTCTGCAACTTTATGCTCTTTTTGAACGATGCTTGCGAGGATGATTTTATCGGTGAGTTCTTGTGGAGAGCGCGCTTGCCAATTTGTGTCAATTTCCGTGAGCACAGCAAAAAATTGACGCAACATTAACGTTACCGCCTCTTGGGCGCTGATGGTTGCTGGCACAAGATAGGTGTCGGGGAAGAGCCACCCTTCGAGCGTCTCTTGATTGATGCCGTAGGAGAGAAGGAGTTCGCCATGATTAGATGCGTCTAAAAATTCTTGTGATGTAAAAAATCCCGCCTCCTCCCATATCAGCGATGCCTCACGCAAGGTGAGCCCCTCGGGGATGGTGATAGCGATAAGATCGAGCGTGGGTGCAGTGTTGAAGAGAAAGTGTAGTGTTTGAATTGCAGTGAGATTGGTGGGTATCGCGTATGTTCCAGCGAGAATGCGCCCTTCTTGATGAATAAATTTATGATAAAGTTTTAAAAAGAAGGCACTTTTGATATATCCCTCTTCGTCCAGTTGCTCCATAATACGGTAGAGAGAGCTTCCCTCTTTTACCTCAAAAGTAGAAGGGGATTGGTTTTCTATGAAATCTTTACGTGCGGGTGAATTCATCATAAGAAGATAGCTAGCAGCAATCATGATGAAAACAAGGAGGAGCGAGAGGAAACCAAGGAGAATTTTTTGTGCAACGGAACTCTTTTTTTGCATAAATTTACAATTCTCCGCGTGCGTAGAGATCCTCGAGTGTTTGTAGCTCTTCTAGCCCAATACGCGCGTAGAGATAGCGCTCTAGCTCTTGGTAGAGGTAGCCGGTTTCGGTGCTCATTTGCTCGAGATTTTTGAGGCTTAAAAAGAGTACCGCTGCTTGATTGGGGGTGATATCGAGGTGCAATGTCTTCTGTTCTATCATCGTGATTCTCCTATGGCTTAATCTGAATCAGACGCTCTTCTGGGTGGTTGGCAAGGAGGTTCTCAATTTCGTCTTTATGGTAAAGCTTGGCATCAGTAAGATTGATCCCAGGGCAATGCTCTGCCTCTAGGTTCCAGTTGGCTTGTGAGGCTAAAATGCTCGACCAAAAGGGATAAGTACGGCATTGGCTAGGACGTGCGGAGTAGATGCTGCAGCCATCTTTCCAGAATTCACATCGCATTTGTCCATCGGATTCGGCAACTTCGAGTAAGGAGATGCGTAGCGCATTACCATGTGCGACGGTGCGTGCGTGTTGGGTTAAAAAATCCTCTTGACTCATTTGTAGATGTGCGGTAATTCTATCGATATCTTCTTTGGATAAAAAGACATATCCGCTATCGCCTCGACAACATTGTGAGCATTGAGTACAGTGAAAGTGTAAGCCTTGATCGTAAAATTTTTTCATCTTCTATCGACAATGATAGCATAAAAGTTAATAAAAGACAAGAGAGTTATCTCTTTTTATGCGATGAATTATGCGTGAGTAACATCACTGCGAGGCATCATTTAAGAAAAAGATGATTTTATGATATTTGATATAATCTATGTTGAGAGAAAAATCAATATATTTCTGTAATAAAATGGATATTGATTAAGAATAAATTATTATTATAAAACGGATTTTTTTTAAGAAAAAAGTTACAATAAGCTAAATAAAACCCTTGAGTAAGTAGATGAAAGTGGGTATACTAGGGAGGTAATTACCAAAAAATGCCAAGGAGTATGTGCGATGTATTGTCCCCATTGCGGTGCAGATGAGATGAAAGTGTTGGAGACCCGAGAGAGCGAAATGACCAACTCAATCCGTAGACGCCGAGAGTGTTTGGCATGCGGACGACGCTTTACCAGTTATGAATCGATCAAACAACCGCCCATCACTGTGCTCAAAAAGAGTGGCAAACGTGAGCCCTTTCGATCCGAAAAGATTAAGGCATCGTTGGATCTTGCGCTACGTAAGCGCCCCATCAGTCAAGAGGCAATTGCCATCGCCCAAAAAGAGATGGAAAAAGAGATCTTCTTTCGCGCTTCTGATCGGGGGCATATCGAAAGCAAGACCATTGGTGAGATTATTTTAAGCCACCTCAAAGAGTTAGATGGCGCAGCCTATGTGCGCTTTGCCTCGGTCTACTTTAGCTTCTCCGATGTGAAAGCCTTTATCTCCTTCATCGAAAATATGCCGGAAAAAGGCTCACTCTAAGGAGCTTTCATGCTCCCGCTTCATCTGCCATAAGGCCTCAATGAGGCGATCTAATCCGATATAATTCTGGACACTAATTGCTAAATGGTCTTCTTCATCTAACTGTTCTGTAAATTCTTTATAGCGTTCTTGATCTTCGCTTGTCTCCACTTTACTACCGACAATTAAGCGTCTACGCGTGAGCAGTTGCTCGTTGTATTGTACCAACTCATCTAGCAGAGTCTGATAACTTTCCCATGGATCTTCGTGAGGATTTTGCATATCGATGAGAAAGAGGAGGGTAGCGGT
Organism: Entomospira culicis; assembly: GCF_028748145.1. NCBI lineage: Bacteria > Pseudomonadati > Spirochaetota > Spirochaetia > Spirochaetales > Spirochaetaceae > Entomospira > Entomospira culicis. The sequence goes on along the minus strand of NZ_CP118181.1, from coordinate 1,326,268 downwards.
ACGCTCCAAATGTTTCAGAAAGCGGATACCCAATCCCAGCCCCTGACTAGCTCCCTCAATGAGCCCCGGTATATCGGCAATCACAAGCAGATCGTCGCCTTGCTTGATGGTGCCCAGATTGGGTTCTTTGGTAGTAAAAGCGTAGTTGGCAATTTTGGGATTCGCCGCGGTAATTGCGCCAATGAGCGAACTTTTACCGGCGTTCGGAAGCCCAACAATGCCTACATCGGCGATAACCGAAAGTACAAGTAATATCTCCTGTTGAATGCCTTTTTTCCCAGCCGTTGCAAGACGAGGCGCTTGTTTAAACTTGTCGCTACGTCGGAAGTGCCAGTTCCCCAATCCGCCTTTGCCTCCTTTTAGGTAAGGGATACGTTGCTCCTCTTGCCCTAGGTCGAGGATAAGGGTACGTGTTTTATAGTCAAAAATTTTAGTACCTGGGGGGACAGGAATGACAACGTCTTCGCCTTTAGCGCCAGAGCGCTTAGACTTTCCGCCATTTTTCCCATCCTCGGCGACGAATTTATGTTTGTTTTCGAGGTGTCGAAAGGTTTTGAGATTTTTTCTTACCTCAAAGATAAGATTTCCTCCGATACCTCCGTCGCCACCATCAGGGCCACCTTTGGCGACGTACTTTTCTCTGCGAAACGATACCGCCCCATCGCCACCATTACCCGATGCGATAACAAGGCGGGTCTCGTCGATAAAACTGCGCATAACTCCTTACTCTGTAACGATAGAGATACGCTTTTTACCCTTGGCAAAGTGAAATTGCACCGTGCCTGCGATGGTTGCATAGATGGTATGATCCCGACCTACGCCCACGCCACTTCCTGGGTGAAATTTAGTGCCACGCTGGCGTACGATAATCTCGCCTGCATTGACGCGCTGACCACCAAAGCGTTTTACGCCAAGATACTGTGCATTACTGTCGGTTCCGTTTTTGGAGCTTCCTCCACCTTTCTTCGTTGCCATCTTATCTACTCCTTGTTAAAATTAATGGTAATTCTCTCCTGCCACTCGCTGGTTAAATCCTCGATACCTTGCAGGAGGATCTCCATGGCGATGATCAATTGAGGGTTGAGGGGATCGCGGATACGCCAATGTAGATAGCCATCATGAACGACAATCTCCTCGATGAGTTTGTGCTTCTCAAGATAACGAGTAACGGTTCGGCTTAGCACGCTTACGGCAAGGCAGAGAGGACTCTCCTCGGTGGCAGTGCGTAGATCGTGCCCACAGATGTTGATGGAGGAAAAACCTACATCGTTGTGGCTGATGGTTACCCTGATCATGAGCTAGCGATTCTAGCTACTAACCTTTTCTACAAGAAGCTTGGTGTAGTTTTGACGATGTCCCATGGTTTTGCGATACCCTTTGCGACGTTTGTACTTAAATACACGAATCTTTTTGTCCTTTAGGCTCTCCATTACCTTAACGGTAACCTTAGCGCCTTCTACATGAGGCTTGCCTACAGAAACCTTCCCTTCTCCATCACTAAGCAGAAAGACGGGGAACTCAAGTTTGGTGCCTTCGGCATGCTCGGCGTGCAAATCTACCAGCATGTATTTGCCCTCTTGGGCTTTATACTGCTTGCCTTTAATCTCAACTACTGCGTACATCTTCTTTAGCTATCCTTGCATTTTATAAAATGATTTTTCAAATAACTCTTCCATTTTACTTGACAAGGCATCTTCTGTCAAGAGCTATAGCTCAATATTTGATCAATTCCTAGATGAATTTGTAAATTTGGCTTGACCAAAGCGCATTTTAGTGCTATGATATCTCATATTAGTTGTTGCATGATCCATGTACTAATAAAGATGTTAGTGTACGGCGCATAATGCAAGGCGCATACATTATATAAGGAAGTAGCTGTTTATGAAAAAAGAGATTCACCCAAATTATCAATTGGCAAAAGTTGCCTGCGCTTGCGGTAATACCTTTGAAACTCGTTCTACCATGGGCGATATTCATGTCGAAATTTGCTCGGCTTGCCACCCGTTCTTTACTGGTAAGCACAAATTCGTCGATACTGCTGGCCGTATTGAGCGCTTTAACAAACGCTACGGAGCTAAGGGTTAGCTCTTTGGCTTTTTTTGCCCAGCACGATAGAGCCAGTTCTCTGGCTCTCTTCTTAGATGCGTTGGGTGTACGAAATTTCTAGGTAAAGATAAAGGATAGAACTATGGGTATTATTGTTATGCAAGAGGTGCGCATTGGCACCGCATTCACCATGGATGGCAATGGTTATGTTACACTCAAGAGCGAGTTCTCCAAGAGTGGGCGCAACGCTGCCGTTATGAAGCTCAAAATCAGAAATCTTCTCACCGGTCAAATTAGCGAAGGCGTCTATAAGGCTGCCGATAAAGTTGAAGAGATCAACCTCGATTTAAGACCGATGCAGTACTCCTATAATGATGGCAATGACTACGTCTTTATGGACATGGAGAGTTACGACCAAGTGGAGATCCCTGTAGAGCAACTTGGCGATGCGGTCTACTTCTTAGAAGATAACATGGAGATCGAAATCGCCTTCTACGAGGGGCGCGCGGTAACCGTCAAGCTCCCTATCAATATCGTGCGTGAGATCACCGAGACGGAACCAGGTATCAAGGGTGATACTTCGGGGAAATCGCTCAAGCGTGCAAAAATCGCCAGTGGCTACGAATTGATGGTGCCTCTCTTCTGCGAGATCGGTACCAAAATCAAGATCGATACCCGCGATGGCTCTTATGTAGAGCGTGTTAAGTAAAAAAGTGTAAAACGTATCAGGACGGCTAAGCCAACCTCTCCTTCTATGGTTAGCTGTCCTGATCTTCTTCATAAAAATCTTGTCCAATTAAGAGTGACATCTCCTCAAAGCCAATCGACTCTACATCGCTATCTTTCTCATTGTTCCCATTTGCGTGCAGGTGGTTGATAATATGCTGAATTTGCGTCTGCTGATTATATAGGAGTTCTTGAAATTCTTCGCCTAGTTTTTGTCGAAATTGTATGGGTAAATTCTTATCGCTATATTGAATCTGTTGCAATAAGCTCTCCATTGCCGTGCGTGCGCGACGAATGAGTTGTAAATATTGCGGAAAGTGAATTAAACGACTATTTTGCATCATTTGTCCTTCAATCTTTTTGAGGGTACGGTCGAAAAAATTGATATCTAAAATATATTTATCGCATAAAAAATCACCATCTAGGCTTAAATCTAGCATCTGAGTAAGTTGTTCAACTTGCGCAACAATAAAGAAAATATTATCTTCGTAGTTGATCTCTTTTTTCATACATTTCTCCTGTTAAAGGATTTAGAGTGCATTACGTGCTTGCACGGCGAGAGTATCACAACGCTCGTTCCATTGATGACCGGCATGCCCCTTGCTCCAGAGCCATTGTGGCTTGAGTTGTTGATTCAGGAGATCAAGCGCTTGCCAAAGATCCTGATTTTTCACGGGCTCTTTGGTGCTGGTTCGCCATTGATTACGCTTCCAATTGTGGATCCATTGCGTAATGCCGTTCTTTACATAACTACTATCGGTGGTGAGAGTAATGGCGGAATATGGGATGTTCTGGTTGACAATATAGCGGAGTGCCTCGATGGCGGCGATAAGTTCCATGCGATTGTTGGTGGTCATCGCCTCGGCACCGGAAAGTTCGATGGTAGAGCCATCATGCAAGAGAATTACTGCACCCCATCCACCTTTCCCAGGATTACCACTACATGCGCCATCACTATAGAGCTTTATGCTATCAGGAATGATTTCTGATAGTGAGACTGACGGCAATGGCGTGCTGTACTTCTTGGCAAGCGCCTCCAATTCTAAACGCAATGCTTCTTGATTGATGGTGGATGCATCGATCGTAAAGTGTTGGCAAAATTGATGTACCATATCGTGCATAGTGTACCTCTTTAGTGGAGATCGAGGGAAGAAAATTTCTCTTTGTCTATCTTAAAGGCAATCAGCATGTCATTCTCTTGGCTATTTAGGGCGCGCTCAAGCGCGTGTTCGGCTTCTTTCCAGAGAATGGTAGGCGCGACACCTTCCCGCTCTTGGGTGGAGGCTAAGCCAGCAGAGAAGTGGAGATCCGACCCTTGGAAGGCACGATTGAGCTCTTCGAGCATGGCAAAGCTCTCTTCAAGACTCTTTCCGTGGAGAAGGAGTGCATAACGTCCATCTTCTAGTGTTTCTAGGGGAGCTTGTGGGAAATTTTTCGTCATGTAGCTAGTAAGGAGATCGTCAAAACGCGAGGAGAGCGTGGGTTGCTCTTGGAGCAAAATGAGCGCCAAGGGTTGATTCTCCATGGCTTGCATGCTCTCTAAGATGGCTCTTTTTGCCGAACTCTCAGGTTCCATGGCTGGCTGTGTTGGGAGTGGATTCAGGCTATCTTCACCAAGGATAGGCTCTTCGTTTAGTTGCTCCTCCTCGATGGGTGATTCAAGGGGAATTTCTTCCAGATTATCTAACGTCGGTAAATCTAGCGATTGATGCAGGAATTCATCTTCACTATTTTCTGGATCCTCTAATACGGGAATGCTATCTAAGGCCTCTTCGGGATCGCCAAGTGGCTCTTCCTCAAAGAGGAGTTCCGTTGGATCCTCTAGCTCTTCGGGCATGGTTAAATCGTCATTTAAAAGGGAATCTTCAGGAAGAAACGAGCCCTGTGTGGGGCTATCCTCCTCTGGGGTTGTCGGACTCTCTTCTTCAGAAAAGGCGAGGGGATCAAGGTCATCAAGGGGGCTGGGGAGCGAGTCTATATTAAAATCTTCTGGGGCTTCGAGATCAAAGAGAATCGCCTGTGGCTCATCAGAGGGGTGCTCAATCTCTTCTAATGGGGAAAGAAAGAGATCTTCTTGCGGTGCATCTGGTTGCGCATCAGTATCAAAGAAGTCGAGATCGCTAGGGCTTGAAAGATCAGATTGTTCTAAGGTATTGGGTTCGATTTCGGGAAGATTGAGATCATCAAATGCGCTAAAATCAGGCAGCGGATCTTCTGTAGAAAAGTCCTCTTCAAGTGAGAAGAGATCGTTGTTCTCTTCGGGGTGAGGGTTGGTAATATCGGCAATGGCTGGATCGTCGCCCAAATCAAAAGAAGGGCTGGGTTCGGCAGTAAAGATATCGGGGTCTTGGCTATAATTCGCTTCAATCTCTTCGAGTTCGTGCTGGGCTTGACTTGGCGTGATGATGCTTCCTTGGACAGGGCTACTGTCGGATTGACGTGCTTCTTGTGGGCGCTTTTTGAGGAAGAAGCTCATGATAATGCTAAGCACCATCAGGGCAAGCACACCAATGAGCGCGCGTAGCGTGATGGCTTGCGCGGAGGCTGGACTTAGGAGGTCGAAGACCATGGTGATGCGCATATCGCCTTGATTGGGGGTAGCGAGGGTAAAGCGGTCGATTTGTTGGGTGTAGTAGGCAAACTCCCAAGCGCGTGGTTGATACTCGTCGGCGGCAGTCAGCCAAAAAGAGTTGCGATCACGACTAGCTTGAAACGCGTAGCGTTGATTCTCTTTGATCGAGATAAAAGTGAGGGTAGGGAAATGGTCGAGGATCTGCTCTAGGGCAAAACCGTGTTCTGGGTCGTAGCTGTTTTTAATATAGGTGTAGACATTGTTTTGGTTTGCTTGGAGGTGGGTGAGGGTGTGCTTTCGCTCTTGCTGAATGAAGATGATGCTTCCGATAAGAATGCCCAGAAGGCTTGCGACAACCAGCCCGATGTACAGCGCAATGGGGGATAATTTGTGCGATTTGTTATTCATACATCCTCTACTTTTCGACTTTTTTTCTCTTTTTTGATGATGTCTACGTAAAAAAGCAACGATACTCATAGATGTAGACAAATCTAATATCGGCAGGTGGTAGAGAAAAATGCAAGATAAAAAGTTAATTTGGCAAGAAAAATCACGAAAAAAGGGCGGGGAGTATCGGATTTTTACGGTGGACGCGGTGGAGCGGGTGCATGAGGATGGCGCGAGCAATACATTTTTTGCGATTGAGAGTCAGCCGTGGATTACGGTGATTCCGTTGATCAAAGAGGATGGGGTAGAGAAGTTTGTGATGGTGCGCCAATTTCGCCATGGGAGTGCCACAATTACGACCGAATTTCCGGCAGGCATTGTCGACATAGGTGAGAACCCCGTCGAGGCAGCCCAGCGCGAGCTTAATGAGGAGGTGGCCTATCGTAGTCATAAGGTCACCTTTCTTGGGGCGAATAATCCCAACCCCGCGCTCTTTACCAACCATATGCACATCTTTTTGGCAGAGGATCTCACCTTACTACCCAATCAAGAGCTAGATCCAGACGAGCGCATTGAGATCGTGAAGATCCCCGTAACCACAGTGCTCGAAACGATGGGCTATGGCGAGATGGATCATGCATTAATGGTGATGGCGCTCTTTTGGTATCAGCGCCATCTTATGAAAAATTCCTAGCCCTCAAGTAGCCCAAAGAGGTGCATGATGGTGGCGTCAGCCTTGTTGGATAAGATCTCATTAGCCAAGACTTTACCTAGCTGGACGCCCTCTTGATCAAAGCTATTGAGGTTCCATAAAAAGCCTTGGAACATCACTTTGTTTTCGTAGTGGGCGAGCAACGCACCTAGGGTGCGCGCGCTAAGTTGTGGTGCGTAGAGCAACGATGCGGGGCGACCTCCTGCAAAATTCTTGTTGAGGTTGCTTGGCTCGCTCTTGCCTAAAACAAAGGCTGAAATTTGCGCTGCGAGGTTAGCATTGAGTTTGGTCTGGCTGGTTGAGCCTTCAAAATCGTAATCTACGGCGCACTGGCTACGGCTAAAGCCGATGAACTGAAGCGGAATGATGTCGGTGCCTTGGTGTAGAAGTTGATAGAAGCTATGTTGCCCATTGGTACCGGGTTCGCCAAAGATGGTAGGGCCGGTGCTGTAGCTTATGAGTTGGGCATCGCGGTTGACACTCTTGCCGTTGCTCTCCATATCTAACTGTTGAAGATGGGCAGGAAATCGCGATAGGGCTTGGCTGTAAGGGAGAATCGCGGTGCTGGGATAGCCCTTGATGTTGCGCTCATAAAGACCAATGAGAGCATCCATGAGGGCGGCGTTTTGGGCGATATCGCGGTGGCGCGCATGCGCATCGGCGTCGGCAGCCCCCTCAAGCAGTTCGTCAAAGACATCAGAACCAAAGGCAAGGCTCAAGACTACCCCACCTACGGCCGAAGTGGAGGAGTAGCGTCCGCCAATAAAGTCGTCGATAAAGAAGCTCACGAGGTAGCTATCGTCTTTTGCCAAGGGGCTGGTCTGGCTGGTTACGCATACCATATGTTTATTGGGGATAAAGTTGAGGATCTGTTGTTTGGCGGCCGCCTCTAGGACGAAGTTGCGATTGGCGAGGGTCTCTTGTGTGGTGCCACTTTTTGAGACGAGGATAAAGAGCGTGCGCTCTAAATCGCAACTGTCGATGATGATAGCTGCGTCGTCGGGGTCAACATTGCTAATGAATTTAGCCTCGAGTTTGCTTAGATAGAGATTCTGTAGCGCCAAGTAGAGCGCGCGAGGCCCTAGGTCGCTACCGCCGATGCCTACTTGCACCACGGTGGTAATTTTTTTGCCTGTAGAGCCGAGAATTTCGCCGGTGTGTACTTTGTTGGCAAAGTCTGAAAAGCGCTTTTGTTGCTGTTGGTAGAAGTGGCGTAAATTTTCGTTATGAAAGAGCACCTCGCCGGCTTGTTGTGCGCGGGTTAGGTGGTGAAGCACCTTGCGTTTTTCGCCGGTATTCATCATCTCTCCGCTCAAGAGAAGTTCGTATTTATCGATGACCTGTTGCTCATCGGCAAGGGCTTGTAGGGCAGAGAGTAGTGCTTGGTTGATGCCTTTTCCTGCATAGTTAAAGGTGAGATCGGCACCGGCGCGAATGCTCTGGCTCTCGAGGTTCTCTTTGGTAAAGTGCTCGACGACCGAAGGAATTGCGAGCTCTTTTAGTTGGGAAAAGCCCTTGGTTTGGTCAAGATTTTGATAACGAATCATACGTAAACTCCTTATTTGATTGAATGATTTTGGTTAAAATTATCTCAAAAATGAAAAAATGTTAGTTTAAGGTTGCGGTTGCTCCTGAATGAGGGGAATGAGCTGACTCAAAATTTCATTACATAGCGAGAGGATAAGCAGGGCTTCTTTGGCAAGGAGCGTCTCTTTTTTTGCGTCGTAGTACTCTTGGTGGTAGAGCCTGAGATTGCTAAAAAGGTTGACTAATTCGGGTTGGTCTGCAACGATGGGTAGGCTAAGGGCAAGGTCAATTTGCTGACTCAAGTCGCCTGCATCGGTGGCAGTAAGGAGGGGTAAAAAGGATAACACCGCCTGCATGGCGTGATCGATGGTGGGCTGATACTGGTGATCTTGGGCGTTGGTAAACGCGTCCAAGGCGCTCAAGAGCTCTTGATGAGCCAACTCGGCTGGGCTAGACATAGTGCCTCCTTGCACAATAGTGATTGCTACTTTTTTATCGACCTTTTTAGGCAATAAAATCGCTAGTGTTGACCACTTTTTTCTTAAAGCTAGCAAAATTTCTTCTCCAAGCGGAAAATATTTGAAAAAAAGTGAAAAATATGGCAAAAACGTGTTGACTAAATTGCAAAAAAAAGTCATCTTTAAAACCATATCTACAGATTAGATAGGATGGTGGTTTTTTAAGAGAAAAGATAAATCATATCGCAGGAGGAAAAGGCGAAAAATTGAAAGGTAGTGTCGTGCGTTTTGAGAACGTCAAAAAATCTTTTGGTGACTTTGTAGCCGTTCAGGAAGCAAATATTGAGATTAAGGCAGGCGAATTCTTTTCGCTATTAGGACCCAGTGGCTGTGGAAAAACCACACTACTACGGATGTTAGCAGGATTTGAGTCGCCCACTAGCGGAGCAATCTATCTGGATGATGTCAATGTTACGGCACTCTCCCCCGATAAGCGACCTGTCAATACAGTTTTTCAAAACTACGCGCTCTTTCCCCACCTGTCGGTTTTCGACAACGTGGCCTTTCCCTTGCGCTTGCAAAAGCGTACTAAAGAAGAGATCAACCAAAAAGTTGCCGAGTACCTAGAACTTGTCCAACTTACCGGCAAAGAGGGCAATATGCCCAATCAACTCTCTGGTGGACAAAAACAGCGCGTAGCTATCGCCCGCGCACTTATTAATGAGCCTAAGGTGCTCTTATTGGATGAGCCTCTTTCGGCCTTGGATGCAAAGTTACGTCAGCGCATGCTTGTGCAGCTTGATCGTATCCACGATGAGGTGGGGGTAACTTTTGTCTTTGTTACCCATGATCAGCACGAGGCACTCTCTATTTCCGATCGCATCGCGGTGATGAATGTGGGGCGTGTCGAGCAATTAGGCGCTCCGCATGATATTTATGAGAGTCCCATTAGTGCCTTTGTCGCCAACTTTATCGGGGAGACCAACCTCTTTACCGGTAAGGTAACCAGCGTGCAAGGCGAGTGGGTCGAGGTGGAGATTGCCGGCATTGGTATGCTCAAGGTAACTGCCGATGATGACATTAAGCCTAAAGTCGGTGATATTATCAACCTTACGGTGCGTCCTGAGAAGATTAGTCTTGCCACTGACCGCCCTAAGTCGCTAGAGAATAAGATGGCGGAGTATAACATCTTCCACGGCATTATCCATGATATGATCTATCTTGGATCGGAGTCGAAATGTTTTATCACCTTGGATGGATCGGAATTTGTCTTTAAAGCAATCAAATCGCACTCTAAATACCTCGAGGACGGCCCTGAGGTTACATGGGAGGATAAGGTTTACTTCTGGTGGCACGCCAACGATGCCTATATTGTGGCGATTGTTGAGGAGGCGAAATAATTTATGCGTAAAAATTTAGGCTTTCGCTACACCTTGCCCGCACTCTTGGTGATGAGCGTCTTTACGGTTATCCCCCTGCTTATCGTCTTAAGCTACTCCTTTATGACCAAGAGCAGTAGCGGTGGGGTCATCTATCAATTTAGCTTAGATGCCTATCGGACAATTTTCAGTAAAGAGTACGCGCAGGTTATCCAAAATACGCTTCAGATTACCTTTTTAGCGACCTCCTTAACGCTCTTGATTGCGCTGCCTTGTGCTTATTATATGGCACAATCTAAGCGTAAAGAGATTTTAATGCTGATCATTATTATTCCTTTTTGGACAAACTTTTTGGTACGCATCTTTGCTTGGAAGGCAATTTTAGAGGCCAATGGTCTCTTGCCTTTGCTCTTGATGAAGCTCAATTTAATTGCCGAACCACAGAGCTTTTTGTATAATCGTACGGCGGTGATCCTTGTTTTAGCGTATACGTCGTTGCCCTTTGCCATCTTGCCTCTCTATAATGCGATTGAGAAATTTGACTTTGGCTTGCTGGAGGCAGGGCGCGATCTTGGTTGTAGCCACATGTGTAGTTTGCGAAAAATTCTCTTGCCTAACATTCGTGGCGGGATTATCGCTTCGATCATCTTTGTGGCTATCCCCATCTTTGGACAATACGTTGTGCCACAACTGATCGGTGGTGGCGCTAAGGGAACGTACATGATTGGTCAACAGATTGCCAACGCCTTCTTTCAGGAGCGCAACTGGCCGGTACCTGCGGCCTTTACCACGTTGTTGATGGCGATTACCATCTTGGGCTTTATGATCGTTCGCTTGCGATCGGTTCGAAGAGTACGCTTGCTACAGAAACGCAGTCGTGCCGTAACCCAGTAGGAGTAGATAAATGAAAGATTTACATCGATTGCAAGCCCCGCGCTTGTCTAAGGTTGTCTTTATCATGACGGCCGTCTTTTTGATAGCACCGCTACTTATCTTGATTGCCTATAGCTTTAACGGCGGAAAGAATAGCTGGACGGGTTTTAGTCTGCGTTGGTACGAAATTCTCTTTACGCGCAAGGAGAATTTATGGCTGGCTTTTTTCAACAGCATCATCGTGGCGATTACAGCGGGTGTGATTGCCACTGCTATTGGCACACTCTCGGCGATTGGTTTACATTGGTACACTTTTCGCACCAAGAGCTACTTGCAGGTTACCAACTTTATTGCCCTCATTTTGCCTGAGATTGTGGTCGGTTTGAGCCTTGCCATCTTCTTTGCGAGTTTGAATCTTAACCTACGATTGGGCAATGTGATCATTGCGCACGTTGCCTTCATTTTACCTTTTGTTACCCTGATGGTTTTGGCACGACTGGATGAATTTGATAGCGGAATCATCGAAGCTGCGGAAGACTTGGGTGCAAAAGATAGCCAGATTCTCACCAAGGTCATTTTACCTATCGCCAAACCTAGCATCATTGGAAGCTTTGTGATGGGGGTAACCTTGAGCTTGGAAGATTTTGTTATTACCCTTTTTGTGGGTAGTGTGGGCTCGACGACCTTGCCCATCGCCATCAACAACACCATCCGTAAAGATCCCGACAGTAATGTGGTCTATGCGCTCTCGGTCATCTTGATAGCGGGGACGGTCTTGCTGGCGTTTAGCGCCCGACGTTTCTTAAAATACATGGTGAAGACGTAAGAATTTCTCGATTTTTTATGAGTAAATGAAGTAGAGAGAACAGCTGGAGAAGAGATAGCTGGGCGGGCGACGCTCTCTATTGTTTTGACAGCGAAAATAAAAATGGATAAGGAGTTTACATCATGAAGAGTAAGCTGATGTTGGTAGCCATGGCGATGATATTTGCCTTGAGTAGTTGTGGGGGATCTGGAGAGAAGCGCGAGATTAATCTCTTTAACTGGACGTATTTTATTCCCGATCAAGTGTTAACAGACTTTCGTCGCGAGACGGGGATTCGTGTACATTTGGACACCTACGACAGCAACGATACGATGTATGCCAAGCTCTTAACCCAGAGCGCCAATTATGACGTGGTGGTGCCTTCGGGTGATTATGTCTCGATGATGATTGCGCAAGGCATGCTCCAGCCGTTGGATAAGAGCTTGTTGCCTAACTTTGCCAACTTCAACGCCGACATCCTTAGTTATATCGACTTTGACCCTGGGAATGTCTATTCGGTGCCTTACGCATTGGGTGCGACGGGGATCAATGTCAACACCAATATGGTGCAGGAGTATGAGTCGTCTTGGCGGATGTTTGAGCGCAGTGATTTAGCGCGTCGGATGACTTTGATGAACGATTCGCGTGATGTGTTGGGCGTGGCATTGAAGTACCTAGGCTATAGTGCGAATAGTACTAATCCTACCGAAATTCAAGAGGCACGCGACTGGGTTATCGCCAATTGGAAGCCCAATGTGCTCAAATTTGATGCTGAAATGTTTGGCAAGGATTTTGCCTCACGCAATACTTGGGTGGCACATGGTTTTCCAGAAGTTGTTCTTAAGGAGCTCGAAGGTGATAATATTTTTGAACATTACGCCTTCCTCTTGCCGAAAGAGGGTGGATTGATCTATCTTGATAACATGGTGATCATGGCGAATGCGCCTAATCCCGAGCTGGCACATGAGCTGATCAACTACATTTTGCGTTTGGATGTGCACGCTTTTATTATGGACGAATTTTGGTATCCCACGCTGATGCCCGATGCCGAGAGCTTGCGAACGGTAACCGTGCCATACAGCATTGAGGGGCTCTTTACGAACAATTATGAATTTAGAGCTAATGTTGGGGATGCGGTTTCGTACTATAATGATGCGTGGAACGCGATTATGCGATCGAACTAGACCATTTTAGCGTGATGTATAGGTGGATAGGGGTAACTTATCCACCTAATAACAGTAGAGAGGGAGGGCAGGATGAAGAGATTTCGTCTACTTTTTTTAACAACGATGAGTGCGATGCTACTAGCTTGTGGCGGGAACGATAAGGAAGTGCTCTACCTTTTTAATTGGTCTTACTATATCCCCGATGAGGTGTTGCAAGATTTTCGGCGAGAGACAGGCATTCGGGTGGTGCTCGATACCTATGACAGCAATGAGTCGATGTATGCCAAGCTGGCTACGGGCAACGCGCAATACGATTTAACCGTACCCTCGGCCGACTACATGGAGCTGATGCGTGAGCAGGGTATGTTAGCTCCATTAAATCATGAATGGCTACCTAATTTGCATCATATCGAGGCAGAGATTCTTCCATTATTAGCGTTTGATGCCGAGCAAGCATATAGTGTGCCATATTTTATCGGTGCGGCGGGAATTAATATGAATCGCAATAAAACCGGAGAGTTGCCCGCGAGTTGGGCAATTTTTGGCGACGATCGCTTTAAAGGGCGCATGACCATGATGTATGATGTGCGTGAAACGCTCGGTGTGGCGTTGGCTTATTTAGGGTATAGTGTGAATAGCACCGATGCCGAGGAGATTGCGCAGGCAAGGGATCTTCTGCTTGAATGGAAGCCCAATCTCTTAAAATTCGATGCGGAGATGTTTGGTAAGGATTTTGCATCGGGGAGCAGTGTGATTGCGCATGGCTATGCCGAGGTGGTACTCACCGAGCTTGAGGCTGCCGATGGGGTAGATTATCAATATCTTCTGCCTAAAGAAGGTGGCTTGGTGTATGTGGATAATTTGGTGATTTTAGCCGGGAGTAAGAATGTGGAAGGGGCGCATCAATTGATTAATTATCTCTTGCGTCCTGATGTGCATGCGCGTATTGCTGACACCTTTTATTATCCCACCATTTTGACTGGTGCTAAGGAGTTGCGTGAACGAACCCCCGCCTATGAAATTGCGCAACTGGTAGAGCTTGGCTACGAGGTTAAGCGCGATGTTGGCTCGGCACTTGCGTATTATACGCGTGCTTGGAGCGAGGTGCAATCACGTTAAAGATAGAGACGAGGAGAGCGATTTCCTCGTCTTTATTTAGATTAGGCATATTTTGTATATCATTAATTACAGGCGACTGATTTGTACGTGATAGATAAAGAGAATCATAAATGTCGTAAAGATAAGAGCAACTGCAAATATCGTCAGACTTTTACTTGAAATGTGCCAAGGATATGGGGATCTCCTTTTGGGCGTTGGCCTAGAGGTAGTTTTTGTACGATTAAGTTTAGGCGCTTGCGCATGAAGCTGGTAGCCACAACTAGGACAGCCGTGTAAAAATTGCTCAATCGTACCCTGATAGAGGCAAGAAGGGCAACGAACCCCTGAAAATTTAACCCGACACTGCGGGCAAGCATCTAAATGCGCATCCACCTGGCTTCCACAAACATCACAATAAAAATGCGGTTTCACGATGACTTTTTACTCTCCTTTGCACCAACTATCTATCCAAATATCTTAAGGAACGTTGTCAGTATAGACAAAAAAGAGAAAAAAGAAAAGGGTCTCATGCGTTAAATTTAAGAGAATATGGAATAGCTCTTTAGTTGTATAGGGAAAAAACCGAAAATAAAGAATGATGGCTGGTAATGACGATTTAAATAAATTGAAACAAACTCTCGAAAATCTCTCCGACGAGCCCCTTTGGCGCGAAAAACGTGGCGAATCCATAGAAGATGTGCTAATGGAGCAATCACCGACAATTGAGCGCGAGGCCATTGTTCGCGAGGCCGATCTCAATCGTGAAGAGAATATCAATGCAGAACCTCAAGAGGAGTCGCAAATGAGTGATGAGGATAAGAAAGAAGAGCCCTCGCTGGAACCAACCGAG